>CALEXZ010000098.1 GCA_937926195.1 uncultured Actinomyces sp.
GAGAGGCTAACCGCCACGCCCTCCCGACCGCCACCACCACCCACCACCCTGTGGATAACCCACCCGCCCCAGCCCTCGCTACCGCACCGCCCAGCCCCAGTCGCCCTCACCCCGACCCACCCGACCGTCACGCCTTTACCAGTATGTTCCATTTCATAACCTCAATCATTGCCCACCTATCGAGCGGTCATTAGCGTGGAGACGTCGGCAGGTCCGGGAACCCGTTCCTCAACCACCGACACATCCACATCACCGCACCACGAGAGGAGGGACACGACATGGTTTTCGACATCGATCTCATGATTCGCGCCGCCGCTGCGCGCGAGTTCGAGGCTGAGCGCGCCTTCAAGGCCGAGCAGCAGAGCTAAGACTCGCCAAAGGCGAGCCACCGGGTAGCACCCGGCGACCTTTCAGGGCGAGGACAACGATGTCCTCGCCCTTCGTGCTGCACTCGGAGGCTCGTCTTCCCCACCCCCGCCCCTCCGGCGTCACCTTCTCTCTTCCTCCCACCCCTCCCCCTCCGCCCCCCTCCTTGAGACGATGACGTGACCACCGCCACCTCCACCCCGGGCAGCCGATCGAGGACGTCGTGACCGCTTCCACCGCACCCGCCCGCCTCACCGTCGACCACCTCACGGCCCCGACCGGCGTCGCCGTCGAGCACCCCGTCCTCGGCTGGCAGCCGGCCGCCGCCGACACCCGCACCCCCACCCACGTCAAGATCGAGGTGCGACGCCTGACCCCCACCGGGCAGCCGCTAGAGCCTCCCGTGTGGGCCAGCGGCCGCAGGCCCTACACGACCCCGTGGGTGACCTACGACGGCGAGCCCCTCGCCTCGGACGCCGACTACACCTGGCGGGTGCGCTCCTGGTGCGAGCGCCCCGACAGCGAGCCGCCCACCCGGCCAGAGCCGACGCTCTGGGCCGAGGCCCGCTTCTCCACTTCCCTGCTGCGACCGGACGAGGACGTGCGCACCGCCTGGGTCGAGCCCACACAGACGCCCGCTACCCCGGAGCCTCCCATCGACTTCGCCGCCGTCTTCGGAGAGAACGGCACGGCTCCGGACTGGGAGCCCGGCGGGTCACGCCTGCACCCCGTCAAGCTCATCCGCCAGGAGCTCGTCCTGCCCACCCCGGCCGACGCAACAGCCCGCCTCACGCGCGCCCGGCTCTTCACCAGCGCCCAGGGGGTCCTCGACGTCACCCTCGACGGCACTACGGTCGGCGACAGTGTCCTGGCCCCGGGATGGACCACCTACTCCCAGTACGCCGAGCTCGACGTCCACGACGTCACCGCCGCCCTGACCCGGGCCGCCGTCGCCCCCGACGGCGCAGCCGCACCCCACGTCCTGGGCGTCCGCCTCGCCGACGGCTGGTACGCGGGCCGCACGGGCGCTCTGGGCGAGGCGCTCCAGTACGGCGACACCCTGCGGGCCTGGTGGCAGCTCAACCTGACCTACTCCGACGGCACCACCGCCGTCCTGGGCCCTGACGCGACCGCCCGCACGAGCGAGGACGGGCCGCTGCGCTACTCCGACATCCTCGTCGGGGAGAAACGGGACGACCGTCTGGCCGCCGCCGTCGACGGCTGGGACCGCCCCGGCTTCGACGAGGCCGCGAGCGTTGCCGCGGGCGCCACCTGGAACGGGGTGCGCCTGCTTGCCCCCGTCGAGAGGCCAGCGCTCACGGGCACCACCGGCCCCACCACCGCGGGTAGCGCCCCCGCGCTGCTGCCCCTGTCCCCCGCCACCCGCCTGGAGGCCTTCCGGGGCGCCCCGGCCCGCCGGGTCATGGAGCTGGCGGTAGCAGAGGTGCTCACGACCCCGGCCGGCGAGAGCGTCCTCGACCTCGGTCAGGTCATCGCCGGGCGCCTGTGTCTGAGCGCCGTCGGCCCCGCGGGCACCGAGATCGTCCTCGACCACAGCGAGCACCTGGCAGCGGACGGCACCTTCTTCTCCAACGTCGTCGGCCCGAACAAGGACCAGCGTGACGTGTGGGTGCTGGCCGGGACGGGCACGCCCGAGCACCCGGAGATCTTCGAGCCGGTCTTCACCTTCCACGGCTTCCGCTACGTGCGTGTCACCGGCTACCCGGGAGACCTGGCCCCGGAGGCAGCCTGCGGCGTCGTCATCGCCTCTGACCTCGAGCCCACCGGCTCCTTCGCCTGCTCGGACGCGCGCCTGAGCCGTCTGCACGAGAACGTCGTGTGGTCCCAGCGCGCCAACTTCCTGTGGATCCCCACGGACTGCCCGCAGCGCGAGCGCACCGGGTGGACGGGTGACGCCCAGGTCTTCGCCCCCGCCGCGACCAACAACGCGGAGGTCTACACCTTCCTGTCACGCTGGATGCGCAACCTGCGGGCGGATCAGCGCCCCGACGGCTCGGTGATGAACATGAGCCCCTGGCCGCCGCTGACGGATCAGATGGAGGGGATGGAGGGCCCGGGCGGCATCGTCGTCTCCGCGGGCTGGGGCGACGCCGTCCTGCGCGTGCCGCTGGCCCTGTACGAGCGATACGGGGACCCCACCGTCCTGGACGATAACCTTGAGGGGATGCGCGCCTGGGTCGCCTTCCAGACCCGTCAGGCGTCCACCGAGCTGCCCCCGCGGCTGCGGGCCGACGGCGAGGGGCCCGCCTCGCCCTCCGGCTGGGCGGCGCTGGAGCCGGGCACGCGCCGCCGTCGTCGCCGAGTACGTCTCCACGGACGGCACCGTGTCCTCGGGGCTCCAGGGCGAGCAGGTCCTGGTGCTCGCCTTCGACCTCGTGGCGGACCCGGTGCTGCGCGGGCGGGTCTCCGCGCGCCTGGCGGCGCTCGTGCGCGAGGCCGGCAACCACCTCGACACAGGGTTCCTGTCGACGCCTCACCTGCTGGACGCCCTCATCGACTCCGGCGACGAGGAGCTCGCCTGGGCGGTGCTCCTGCAGGACACCATGCCGTCGTGGCTCTACGAGGTCGAGCAGGGCGCGACGACGATCTGGGAGTCCTGGGCGGCGGTGCTGCCCGACGGGACGGTGGGGACGATGTCCTTCAACCACTACTCGCTGGGCGCCGTTGACGACGTCCTGTTCCGGCGCGTGGCCGGCCTGGCCCCGGCCGCCCCCGGCTTTGCCCGTGTGAGGGTCGCGCCGCTGACCCGAGGGCCGCTCACCTGGGCCGGGGCGACGCGCGAGACCCCCTACGGGCAGGTGCGCGTGCACTGGCAGCGCAAGGAGTCCTCAGCGGGCTGCACCGTCTCCTACGACGTCACCCTCCCGGCGGGGGTCACCGGCGAGCTGGTCCTACCCGACGGGTCCCTACGGCCCCTCGCCTCCGGCCGGACCCGGCTGAGCGTCTGAGCCGACCGCGGCGGGGCGGGCAGGAACGGGCCGGGCCGCACGTCGTGCCGCCCGGCCCGCCGACTCCGCCGTCGACGTCGGAGTCGATGTCTCAGGCGAGCACGTCCCCGTTGCTACGGGCGATCTTGCCCAGCAGGTGGGCGGACTCCTTGGGGGTGCGCTCCTGGGTGGCGCGGTCGACGGCGATGATCCCGAACTTGGGGCCGTAGCCGAAGATCCACTCGAAGTTGTCCAGGGCGCTCCAGCACATGTAGCCGGAGACGGGGATGCCGTCGCTCACGCACCTGCCGACCTCCGTGATGGCGGTGCGCAGGAAGCTGACGCGCTGGGTGTCGTCCTCGGTGTTGAGGCCGTTCTCGGTGACGATGATCGGCACCTTGATGGTGTCCCAGGCCTGGCGGATGACAGCGCCGATGGCCCAGGGCCAGATCTCCTCGCCCTGGGGGTTGAGGACCGCGCCCTCGGGGGCGGGGGCGGGCCCGTCGGCGCCGAGGAGGGTGCGGTTGTAGGTCTGGATACCCACGAAGTCGTCGTCCTCGCTCACCCGCAGGTAACGCAGGTTGTTGTTCTCGACCATCGTCGCGACGCGCTCCTCGCCACCGGGGGCGGCGTGGAAGTCGGAGTTGGCGAGGGTCCAGCCGACCTTCATCTCGGGCTTGACGGCCTTGATGGCGGCGACGGCGGCCTTGTGGGCGGCGCACTTGATCTCGAAGGACTTCTCGGTGGCGGTGAGCTGGAATCCGGCGACCTGCTCTACGGGGATGCCGAGGGCGCGTCCGGCACCAACCCACGTGGGGTTCTTCACGCGGTCGGCGGGGTCCGTCTCGGCCAGGCCGAGCTCGCCCAGGAGGATGGCGAGGTTGGGCTCGTTCATCGTGCAGGCGATCTCGAAGAGGTCCCCGAGCGCCTCGGTGACCCTGGTGGCGAAGCGGGCGAAGAGGGCGGGGGTCTCGTCGGACTCCCAGCCGCCCCGGGCGATGAGCCACTGGGGTGAGGTGAAGTGGTGGTAGGTGACCACGGGGGTCAGGCCGTACTCGTGGCAGGCACGCAGCATGTCGCGGTAGTGCTCGAGGGCGACGTCGGAGAACTCGCCCTCGGCCGGCTCGATGCGGCTCCACTCCAGGGAGAAGCGGTAGGCGTTGAGGCCCAGGGAGGCCAGCAGCGCGATGTCCTCGCGGTAGCGGGTGTAGTGGTCGCAGGCGTCGGCGGAGGACTCCTGGTACATGGTGGGTGTCACGTGCTCGTAGAGCCACACATCGTTGTTGACGTTACCCCCCTCGACCTGGTGGGAGGCGGTGGCGGCGCCCCACAGGAAGCCCTCGGGGAAGGTGACGGGCACGTCGGCGGTGCCCAGGGGGTCGGTGACGGCGGTGTTGGCGAGGACGGGGGTGTGGGTCATGGCGGGGCTCCTGTCGTGTGCTGTTGCTACGTGACTTACTTGACGCCGCGGACGAAGGGCATGAGGACCGCGCCGATGAGGACGAGGGCGGCGGCAACGCCCCACAGCAGCGGGTAGTTGTCGGAGGCGGGCCCGAGCAGGGTCGGGGCGACGGCCGGGACGAGGACGTTGCCCAGGTTGAGGGCGAGACCGAAGACGGCCATGTCCTTTCCTGCGTCAGCCTCGTTGGGCAGGACCTTGGCGCACAGGGCGAGGTCGACGGTGAGGTACATGGGCTGGCCGACGGCGAAGACCATCCAGGCGACGGTGAAGCCGGTGACGCTCGTGGAGGTGGCGGCGATGACGAGGCCGACTGCCATGATGACGGCGGCGAGGGCGACCAGGGGCCTGAGCATCCCGAGCTTGTCGGAGATCCAGCCGGAGGCGGTGAAGACGACGATGGAGACAGGAGCGCTCATGAGCGACAGGCGTCCGGCCATGGCTCCGGCCTCGGCGGGGCTCATGTGCAGGCGGATGATGAGGTAGAGGACGAAGAAGCCGAGGAAGGCGGCCATGCCGGCACCGGCGAGGAAGCGCGAGAGCCACACGATCCCGAAGTTCGGGTACTTGACCGGGTTGACGAACATGTGGGTGAACATGTCGAGGGTGCCGCCCTGGGGGATCTCCTCACGGCTGTGGCGCGGGTCCTTGTACAGGAGCAGCAGCGGCAGGGCGCAGACGATGGCGAGGGCCGGGGGCACGGTCATGAGCAGGATGGCGGAGACCTCGACGAGGGCGCCGGCGATGTAGGAGCCCGCGCTCATGGCCAGAGCGCCGCACAGACCCATGAATCCCATGATGCGGCCGCGCATATTGCCGGGAACGCCTTCGACGGGGATGACGGAGTAGGCGTTGAAGCCGGCCTGGGCGGAGGCGATACCGACGATGTAGGCGGCGATGATGACTGCCGAGCTCGTGGAGGTGCCGATGACGGCGAAGCACAGGAAGGCGACGAGGTAGCCGCACACGATCCAGGGGCGGCGGCGTCCGTAGCGCGAGAGGGTGCGGTCGCTCAGGGCCCCGACGATGGGGACGACGGCGAGCATGAGCAGGGCGGACAGGGAGGTCGCGCGAGAGTAGACGAGGGTGGCGAGACCCTCGTCGATGACGCTCAGGCGCAGCTGGAGGGCCGTGCCCATGCCCATCATCATGATGTAGCCGCCGATGGCGGCGATGAGGACGAGCCAGACGGTCCTGCGGGGGTCGCCGAACTTCCTGGTGACGGCCTCGAGCTCGGCGGCGTCACGGGCCGCCTGGTCGGCGGCCTGGTCAACTGCCGGTCCGGTGTCGGAGAGGGTGGGGTTGCTCATCGTGCGTCCTTGGGATGAGGGGCCGACGGCGTCGTCGGCGGTGGTTGCGGGGCACGGTGAGAACCGTGCGGTGGCGTCACCATAGAACTAATGTGCACCACTTTGAGTGAGATCTATATCACTGCCAGAATGGACAATGTCCGCCGAGTAGGCTCCGTGACGAAAGCGAGGAGCCATGACCACCACGCCCATGCCCCCACCGGACGGTCGCACCCGCTACGCCAACGGGGAGCGCCGTCGCGCCGAGATCGTCACCGCCGCCTGCGCCGTCTTCGCCGAGCAGGGCTTCCAGAACCTCTCGCTGCGCCAGATCGCCGAGGCCATCGGCGTCAACCACACGCTCCTGCGTCACCACTTCAAACGCAAGGAGGCCATCCTTGAGGCCGTCCTCGTGCGCCGCGAGGAGGAGGAGCGCGACTGGCGCGGCTCCCTCGTGCGCGAGCGCGGCATCCTCGACGCGATTCCCGCGATCATGGAGCACAACGCCTCCATTCCCGGCCTCATCCAGCTCGACGCCCTCATGCGCGCCGAGGCCGTCAACCCCGAGCACCCGGCTCACGACTATGTCGCGGGGCTCGCACGGCGCTTCCGCGCACAGCTGGCCGAGGACCTGCGCGCAGAACAGGAGGCAGGTCGCCTGCGCGCCGACGTCGACGTCGAGACGGCCGCCCTGTACCTGGCCGCCCTCATCGAGGGCGTACAGACGGAGTGGCTGCTCGACCGCTCGCTCGACATGGCGGCCATCGTCGAGTCCTTCATCGCCCAGCTGCGAGCCTGACCTCCCACTCCCACCGGTTGACGTCGCCCCACGGAGCGCCATAGGGTCTCCGCAGCCCGCTACTGAATCGGTTCAACGAGGACCCGGAGGCCCGCATGACTCACCAGCCCACCACCCTGCTCACCGAGAGCGCCCCCGAAGCGCACGACGCCGTCGGCCCCCTCGCCGCCCCGACGCGCCTGCGCGTCGACCACCACCGTGCCGGGACCGACGTCCTCGGCGGCACGACTGCCACCCCCGCCCTGTCCTGGCAGGTCCCCACGGCGCCCGCACTGTGGCGTCAGGCGAGCGCCGAGATCGAGGTGACCCGCGGCCGCGTCGGCAATCCCACCTCGACCGAGACGGTCACCCTCACCACCGCCTCCGGCCTCTTCCACCCCTGGCCCCTGTCCCCGCTGGGCTCGCGCGAGCGCGCCACCTGGCGGGTGCGCGTCACCGGCACGGACGGCACCGTCTCCCCCTGGTCCTCCCCCGCCGTCGTCGAGACCGGCCTGCTGGATCGCTCCGACTGGGTCGCCCGCCCGGTCACCGCACCCGGAAACGCCCGCGCGGACGCCGCCCCCGTCCTCGTACGTCGGCTCACCGTCCCCGAGGGCACGACCGCCGCGCGACTGCACCTCACCGCCGGCGGCACCTACGAGACCTTCGTCGACGGCGTCAAGGTCGGCACCGACGAGCTCGCCCCCGGGTGGACCGAGTACCGCCACCGCGTCCTCGTCCAGAGCCACGACGTCACCGCAGCCCTCACCCCTGGCGAGCACGAGATCGCCGTCGTCCTCGGCAACGGCTGGTACCGCGGCCACCTGACCTGGGCCAAGCGGGAGGCGGTCTACGGCGAGCGGCTGTGGCTCCTAGCCCAGCTCGAGCTCAGCGGCGCCGAGGGCACCACCATCGTCGGCACCGACACCAGCTGGGCGTGGCGCCCCTCGAACGTCACCGCCAACGACCTCTACGACGGCCAGGACGTCGACCTGCGCCTGCCCGCCCTCGGGTCGCCGGCGGCCGAGCGGGCCGTCGAGGTCCTGCCCCTGCCCGAGGCCGCCCTGCAGCCCACCACCATGGAGATGCCGACCGTCATCGGCGAGGTCACCCCCGTCGAGGTCATCACCACCCCCTCGGGCCGCAAGGTCCTCGACCTCGGCCAGAACCTCACCGGCCACGTGCGCCTGAGGGTGACGGGCAGGGCCGGGGACGTCATCACCCTGCGCCACGCCGAGGTCCTGGAGCACGGCGAGATGGGCATGCGCCCACTGCGCGGCGCCGCCTGCACGGACCGGGTGACGCTCTCGGGCGGGGAGGACGCCGTCGCCTTCACCCTCACCCAGCACGGCTTCCGCTACGTCGAGGTCGACGGGTTCGACGGTGACGACGCCGCCCTGGCCGCGGCCGTCACCGCCCGGGTCGTCTCCTCCGGCATGGAGCGTGCCGCCTGGTTCGAGTGCTCCAACCCGCTCGTCACCAGGCTGGTGGAGAACACGCGCTGGTCGACCATCGACAACTTCATCACCGTGCCCACAGACTGCCCGCAGCGCGATGAGCGCCTGGGGTGGACGGGTGACATCGGCGCCTTCGCGCCCACCGCCCTGTCCCTGTACGACGCCGCGGGCTTCCTCGCCTCCTGGGTCAGGGACCTCGCCTGGGCGCAGACCCCAGACGGCGCCATGCCCGTCGTCTCCCCCAACGTCCTGGGCGGCACGAAGCTGACCTGCGCCTGGGGCGACGCCGTCACGCTGGTGCCGTGGGCCGCCTACGAGGCGACCGGCGACAGGGCGCTGCTGGCCGCGAGTGTCGACGCCATGTCCCGTTTCGTCGACGGCGTGGCAGCGGTCGCCGGCCCCTCCCGACTGTGGCGCGGCGGCTTCCAGTTCGGCGACTGGCTCGACCCCGACGCCGCCCCCGACAACCCGGCGGACGCCAAGGCGGATCCGGACGTCGTCGCCACCGCCTACTTCGCCCGCAGTGCCGCCATCACCGCCCGGGCCTACGCGGTGCTCGGCGAGGACGAGCGCTGCTCCCACTACGAGGCACTGGCCGCCGAGGTGCGCCGCGCCTACCTCGACACCTACGTCACGGCCGACGGGCTCATGATCTCCGACTGCGCGACCGTCTACGCCCAGGCCCTGGCCTGGGACCTGCTCGACACGCCGCGGCGCGTGGCCGGGGCGGGAGCGCGCCTGGCCGACCTTGTGCGACTGCGCTCCTTCCGCATCTCGACGGGCTTCGTCGGCACACCGCTGGTACCGGTGGCGCTCCTCAAGGGAGGCCAGGCGGCGACGGCCTGTCGCCTCGTGCTGGAGAAGCACTGCCCGAGCTGGCTGTACCCGATCACGATGGGGGCGACGACGATCTGGGAGCGCTGGGACTCCATGCTGCCCGACGGAAGCATCAACCCCGGGGAGATGACCTCCTTCAACCACTACGCGCTCGGCGCCGTCACCCAGTGGCTCCTCACGGAGCTGGCCGGCCTGGCCGTGAGCGCACCGGGCGGCTCAGCACTGCGGGTGGCGCCCGTCGTCGGGCACGGCTTCAGCCGCGCCTCGGTGGTGCGCCGCCTGGCGGTGGGAACCGCCCGGGTCGCGTGGCGGCTCGACGGCGAGCAGCTGACAGTGAGCGTCGAGGTGCCGGTGGGCGCTACCGCCGCGCTCGTCCTGCCGGGGGCCGCGCCCGAGACGGTGGCCCACGGCCGCCACGAGCGCACGGTGACGGTACCGGCAGAGCTCCTGGGCCGCGCCGGCGCTCCGATCCTCACGGTGCGCGACCTCATGGACGACGAGGAGGCGTGGGCGCGCGTCGTTGCGGCGGTCGCGGGCAAGCACGGCGCCTACATGGCAGACCCGGCTGCCACACTCACCCGTTTCCTCACGAAGGAGCTCAGCACGACCGCACGGATCGTGCCCGGAGCGGCGACGATGTACGGCTTCATCCCGGGCATGGAGGAGATCGCGGCGGCTCTGACCGCCGTCGTCGAGGACGTCGCCCCCGAGGCCGCCGAGGTCCCCGCCGCCCAGCAGGGTTGAGCGGGTCCACGGCGGCGCCGACCCACGCGCTCCCACCCCGCCGAGTTCGAGGGTTGCGCGCCGAGTTCGATGTCTTAGGCGCCGAACTCGGCGCATAACCCTCGAACTCGACATCAGGGGGGCGCCACCACACACCGTTGACCGACGCCAGCACCACAATCTACCGTTGAGTCGATTCAATGAGGAACATCCCGCGCCCCCGGAGGTCCACGTGTCAGCCCTGACCACCATCCGCCCGCTCACCCCCGAACCCGAGCTCACCTTCGAGACCCTCACGGACCCGGTGGGCGCCCTCGCCGCCCCCGCGCACCTGAAGATCGACCAGCACCTGCCCGGCGACGTCCTCGGCGGCGCCACCGCCACGCCGCGCCTGTCCTGGGAGATCCCCACCGCCCCCGCAGGATGGAGGGCCTCCGGCGCGGAGCTCGAGATCACCCGCACCGACGCCGCCGGGCGCCCCGTGGACAAGAGCGTCGTCCTGCCCCTGAGCACCTGGGACGGGGTGCTGGCCGAGTGGCCCGGAGAGCCGCTGCGCTCCCGCGAGCGGGTCGTGCTGCGCGTGCGAGTGTCCGGCAGGGTCGGCGACGCGACCACCACAGACACCGGCTGGTCCGCGCCGCTCGCCTACGAGGTGGGCCTGCTCGCGCCCGAGGACTGGGAGGCACTGCCCGTGGGCCCGTCGTGGCCCGAGAACCCGCTGGCCGACCGGCGCCCGCCGCGGGTACGCACCGAGTTCACGCTGAGCTCCCCCGTCGTCGCCGCCCGCGCCTACGTCAGCGCCCACGGCCTTATCCGCGCCGAGATCGACGGCCGTCGCGTGGGCGCCGACGAGCTCGTCCCCGGCTGGACGGTCTACGGGGAGCGGATCGTCGCCCGCACCTACGACGTCACCGACCTGCTCACCACGACCCCGGGCTCCCCCGAGCAGACGGACGGCACCGGCGCGCACGCCGTCGGCGCCCAGCTGGCGGACGGCTGGTACCGCGGCCACATCGGTTTCGACGGCGGCTACCGCAACCTGTACGGCGAGGACGTCGCCGCGGTCATCCAACTGGAGGTCCTGCACGCCGACGGAACCCGTACGACCGTCGCCACCGACGGCGCCTGGCGGGCCGGGGCCGGCGAGGTCCTCGTCTCCGACCTGTACGACGGCGAGAAGACGGACGCACGCCTGGCCACCCCCGGATGGTCGCTCCCCGGCTTCGACGACTCCACCTGGCTGCCGGTGGCGGTCGGTGCCAGCGACGCCGAGCGGCTCGTCATGCCCTCGGACGCGCCCGTGCGCACCACCGACGTGCTCGCCCCGGTGGCGGTCAGCGTGCTCCCGCCGGTGGTGCTCGACTTCAACGGCATCGCCATCGAGATGGCCCCCGAGCGCGTGCTCATCGACTTCGGGCAGAACATCTCCGGGCGCCTGCGTATCCGGGTGAGCGGTGAGGCCGGCCAGAGCATCACCCTGCGTCACGCCGAGGTCCTGGAGGACGGCGGGCTGGGGATGCGACCCCTGCGCGAGGCCGAGTCCACCGACGTCTACACGCTCGCGGGCGGCGGTGAGGAGGAGTGGGAGCCGGTCTTCGCGATCCACGGCTTCCGCTACGCGGACGTCACCGGCTGGCCCGGCGGCGGTGAGGCCGCCCGGGCCGCCATCGAGGCCGGGGCCGTGCACGCCGTCGTCCTGCACACCGAGATGGAGCGCCTGGGCGCCTTCACCGCCTCCGACGAGCGCGTGACCCGCCTGCACGAGAACTCACGCTGGTCCATGCGCGACAACTTCGTGTCCATCCCCACCGACTGTCCGCAACGCGACGAGCGCCTGGGCTGGACCGGTGACATCCAGGCCTTCGCACCGACGGCGGCCTTCCACTACGGCTGCACGGGCATGCTGTCCTCCTGGCTCGTCGACCTCGAGATCGAGCAGGCCGCCCACGGCACGGTGCCGTGGTACGTGCCGGTGATCCCCGGCGGGTTCTGGAGCCCACCGGTCCCAGGGGCCGTGTGGGGCGACGCCGCCGTCGTCGTGCCGTGGGAGCTGTACGTGGCCACCGGTGACCTCGGCCTGCTGGAGCAGCAGTACGACTCGGCCCGTGGCTGGGTCGATCTCGTGACCTCACTGGCCGACGACGACCACTGCTGGACCACGGGCGGGCGCCAGCTGGGCGACTGGCTGGATCCCACGGCGCCGCCGGACAACCCGATGCTTGCCATGACGGACCCCGCCCTCGTTGCCACGGCCTTCTACGCGCGCAGCGCCCGGCTCTTGTCACGCTGGGCGGCGGCGCTGGGACGGATGGCGGACGCCGAGCGCTACGGCACGCTCGCCGACGCCATCGGGGCAGGCTTCCGGTCCCGCTTCACCGACGGCGCCGGGCACCTGACCTCCGACACGCAGTGCGCCTACGCCCTGACCATCGCCTTCGACCTCGCCGGTGACGCCGAGCGGCTGAGGGTGGCCGGTGAGCGCCTCGCCGCGCTCGTCGAGGACTGCGGCGCTCATGTCGGCACCGGCTTCGCGGGCACTCCTGTGCTCACGGGCGCGCTCACGCGCACGGGCCACACGGCGGAGGCCTACCGCCTGCTCCTGGAGGACACGTGCCCGTCGTGGCTCTACGCGGTGAGCATGGGCGCCACCACCACCTGGGAGCGCTGGGACTCCATGCTGCCCGACGGCAGCATCAACCCCGGAGGCATGACCTCCTTCAACCACTACGCCCTGGGGGCGGTGGCCGCCTGGCTGGAGCGCGAGGTGGCGGGCCTGGCCCCGGCCCAGCCCGCCTACCGCGTCATCGAGGTCGCGCCCCGGCCCGGTCCGGGTCTCACCAGCGCCCAGGCGGTGCACCGCACGCCCTTCGGCTGGGCGGCCTCGGCCTGGCGGGTCGACGACGACGGGATCACGGTCGAGGTCGTCGTTCCCGTGGGGGCCAGGGCGCGGGTGAGCCTGCCGGGTGCCGCGACCCCGGTCGAGCTCTCCCACGGTCGGCACACCCTCACCGCCTGAGATCGCCCCACCTGCGCCCGCGCCCTCAGCAGCCTGTGCCCCGCCTCCGCCGAGTTCGGGGGTTGTGTTCCGAGTTCGAGCTCTAACACCCCGAACTCAAGACGTAACCCTCGAACTCGCGTGTGGACGGGGCCACGCAGCGACCGAGATCGAGCCCGGAAGGCGCCCGCTCCACCGTCGGCGATCAACTACTGGCATCAACACACCCACATCAGCGAGGATGAACCTATGAGCAGGACCCCCGATCTCACCACCGGATTCGACCGCACGAGCAAGGCCCGGGTAGCCACGGACAAGCCGGCCCGCTACGGTCACCAGCTCGTGTCCCACATGGGGCGCACGATCGAGGCCACCTGGGACCAGGACACCGCCTCGGGCCGGCTGTCCTTCACCCGCGAGGGCCCGAGCATCGGCGTCGTTGAGATCTCCTGCGCCGACGGCGTGCTGGAACTGTGTCTGTCCACCACGGACGAGCACCTGGCGCGGCTTGAGCACGTCACCGGTATCCACCTGGCACGCTTCGGTCAGCGCGATGGCCTCGCTGTGACCTGGACCCGCGACGACGGTACCCCTGGAACCGTCCAGGGCCCGCTCACGCTGGAGGACATGGAGCGCATGCGCCGCGAGCGCGAGGCACGTCAGCAGTCCCGGCAGGACTGACGCCCCGCTGCGCCCCCCGCACACGGGACCGCACCGGCTCAGACCTGCTCGTCGCCCAGGCTCGTGATGTGCCCCTGCGGGTCCTTGACCCGCAGCATGAGCAGCAGACCGAGAGCGAGCACGACGACGATTCCCAGCACACCCCAGTAGCCTGCGCTGCCCTCCACCACCCTGCTGCCCAGGGCGATGAAGAGGCCGTACATGGCGGGCGCCATGAAGGACACGGCGCGCCCCGTCGTGGCGTAGAGCCCGAAGATCTCACCCTCGCGGCCCTCGGGGATGACGCGGGCGAGGAAGGAGCGGGCCGCGGACTGGGCCGGACCGACGCAGCCCGACAGCACCAGTCCCAGCACCCAGAAGACGGCGGTGCCTCCGTCGTGGAGGAGGAAGACCCCCAGGCCGACGACGACGAGGATCCCCAGCGTGCCGAGGATGACCTTGCGGGGTCCGAGGACGTCGTCGAGGCGACCGCCCACGATGGTGGCGATCCCGGCGACGAGGTTCGCGGCGATCGCGAAGATGATGACGTCGCCGCTGGAGAAGCCGAAGGTGTTCTGGGCGATGATGCCGCCGTAGGTGAACACGCCGGCGAGGCCGTCACGGAAGACCGCCGCGGCGAGCAGGAACCACAGGACCTCGGGGTGGGTGCGGTAGAGCCCCACGAGCGTGCGCCACAGGCGCTTGTAGGAGGCCCACAGGGACTCGCGGCGCAGGACGCCGCGCCCGGGCTCGTGGAGCAGGGCGGGCTCGGACTCCAGCCCGGTGGAGGTCCGCTCGGTGCCGCGCAGCTCGGCGTCGGCCACGGCCAGGCGACGGCGGCGCGCCCCCGCACCGGACTGGGTGATGAGCACGGGAACGGCGCAGACGCCGAACCAGGCGGCGGCGATGAGCATGCTCACGCGCACGTTGAGGCCGTTCTCACTCGTCACCCCGAACCAGCCGACCTCGGGGCTGATGAAGCCGACGTAGAGGATGAGCAGCAGGACGATGCCACCGATATAGCCCATGCCCCAGCCCAGGCCGGAGACGGCACCCACGCGGTCCTTGGTGGCCAGGTGGGACAGGATCCCGTTGTAGTTGACGCTCGCGAGCTCGAAGAAGACGTTGCCCACCCCCAGCAGCGTGATGCCGAACCACAGGTACCCGGGCTGCGGGAGAACGAGGTACAGGGCGGCGCTGACGGCGACGACGACGGCGGTGTAGGCGCCCAGCCAGAAGACCGTGCGCCCCGCACGGTCCGAGCGCTGGCCGGTGACGGGCGCCAGCAGGGCGATGCAGGCTCCGGCGATCGTCAGGCCGAGGGAGAGGGCTGACTCGGTGGCTGCGGGGTCGCCGAAGGAGGAGCTCGTGAGGTACACGGTGAACACGAAGGTCGTGATGACCGCGTTGAAGGCTGCCGAGCCCCAGTCCCACAGGCCCCAGGCGATGACGGGCCAGGTCAGCAGACGGCTGCGTGAGGTCGGGGCGTGCTCGACGGCGGCGGGAGCGCTCGCGCGCGGGGCGGCGGAGGTCATGGTCGTGAGCCTACGACCCCGCGCGCAGCGTCGGGTGCCGCTCGGCGAGGGTCACGCACGACACTGCCGGAGCACCACCGTCCTCAGGCGGCGGTGCCGGAGCCCAGGACCTCGTCGAGCTTGGACTCGGCGGCGTCCTCGGCGGTCTTCTCCGCCAGGGCAAGCTCGGAGACGAGGATCTGGCGAGCCTTGGAGAGCATGCGCTTCTCCCCTGCGGACAGACCGCGGTCCGTGTCCCGGCGGGACAGGTCCCGCACGACCTCGGCGACCTTGATGACGTCCCCGGAGGCGATCTTCTCCTGGTTCGCCTTGAAACGGCGCGACCAGTTGGTGGGCTCCTCGGTGAGGGGGGCGCGCAGCACGTCGAAGACGCGCTCCAGGCCCTCCTGGTCGACGACGTCGCGCACGCCGATGAGCTCGACGCTCTCAGCGGGGACGAGGATCGTCAGGTCACCCTGGGCGACCTCGAGCTGCAGGTAGGTCTTCTCCTCGCCGCGCACCTTGCGCTGACGGATGTCAATGATCCGGGCCGCACCGTGGTGGGGGTAGACGACGGTCTCGCCGACTTCGAAGGTCATAGGGGAGGTCACTTCCAGTCAGTAATACAGGCTGCCATTTTAGCAGGATTCCGCGGTAATACTGGGGGACGTAACTCACAGCGCGGGAGCCCGCGCACCGGCCACGGAACACGTGCGACCCCGGGACCCGGGTGGGTCCTGGGGCCGCACGCACCGCCTGGTGAGGGGACGGCGCTCAGCGCGCTCGCACGCTGGTCGGGCGCAAGATCACTTGCCCTGGTTGGCGACGGCCGCGATCTTGGCCTCGGCGTCGGGGTCGAGGTAGGTGCCACCCTTCTTGAGGGGCTTCAGGGTCTCCTCGTCGAGCTCGTAGACCAGCGGGATGCCGGTGGGGATGTTGACGGCGGCGATGTCCTCGTCGGAGATGCCGTCCAGGTGCTTGACGATGGCGCGCAGGGAGTTGCCGTGCGCAGCGACCATGACGGTCTTGCCGGTCCTCAGCTCGGGGACGATGCGCTCCTCCCAGTAGGGCAGCAGACGCTCAAGCACGTCCTTGAGGCACTCGGTGGCGGGAATGGGCTCGCCGGCGTAACGCGGGTCGGCGTCCTGGGAGAACTCGGTGCCCGCCTCGATGGCCGGCGGCGGCACGTCGTAGGAGCGGCGCCACTGCATGAACTGCTCCTCCCCGTACTCGTCGCGGATCTCCTTCTTGTTCTTGCCCTGGAGGGCGCCGTAGTGGCGCTCGTTGAGACGCCAGTGGCGCTCGACGGGGATCCAGTGGCGGTCCGCCGTGTCGAGGGCGAGGTTGGCGGTCATGATGGCGCGGCGCAGCATCGAGGTGAACAGGACGTCGGGGAGGACATTCGCCTCCTTGAGGAACTCACCACCGCGGGCGGCCTCGTTGCGGCCCTTCTCCGACAGCGGGACGTCGACCCAGCCGGTGAAGAGGTTCTTTGCGTTCCACTCGCTCTCGCCGTGGCGGAGCAGCACAAGGGTGTAAGCCATGTGCATATCCTGCCAGGCCCGACGGGGGTTTCACCAGGCCGGAGGACCCTACGACCCCCTCAGACGACGTCGCGGCCGCCCCCTTCCGGGCCGGCCGCGACGCACGCAGCGAGGATGCAGCTGATGGCCTCAGGCGTTGGCCTGGGCGTAGGCGGCACGGATCTCGGCGGAGATACGTCCACGGTCAGAGACCTCCATGCCCTGCTCACGGGCCCACGTACGGATACGCTGCGTCTCGCCAGAGGAGGCGGAGCCACGACGGCGGGTTCCTGCGCTGCGGCGCCCGGCGACACGGCGCGCCTTGGAGGACCACTCCTCGATGGACTCGCGCAGAGCGGCGGCGTGCTCGTCGTTGAGGTCGATCTCGTAGGAGACGCCGTCGAGCGCGAAGCCCACCGTCTGGGTGGCCTCCGAGCCGTCGACATCGTCCACGAGAATGATCTTGGTCTTTCGGGCCATGAGAGCTCTCCTTGATTGACGTCCCGACCCCTCACGCGAATGCGGGGGGTCGATTTCATGCAAATACTAAACCCGACCCTCATTGCCAGGCAAGGTTAATCGGATTCCTTTGCCGTATGCGGGTCGCATGCGCGGGAGAGGGTATCCGAGGAATCCGGTGCGGCGCGGTCTCGCACGCACTCCGGACCGTCCGGGAACGCACCCGACGACGACGAAGGCCCCGGACCGTCCGGTCCGGGGCCTGGCTGGAGCCACCTGTGGGAATCGAACCCACGACCTATTCATTACGAGTGAATCGCTCTGCCTACTGAGCTAAGGTGGCGCGCCGCGCTGGGCAGCGCAGCACACGCTACCGGCAGCGCCGCGCGGGGCGCAAACGCCGTCGCACCCACCACCACGTGGTTCTGGACACAGCAGCACCCGGCCGCTCCTCCTACCCTGAGCCCATGCGTCTGCACGTGACCTACACCGGCGGCACCATCGGCATGGTCGGCTCCGCGCACGGCCTGACCCCCGGCGCGGACCTCGGGGGCTGGCTGGCCGGCCTGCTCCGCGGCACAGGGCTCGACGACGACCTCACCGTCTCCCGCCTCGACCCGCTCATCGACTCCTCCGACGCCACCCCAGACTCCTGGCAGCAGGTCATCGACGACCTGCGCGCGCACGCCACCGGGCACGAGGGCGCCGACGGCCTGGTCGTGCTGCACGGCACCGACACGATGGCCTACACCTGTGCGGCGCTGTCCTACGCCCTGACTGACCTGGGGCGGCCCGTCGTCGTCACCGGCTCCCAGCTGCCCCTGGGTGCGATCGGCTCCGACGCCGGGGCCAACGTCATGGGCGCCCTGCAGGCGGCCGCTCACCCCCGGGCGACCGCGGGCACGAGCCTGTTCTTCGGGCACCGCCTCCTCCTCGGCAACCGGGCGACCAAGACGAGCTCGTGGGCCTTCGAGGGCTTCACCTCACCGGGCTGCGCCCCGCTCGCGCTGGTCGGCGCCCCCTGGCAGTGGGCGGCCTGCGTCCCGCCGGGCACCGGCTGGCCGCGCCCCCTGCCCTACCGCTGCCACGACGTCGCCGTCGTCGACCTCGTGCCCGGGATGCGGGCCGCCCGCCTGGAGTCCATGCTCACCCCCCTGCCCGAGGCCGTCATCCTGCGCGCCTTCGGTGTCGGCAACGTGCCCAGCCGCGACCCCGGGCTCGTCGACCTCCTGGCGGCGGCCGTCGAGGCGGGCACCGCCGTCGTCGTGACCTCCCAGTGCCCCGACGCCCGGGTGAGGCTCGGCCACTACGAGACCGGCGACGCCCTCGCCCGGGCGGGGGCCGTGGCCTGCGGGGACATGACGCTGGAGGCGACCTACGCCAAGGTGCAGTTCCTCCTCAGCCAGGGGCTGAGGGGCGCAGAGCTCGCGTCCTGGGTGGGGCGCTCCATCGCCGGAGAGGTCACCGAGAGCCCCCGCTGACCCCGGGGCGGCCGTCCCCGCACAGATCCGCACAGACGACCCGGGTCCGAGGGGCGCGCTCCTCGGACCCGGGTCAGTGTCGTGTGCCAGTCGTGTGCTGGTCGCGTGACCGTCGCGTCACGCCCGGCCGACGCCGGATCTCACTGCTGGCCGGTGCAGGTCGTGCCCTCCTTGGGCAGCTCACCCGTCAGCAGGTAGGTCTCGACGGCGTTATTGACGCAGTCGCCGGCACGCCCGTAGGCGGTGTGGCCGTTACCCTCCCAGGTGAGCAGCGTCGAGGAGTCGAGCTGCCGGTCGAGGGACACCGCCCACTCGTAGGGGGTGGCGGGGTCGCCGGTGGTGCCGACGACGAGGATCGGGGCCGCACCGGAGGCGTGGATCTCCTTGCGCTCACGGTGAGACTCGTGTCCCCAGCCCTTGCAGTACAGGTCCGAGTAGGCCAGCACGTCACCGAAGGTCGGGGAGAGCTCCTCAGCCTTGTCGGCCTCCTCGGCCCACGAGGCCGCGTCGCCCTCGACCGGGTAGTCGAGGCAGTTGATGGCGGTGATGGCCTCGTCGCCGTTACCGGAGTAGGAGCCGTCGTCGTTGCGCGAGGCGAGCAGGTCACCGAGGTAGAGCATCGTCGAACCGTCGTTCTTGAGCATCGCCTGGCTCAGGGCCTCGGTCAGCAGCGACCAGTACTCGTCGACGTAGAGGATGCCGATGATCGTGTCGCGAGCGAGCGAACGGGTGAGCGGACGGTTGGGGTCGCTGGTCGGGATCGGTGACGTGGCGGTCAGGTCGAGGAAGGCCTGGATCTGGGCCACGCCGGAGTCGACGTCACCGGTGAGCGGGCAGGAGCCCCCGGCCTGGCAGTCCTCGACGTAGGCCCGCAGGGCCTTCTCGAAGCCCTCGGCCTGACCGAGGCCGAGCTCACCGGCGGTCAGCGCCGGGTCGACGGCGCCGTCGAGCACGAGACGACCCACGTTGGCGGGGAAAAGGTCGGCGTAGGTGGCGCCCAGGTAGGTGCCGTAGGAGTAGCCCAGGTAGGTGAGCTTGGAGTCTCCCACCAGGGCGCGCAGGACATCCAGGTCGCGGGCGGCGGAGACAGTGTCGACGTGGTCGAGCAGGCCCTCAACCTCGGTGTTGGCCTCGCAGGCCGCAACCCTCTCCTGGGCGGACTCCAGAACCTCGGCCTGAGCCTCCTCCTCGGGCTTCGTGTCCTCAGCGGCCAGCTCGTCGGCGGTGAGGACCTCACCGGATCGCTCCTCGTCGAGCTCGGCGTCGCTCACGCAGTCGATGGCGGTGGAGTCACCGACACCCCTGGGGTCGAAGCCGACGACGTCGTAGACCTTGAGGACGTCCCTGCCAATCATGTGCTCCGCGGCAGCGACGAGCTCGACGCCGGAGCCACCGGGACCACCCGGGTTGAGGAAGAGCGAGCCCTGGGCGTCGCCGTCGGCCTCACGCTTCTTGAGGGCGATGGAGATGGTCTGGCCGTCCGGCTTGTCGTAGTCCAGCGGCACCTCGGCGGTGGCGCACAGGAAGGTGCCCGTGCTGTCCCCGTCGGCTGCCGGGTCCGGCTTGCAGGGCTGCCAGTCGAGCTTCTGGGAGTAGAAGGACTCCAGCCCCTCCGGGACGGCGGCCGGCGAGTCACCGCCGTTGACGGGCGTGGTGCCACCGCAGGCGACGGCACCCGCGGCGAGTGCGGTCGCGGCCAGGGCGGCGAGCGCCCGTCGGACGACGGTCGGGCGGCTGGTGGGGATCGTTCGTTGGGAGATCATGGGGGGCAGCCTACGGGTACCCACCTGCGTCCCCTCTCCTCCTCCAGGGGGATCACTGCCCGTGGACCCCCGTCCGACAGGACTATCGCGCCTGCTCCTCGCGGCACCATGACGAGTACGTCCGCCCGCGTGTCGCGTGGCAGGATACCGTCCGTGACTTCCCTCGCTGACCAGAGCCGCCTCGGCACTGAGCCCTTGTCCTTCACCAGCACCCGTGGCGCACGGATCGGCGCGATCGCCCTGGCCGTCTTCCTGTCCCCCATGACGACATGGTTCGGCATCGAGCTCATTCTGCACCCCAACGAGCGCCTGTCCTCGTCCCGTCGCGCCCGCCTCATCGAGGGGCACGGCGTCTTCACCCAGATGTGGGGCGTCGTCTTCATCCTCTTCGCGCTCTGTGCGATCTACAACCTCATCCCCGTCTTCCTCAACCGGGTCGTGTTCACCCGCCAAGGCATCCACGTGGTCAAGGTCGTCGGCTCGACGCTGCTCCCCTGGCCGCCCTCACGCTCCGCCCTCGCGGTGACCAGCGAGGAGAACAAGGGCTACAGCGCCGCGGTCTGGCTCATCGCCGCCGACGGCAAGGCGATACTCCTGCCGGGCACGAAGCGTGGCGCCGGATCTGCCCGCCGCAAGCTCGCTATGGAGAACGTGAGGAAGGCGGTGGCCGACGCGGACACGATCTGGGCCTGGGCCGAGAGCCGGGGCCTGGTCCAGGAGAGCGGCCAGTACGTCACCACCATCAACCAGAACGTCGAGAGGCTCCGCCTCACCCCCGACGAGGAGCAGGCCATTCGGGTCTCAGTCTGAGCGTCCTCCCGCCTCAGTCTCCCCAACCTGCCGGACGGAGCCCGGCTGAGCAGCACGTGCTCAGCCGGGCTCCGCTGTGCGCGACCCGCTCAGTCCGCTCGGCTCAGCCGGGCTCTCTCAGCCTCCAGGTACTCCATGGAGCGCCGACGTCGCTCCTCCATGGCCCGGTTCGCGCACGGGTGGTAGCCACCGTCGTCCTCGGCGACGCCGTGCGCCACGCCCCACGCCCAGATGCTCTCGGACAGCTCCCAGACGCGCAGGGCCCCGCCCTCGCCCCGCCCGACGTTGGAACCCGGTAGCGTGACGGCCTGCCCATCCGGCCGCACGAGGACGCAGGCGCCGCCGCTCGACCTGCGACCGGTGCTCGCCACCTGGACGTAGAGGTCGGAGCGCGAGCGGAGCCAGGGGAGGTCGACGCGTCCGAGGCCTCTGACGTGGAAGCCCTCGACGTCGATCGTCGTCGTGCTTCTGGCAGCAATGACGATGACAAGCGTCAGGGGCCCGAAGATCAGGAACCCGATGACGGCACCGACGAGGTCAAGGTCGTTCTGCGGGTTGAGGAAGGTGACGACAATCCCGGCCAGGACGAGCCCCAGCACGCACAGGACTCCCATGAACGGGCCGCGCGAGGTTCTCCAGGCGCTCAGGTGCAGGGCCTCCTGCCTGAGCACGGCCGGGTCGACGTGCCCCGTCCACGTGGGCGTCGCCCCGGTCCCCACACCGGCACCCGCACCGGCGGCGGGCGTCCGCACAGCGCCCACGTACCCGCGCCGCTCGGCCCAGTCCCACAGGTCCTCGGCCTCCTCGTCGGCGCTCGGGCACCCGCCCCAGCTGAGCACCGGCCGGGCGAGGGCGTGGATCGTCACCGAACGTGAGCCGTCTGCGGGACGGTACTGGACAGTCACGGTGCCCGCGCGGCTCAAAAGCCCGAAGGCGGGGACAACGACGAGCTCACCGCGACTCGCCGGCCACGGCAGGTCGTGGCGGGACAGAACGCCGCGCACGTGCAGCCCCGAGGCGTCGGCCACGAGGCGCGGACGGTAGACGGTCAGACCCAGTGTGGCGAACGGGAGGCCGAGACCCAGCATCGGGAGCACCTCTGCGGCACTGAGGTCGGCGGTGGGCCCCGCTCCAGTGAGGACCCAAACGACCCGGACGAGCAGGAACACGCCGAAGAAGCCCGCGACGGACGCGAACGGAAGGGCCATGAAGCGCTCAAGGACAGGACGGCGCCGGACGTAGACGTCCGGACCGCTCTCAGGGCGCACGGCGGAAGGGGTGATCACTCTCTGATCCTCGCAGGCCGCCAGGATCAACGCGATGGGCAGCATGGCCACGGCCGGGTGCCCGGCTCAGGCCTGGGGGCGCAGCTGGACCATGAGGCACTCGACGGCGAGCAGCGCGGAGGCATTCGTGCGCAGGCGGGCACGACACTCCTCGATGGCCGCGATGCGAGTCAGGGACTGCTCGGGACCGCTGGTGCGGGCAACCTCGTCCACCGCCTGGGTGAGGTCGACGTTGACGCGCTCGACGTCGGATCCCAGCTGGGTGGCCAGCACGTCGCGGTAGAAGGACAGCAGGTCGGTCATGGCCCGGTCGAGCACGTCCGTGCGGGCGCGCTTGGCCCGCCGCTTCTGGTCCTCCTCAAGCTGGCGGACCTGGGCGCGCAGGGCGGGGGGGACCTTCGCGCTCCCCTCCACCCCCAGGGCCCGCAGCAGCTCGGCCTTCTCGCGCACGTCACGCTCGGTGGTGGCGTCCTTGGCCTCTGTCTCCGCACTGTCGACAAGCTCGGCGGCGGCGAGGACGGCGTCGCCGACGCTGCGCAGGGAGACCGGGGCGAGCAGGAGGCGCCGGCGGCGCTCCCACGCCCCCGGGTCGACGGCCAGGTGCCGGGCCAGCCCGATATGGCACTGGCCGGCGCGGGCGGCACGCTCCGCCGCCTGCGGGTCCGCCCCGTCGCGGCGCACGAGCAGCTCGGCGACAGCCTGGGCGGGAGGCACGCGCAGGGTCACGAGGCGGCAGCGCGAGCGGATGGTGGGCAGGACGTCGTCGGCGCTGGGCGTGCACAGGATCCACACGGTCTGCGGCGGCGGCTCCTCAATCGACTTGAGCAGCACGTTGGTGGTGCGCTCGGCCATGCGGTCGGCGTCCTCAACGAGGATGACGCGCCAGCGTCCGGTCCAAGGGCGCCGCTGGGCCTCCCCGATGAGCTCCTTGACCTCGTCCATCGTGATGATGAGCTTCTCGGTAGTCAGCCTCACGACGTCGGGGTGCCCGCCGCTCATGACGTCCCGGCAGGGCTTGCACTCACCGCAGCCGGGCACGTCGCCCGTGCACTGCAGGCAGGCGGCGAAGGCCCGGGCGGCGGTGGAGCGGCCGGATCCGGGCGGACCGGTGACGAGCCAGGCGTGCGTCATGGCCGCGGTGTCCGCACCGGCCGCACGACGCGCCTCAACCGGTCCGCGCTCCCGCCCCTCCCGCTGCTCGGCCATGAGGCGGGCGGAGCGGGCCGCGGCCACGAGGTCCGCGACGACCTTCTCCTGCCCGACGACGTCGTCCCACACGCTCATGCTCACGCGCCCAGGCTAGTGATCGGCTGTGACACGCTCGTCGGCCCCGCCGTCCCGACGGGCCCGGAGCAGGGACAGCACGGCCGCGAGGACGTCGGCCGCAATGTCCTGAACCGGTCGGTCCGCGTCCATGACGACGAAGCGCTCGGGCTCGGCGGCCGCCAGCGTGAGGAACTGCTCGCGCAGGGCGGCGCGGAAGGAGCCGGGCTCGAGCTCCAGGCGGTCCTTGGCCCCCCTGTCGGCGGCGCGCCGGTCGGCGAGACCGGGATCGGCGTCGAGCAGGACGGTCAGGTCCGGGAGCAGCCCCTCGGTGGCCCACAGGGACAGCTCGCGGACCTCGTCGGCTCCCAGCGCGCGCGCAGCACCCTGGTAGGCGACGGAGGAGTCGAGGTAGCGGTCGGTGAGGACGACGGCGCCGCGCGCCAGGGCCGGGCGGATGAGGGTGTCCACGTGGTGGGCGCGGTCCGCCGCGTACAGCAGCGCCTCGGCCCGGGGGGCCACGTGCCCGCTGTGCAGGAGCAGACGGCGGATCTCAGCGCCGAGCCCGGTGCCTCCGGGCTCGCGCGTGGTGAGGACCTCGACCCCCTCCCGCTCCAGCTGCGGGACCAGGAGCCCGATCTGCGTGGTCTTGCCGGCGCCGTCACCGCCCTCGAAGGAGATGAGCAGGCCGGTGCCGGGGGTATGCGAAGGGGCAGTCACGGCGACAGCGTAGCCGCCGTGACTGCCCCGTCCCGTGTCAGAACGTCGGGATGTAGATCTCGACGCGGCGGTTGAGCTGACGTCCCGCCGGGTTGTCCGAGCCGTCCGGGTTCTCGTTGGCCGCCACCGGCCGCGACTCGCCGAATCCCTGGGAGTCGATGCTGCTCGTCGCACCCGCCTGGCTGAGCGCGGATGCCACCGCCTGGGCCCTCTGCTCGGACAGGGTCTGGTTGAAGGCGTCGTCGGAGACGGAGTCGGTGTGCCCGTAGACGTGGGCCGTGGGCACGCCCGCCTGGGTGAGCAGCTGCGCGAGCTCGGTGATCGTCGTCATGGCCTCTTGACGCACCTCGGAGGAGCCGAAGTCGAAGAGGATGCCGTCGGTGAGGGTGATGACCGTGCCGCAGGCCTCGATGGGCTTGGCGGCGTCGATGCTAGGGAAGGAGCCCACCCGCCCGACCGGGGCCAGGCGCTCGGCCTTGACGGTCCGGGTTCCCTCGTCGGTGGAGACCACGGCGGTGCCATCACCGTTGTTGATGATGCTCAGGCCGTGCTCGGAGTCGGAGTACGTGCCCGAGCCGTCGCCGTTGTTGACGATGGAGACCGTGTCGGTCGAGTACGTCCCCGTGCCGTTTCCGGCGACGACGATGGACTCCCCCGTGGCGGAGTTGTTGTAGGTGCCCGTCCCCCCGGAGGCCACCACGGACAGCGTCGGGTCGTTGTAGGTGCCTGAGCCGTCGCCGTTGACGACGATGGAGGTCGTGCCGTCGCTGTAGGAGCCCGAGCCGTCGCCGTTGTTGACGATGCTCACCTGGCCGTCGTGGTAGACGGCCGCTCCCGCGCCGTTGTTGACGACCGTGGAGTCTCCGGCGCTGGTCTGGACGCTGCCGTCGGCGCCGACGACCGTCGAGCCGCCGTCCAGGACGCCCTGCTCGTTGCAGCGGGCCGGCTCGACCGTGATGCCGGGCCGGGAGGTCAGCTGCGTCGTCAGGTCCGGGGTGAAGCGTCCGGTGGAGGAGGTCAGCAGGCCGAGGTCCGGCAGGGTGAACAGCGGCACGGGCGGGATCTCGCCCACGGCGTACCCGGGTACCGCCCAGGCGGGGTCGTTCTCACTGCTCGCGGAGGCGGGGGCCGAGGCGGCCGCCGTCGGCGCCTGGGGGGCCGCGGTGGTGGGCGGGGCGCTCGACGTCGACGGCGACGGCGAGCCCGTGCAGGCGACGAGCGCGAGGGACAGGCCGATGACGCCGCACAGGGCAGCACCACGGTGGAGGGCGGCGGAACGGGGGTGTGGGGTCATGAGGTCAGTACCTTAGGTCTCATCGGGGTGGTGGTGGTCCGTGGTGCGGCCCCGGCCGGGGCCGCGCAGGGCTCAGGGGCGGTAGGCGTGGGTCTCCGTGTTGGAGCCGAAGTCCTGGACGACCGGCGTCACGCCCGGGCCCCAGATCACCGTCGCGTTGCCGACGCCCGAGTTGATGGTGACGGAGCCGACGTTGCAGACGTACACGTAGGCGTTGGCGCCGTTGATGATGACGTTGTCGGCGTTCGTCACGACGACGTCGGCGTTGCCCCCGGAGACCGTCAGGGTCCTCAGGTCGTTGGCGATGCGGATCGTCTCGTTGGCCTGGGTGATCATGTAGGTGTCGGAGCCGACGTTCACCGCCTCGTGCGGGCTGACGTACTGGTCGAGCCAGCTGCAGTCGGTGGCGGTGCCCGGGTTCGCCGGGGCCGAGCCGCCCGAGCCGCCCGAACTGCCGTTGCCCGAGCCGCCGTTGCCCGAGCCCCCGGTGCTGCCGTCGGTGACGGAGACGCCGCCGGAGCCCACGGACACCGAGGTCGAGCCGTCGTTGACGCTCACGCCGTCGGTCCCCACCGAGACGGAGACGCTCGGCGTGGCCTGCGCCGCCTCACCGGGTGACTCCTGCGACTGGGGAGAGGAGAGGCTCACCGAGCAGGCGCTGAGCAGGCCCAGGGGCAGGACGAGGGCAGCGGCCACACGCAGGGAGCGGGCGCTGAAGTGGCCGGCGGTGGCGGGGCTGGGGGTGTGACGCTTCATGGCGGGTCTCCGTCATCTCAAGGGTGGTGGGTAGGTACTGGGACGGGGCTCGGTTCGTACCGGGGTCGCCCTGACGACTCTCATGCTAGGAACGGGCTCGTCGCGTCCGGGTCGCAGCCGTGTCGCAGTCGTGCGACATCGGGGCGCGTCACCCGGGGCGGCGGTTCACGCGGGGCTCCTCCTCCTGCGGGGCGCCGACTGTCCCGCGGCCGGCAGCGTGAGCAGGACGCGCGTGCCCACGCCCTGGCGCGAGGCCATGGAGGCGGTCCCCGCATGGCGCTCCATGATGGTGCGCACGAGGGCGAGACCGAGCCCGGAGCCCGGCAGGCCGCGGGCGTTGCTCGCCCGCCCGAGCTCTCGGAAGACGAGGTCAACCTCCTCCTCGGGGACACCGATGCCGGTGTCGGCGACCTCCACCGCCACCGTGCCGTGCTCCTCGCGTCCGCGCACCTCGATGACGCCGCCGGGAGGCGTGTACTTGGCGGCGTTGGAGATGACGTTGTAGACGGCGGAGTACAGCAGGTCGCCGTCGGCCATGACCCGCGGAAGCGGCCACGGGACCTGAGGCATGTTGACGCGCACCTGCGCGGGCAGGCCGCGGGCCGTCGTCTCCTCGACGACGGCGTCGACCGCGTCCTGCACCATCTCGACGACGTCGACCTCCTCCAGGTTCAGCGGTGAGGTCTCCAGCTCGGCGAGCTTGCGCAGGTCGGCGAGCAGGCGGCTCATGCGCCGCGACTGGGCGTCGATGACGTCCAGCCCGCCGCGCACGTCGGCGGCGGCTCCGCGCTCGCCGATGTCGGCCGCGGCGACACGCACCGCCGTCAGCGGGTTCTTGAGCTCGTGGTCGAGGCGACGCAGGAACTGGCGGTGGCGGGCGCGCGCCTCCTCGGCGGCCTCCTGGCGGGCGGCGTCCACGAGCCTGCGTGTGGCCACGCGCACGACGACGACGAGCGCCGCCACGAGCAGGACGACAGTGCCGGCCTCGGCCACGGCGAGCCAGGGCGGGACACCCAGCACGAGCAGCGTGCCGCGCGTCGCCACCCACACGACGAGGCAGATGAGCGCGAGGGCGGCCGGTGCCGCCACCCACGCCAGGGCCCGGCGCCACCCGCTGCGGGGGCGGGCGGGCGCTGTCGCGCTCAACCGTTGACCTTCGCGCAGAAGCGGTAGCCCACCGAGGGCACGGTCTCGATGTAGGTGGGGCTGGAGGCGTCATCACCCAGGGCATGACGGATCTCGCGCACACGGTGGTCGACCGCGCGGGTCGAGGAGGCGAAGTCGATCCCCCACAGCGTGGCGAGCAGGTGGTCGCGGGTGTGCAGCTCGCCGGGGTGACACATGAGGTAGTCGAGCAGTGTCATGGCCTTGGCGGTGAGCATGACCTCCTTGCCGTCGAACTCGGCCCTGCGGCGCGTGCGGTCCAGCACGAGGGCTCCGGCGCTCAGGACCGCCGCGGCCGTCAGCGGGCGTGCCACGCCTCGGCTGCGGCGCAGGACCGCGCGCACGCGCGAGGCGAGCTCGGCCGGGTCGAAGGGCTTGGACAGGTAGTCGTCCGCGCCGTCGTCCAGGGCCGAGATCCGCTCGTAGGAGGCGTCGAGCTGGGTGAGGAGGATGACCGGGGTCCACGTGCCCTGGGCCCTCAGCCGACGCACGAGCTCGCGCCCGTCCATCCGGGGCATGAGCACGTCGGTGACGACGATGTCGACCCGGTTGGCCGCCATGAGGTCCAGCGCCTCACGGCCGTCGGAGGCGAGCAGGACGTCAAAGCCGGAGCGCTCGAGGTAGGGCCCCAGGGAGGTGCGGATGGAGGCCTCGTCGTCGACGAGCAGGATCCTGCCAGTCGACGACGAGGGTCCCGTGGAAAGCGGGGTCACGTATGAGCGTCCTGTTCGCGGTGCGGTTCCGGTCCGGTACGTCCGGGCTTCAGTCCTGCGTCTCCTGCGCGGTAGGGGTGGTGGAGGGAGTCGCGCCGCCGGGGGTGGCGGTGGGCTTCGCGCTCGGACCGCTGGTGGCCGTCCCGCTGGGGCTGGCGGTGGGACGCGGCGGGCAGCTGACGTGCAGCAGGGCCCAGCCGGTCTGGCTGCCGGGCTCGGACCCGGACCTGCCCGG
Source organism: uncultured Actinomyces sp. (assembly GCA_937926195.1). Taxonomy (GTDB): domain Bacteria; phylum Actinomycetota; class Actinomycetes; order Actinomycetales; family Actinomycetaceae; genus Actinomyces. Next base: position 28,494 of record CALEXZ010000098.1, read on the forward strand.
GTGGGTCTCCAGCAGGGCGACGGTGCACGAGCCGACGGCCTCGCTCGTCCCCACCTTGAGGGTGGCGACCGCGAACTCGTCCATGTCGTCGTCCGGCCAAACCCGCACCATGGCACTGTCGGTCTCCACCGAGGTGACGACCACCGTCCACCCGCTCGCCAGGATGTGCGGACGCGCCTCGCCCACGCTCTCCGCCTCGGAGCGCAACGCCTCCAGGTCAGCGGGCAGATCAGGCGTGCCGGCACGCGTCGACCACCACATGAAGCCGGCCACAGCCAGGACGATCACAACCACGACGCCGACGACGCCGATCACTACCTTGCGAACCATCCTCAGGTCCTTCCTTTCGCGCCTTGCCGTGCCGCCAGTCAAGCAGAGCACCTCATCATCCTGCCAGCACAGCCCTCACGGACTGTGTGCTACGGGTCACTTGACCGGGTTGGTGTACACCTCGCCGAAGCCGTTCTTCAAGTCCTCGTAGGGCAGCGTCATGGGCTGGTCGTGGTACCACGGGTTCTGGACCGTCACCGTGTCGTCCGACGGGTCGTTCGGGTCACCCAGGTCGACCGCCGTCACCTGGTACGCGTGGTTGTACGCCAGCGGCTCCCGCATGCGGTTGCCACGTGAGTCCACGGGGTTGTCCTTGTCGTACAACGGGTTGTTGCGGTGAGGCCACCAGGTCCACCAAGGCTTGTTGTGCGTGCTGACGGCGACGGCGTGGCCCTGGTCGAGCTCCGCCTTGAGGTCGGCAGCACCGTAGTTGCCCGTCGAGCCGCGCGTTGACGGCTTGCCGGTGAGCACCTCCATGCCGTGGCTCGGCCAGCCGCCCTCAATGGCTCCGTAGGAGCCCTCGTAGGAGGCGAGCGCCTTCTCCATGATCTGGGGCCACAGCTCGCCCGTGTTCCCGGAGCGAGCGAAGCCCTGGCCTCCAGCCTCGTTGACAACCTGGTCGCCGGTCACCGTGATGTCCACGGGCTTGCCGTCGTGGTACAGGCGCACCGTGTAGGTCCCGTTGCCGTTGTCCGTGATCGCGTTCTCGATGACCGACGGGTCCGCGGCCGCCACCGACTTCAGCGCCGCGATGTACCAGCAGTCACCGATCTGCCCCTGGCTGATGTCCGTCGGTGAGACCCCGTCGACGTAGGGCGTTCCGTTGGACTCCTGGTAGCTGAAGCCATTGCCCTTGCCCTTGGAGTTCGCACTGTCACCTCCCACGTTGTCGATCCTGGGCTGGATGTCGTGGGTGATGCCCGCTAGGCGGCGCACCGTCTCATAAGAGGCATTGGGCAGCACCCGGCTCCACATCTGCTGGCGGCGCTCACGGCTCCACCCTCCGGCCCCGAACAGGTCCCACCCCTGCTCCATCTCCCTGACCCACGCACGCAGCTCGTCGTCGCTCATGCTGGCGATGAAGGCGTCGACCTCCGCGCCGTTGAGCCCGGCCAGCTGCCTCTCGACCTCCTCCAGGTCGCTCTCGGTGACGGGGTTGAACGTCCCCGTCTTCAGTGCCTCGCGTGCGCGCCTGAGAGACTCGTCCACCTTGGCGCGGTCGACCGGATCCTGCGGCTTGCGCTGCGGCTTCCCGTTCTGCGGAGCACCCTGAGGGCTGCCCGAGCCACCGGAGGAGCTCTCGCTCTCCGACTGCCCCACTGTCACCGGCTGTGCAGACTCGTCTCCGCAGCCCCCGCCTCCGCCGTCGGAGAAGACGCTTGCGACGGTGCACTGGATGCCGCTGGCGATCCTGGCGCCCAGCGGGGTGAAGCCCGCCACGAGCGCCAGGACGAGCAGGACGACGACGACAATGACACCCGCCTGCTCCGCCGAGGCCTGACCAGACTCACCACGCAGCGGCCGCATCCACCGGGCACGCAGCAGACCGCGGGGACGGTGGGGACCGGACCGGGTACCGGCAGAAGGCTCGAGAGCCACGATGCTCCTCCTCAGCGGCGGGGACCCGCCTGTCACAGTGATGGGGAGGCCACCTCATCACCCCGTCCGCCCCACCCGCCAGGGGCACACGCCCCCGGGGTCATCAGGGCGCGCCCGCGGGCGGTACGTCGCGGTCACTTGACCGGGTTGGTGAACACCCAGCTGAAGCCGTTCTTCCAGTCCTCGTAGGGCAACGTCATGGGCTTGTCCGGATACCACGGGTTCTGGACCGTCACCGTGTCGTCCGACGGGTCGTTCGGGTCACCCAGGTCGACCGCCGTCACCTGGTACGCGTGACCGTGCGCCAGCGGCTCCCACAGCGGATTGCCCTTCGAGTCCACGGGGTTGTCCCCGTACAGGGGGTTCTCGCGCTCCCCGTTCTGGGGCTCGGGCTGCGAGTGGAGGGTGACGGCGTGGCCCCGGTCGAGCTCCGCCTTGAGGTCGGCAGCGCCGTAGCTGCTCGTCGCGCCGTTCGTGGACGGCTTGCCGGTGATGACCTCCATGCCGTTGCCCGCCGATCCTCCCTCGATGGCCCCGTAGGAGCCCTCGTAGGCGGCGAGCGCCTTCTCCATGATCTGGGGCCACATCTCGCTCCGGTTCCCCGACCGGGCGAAGCCCTGGTTCCCGTTCTTGTCGACGACCTCGTCACCGGTCACGGTGATGTCCACCGGCTTGCCGTCGTGGTACAGGCGCACCGTGTAGGTCCCGTTGCCGTTGTCCGTGATCGCGTTCTCGATGACCGACGGGTCCGCGGCCGCCACCGACTTCAGCGCCGCGATGTACCAGCAGTCACCGATCTGCCCCTGGCTGATGTCCGTCGGTGAGACCCCGTCGACAACCGGCGAGCCCTGGGACTCCTGGTAGCTGAAGCCGTTACCCTTGCCCTTGGAGTTCGCGTCGTCTCCCCCGACGTCGTCGATCCGGGGCTGGATGTCCTTGGTGAGGCCCGCCAGGCGGCGCACGGTCTCGGCAGAGGCGTTGGGCAGCACCCGGCTCCACATCTGCTGGCGGCGCTCGATGCTCCAGCCCTCAGTCTCGAAGAACCCCAGCTTGCCTTCCATCGCCGAGATCCACGTCCGCAGCTCGTCGTCGCTCATGCCTGCGATGAAGGCGTCGACCTCTGCGCCGTTGAGCCCGGCCAGCTGCCTGTCGATCTCCTCCAGCTCTTCCGGGGTCACCTCGTCCATCCACGCCTGCTTCAGCGCCTCACGCGTGCGCTTGAGCGCCTCGTCCACCTTGGCGCGGTCGACCGGCCCCTGCTGAGGCTGTCCGTCCGACGGCGGTGCGGGCTCACCCCCGCAGGCGCCGCCGTCGGAGAAGATGCTCGAGATCGTGCACTGGATGCCGTTGGCGATCCTGCCGCCCAGCGGGGTGAAGCCCGCCACGAGCACCAGGACGAGCAGGACGACGACGACAATGACACCCGCCTGCTCGGCCGAGGCCTGACCGGACTCACCACGCAGACGCCGCAGCCACCGGCCGCTCAGCGGCCCGGAACGGGGACGACGGGAACCGGGACGGGTACAAGGGGACAGTGAGAGAGCCACAGCGCTCCTTCTCGGTGGCGGGGAAACCACCTGTCACAGTGATGGGTACCTCAGCCCATCATCCGGAGCGCCCCACACGCCAGGGACGTTCGCCCCGGGGTCATCGGAGCGCGGCCGACGCGGTAGGCCACGGGTTACTTGACCGGGTTGGTGTACACCCCGCTGAAGCCGTTCTTCCAGTCCTCGTAGGGCAGCGTCATGGGCTTGTCCGCGTACCACGGGTTCTGGACCGTCACCGTGTCGTCCGACGGGTCGTTCGGGTCACCCAGGTCGACCGCCGTCACCTGGTACGCGTGATCATGTGCCAGCGGCTCCCACAGCCGGTTGCCCTTCGAGTCCTTGGGGTTCTCCCCGTACATGGGGTCCTCGCCGAACAAGGGAGTGCGCCGCGAGACCACGGCGACGGCGTGGCCCTGGTCCAGCTCCGTCTTGAGGTCGGCAGCGCTGTAGCTGCTCGGGGAACCGGTCGTCGACGGCTTGCCGGTGAGCAGCTCCATCCCATGGCTCGGCCAGTCGCCCTGGATGGCCCCGTAGGAGCCCTCGTAGGAGGCGAGCGCCTTCTCCATGATCTGGGGCCACATCTCACCCTTCGTCGCCGACCCGGCGTAGTACTGGTTCCCGTTCTTGTCGACGACCTCGTCGCCACTCACCGTGACATAGAAGGGCTTGCCGTCGTGGTAGAGGCGCACCGTATAGGTCCCGTTGCCGTTGTCCGTGATCGCGTTCTCGATGACCGACGGGTCCGCGGCCGCCACCGACTTGAGCGAGGCGATGTACCAGCAGTCACCGACATGCCCCTGCCGGATGTCCGACGGCGAGACCCCGTCGACGAACGGCGAGCCCTGGGACTGCCGATAGGTCCTCCCAGGGTCCTTGCCCTTGACGTCCACGTCGTCGTACCGGGGATTGAGGTCGTGGGACATGCCCGCCAGACGGCGCACAGTCTCGGCAGAGGCGTTGGGCAGCACCTTGCTCCACATCTGCTGGCGGCGCGCGGGGCGCCACGCGTCGGGCCCGAAGGCGCTCCACCCGTCTTCCATCTCCGCGATCCACGTTCGCAGCTCCTCGTCGCTCATGCTGGCGATGAAGGCATCGAACTCCGCGCCGTTGAGCCCCGTGACCTGCCTCTCGATCTCCTCCAGGTCATTCGGGTTCACCGGGTCGAACCACCCCGGCGTCAGCGCCTCACGCGTGCGCTTGAGCGCCTTGTCCACCTTGGCGCGGTCGACGGGCTGCTTCGGCTTCTGCTGAGCCCCTCCGCCCGAAGACGTGCCCTGCGGGCCGCCGGAGCCCGCGGAACCGGAGGCGTTCGCCCCCGAGCCCGAGTGGTCAGAGGAGCTCCCGCCCGAGCCCGAGTCGTCGGAGGCGTTCGCCCCCGAGCCCGGACGGTCGGAGGAGCCGTCGCCGGAGTGGTCCACCGTCATCGGTGGTGCGGGATCGCCTCCGCAGCCCCCGCCACCGCCGTCGGAGAAGACGCTTGCGACGGTGCACTGGATGCCGCTGGCGATCCTGGCGCCCAGCGGGGTGAAGCCCGCCACGAGCGCCAGGACGAGCAGGACGACGACGACAATGACACCCGCCTGCTCCGCCGAGGCCTGACCAGACTCACCACGCAGCGGCCGCACACGAGCGTGCGACGACTCTAGGCGGGGACGGCGGGAACCGGGGAAAGGCGCGAGAGCCACGATGCTCCTCCTCGGCAGTAGACCATCTGCTGTCATGACAATGGGGAGCCCAGCTCATCAGCCCGGACGCCTCGCGCACCAGGGGCGCTCGCCCCGAGCGGACGCACCAGGGCACCGTCCGGCCTGCGACGCCACGGCACCGTCCGGCCGCCCCGACTGTCACGACCTCCGGCACACCAGGCCGCAGACACCCACCTCCACACTGAGACGCGACTCACCCGGATCGTGACTTCCTACAAGACGCGGCGGATGCCGACCGACGAGCACCACCCCGCAGGTAGTGCCGCACTACATATTGCGGCCCGCGACTCGGAGCACGGACAGCCTGTCACCTCACGCGACGTTCTCAACTTGGCACAAATGTCCCACTCATGCTCAGCCACCCCTTGTGACTATCGCAATATCCAGTACGCTTGTACCACTCAACCACGCGGGCACCTGCCCTCTAGCACCGGTCGCACCACGCGCTAGCGCACGGCGTGCCGGAGACGAGCGAGAACAATGAAGTTTTCCGTCGACTTAGAGCTCGGTGAGCTCGAGAGCGTCATCCTCCGCAAGCCGCTGCCCTGAGGCGCCTCCACCCCCAACCCGCAAGCAATCGCACCAAGTCATAGCCAGCAAAGGAGACAACGCGATGACTCACCCCCTGTCCGGCCGCTCGTTCCTCAAGGAGATCGACTTCTCCCCTGCCGAGTGGAACAGCCTGCTTGAGCTGGCCGTCCAGCTCAAGGCCGACAAGAAGGCCGGTCGCGAGGTCAAGCGCCTCGAAGGCAAGAACATCGCCCTGCTGTTCGAGAAGACCTCCACCCGCACCCGCTGCTCCTTCGAGGTCGGCGCCTACGACCAGGGCGCTCAGGTCACCTACCTCGACCCCTCCGGCTCCCAGATGGGCCACAAGGAGTCCGTCGCCGACACCGCCCGCGTCCTGGGCCGCATGTTCGACGGCATCGAGTTCCGCGGCAAGCTCCAGGCGCACGTGGAGCAGCTCGCCGAGCTCTCCGGCGTTCCCGTCTGGAACGGCCTGACCGACGACTGGCACCCCACCCAGGCCCTGGCGGACCAGCTGACGATGCTCGAGCACTCGGGCAAGGAGATCAAGGACATCTCCTTCGCCTACCTGGGCGACTCGCGTAACAACGTCGCCAACTCCCTGCTCATCTCCGGCGCCCTCATGGGCATGGACGTGCGCCTCGTCGGCCCCGCCGAGCTCGCCCCCGCGCCGGAGGTCGTCGCTCACGCCGAGCGTCTGGCCGCCGAGAGCGGCGCCCGCATCACCATCACCACCGACGTCAAGGAGGGTGTGTCCGGCGTGGACTTCCTCTACACCGACGTGTGGGTCTCGATGGGTGAGCCCAAGGAGGTGTGGGACGAGCGCATCGCCCTGCTGCGCCCCTACCAGGTCAACGGCGAGCTCGTCGCCCTCACCGGCAACGAGGACGTCAAGTTCCTCCACTGCCTGCCCGCCTTCCACGACCGCAACACCACGGTCGGCGAGGACATCTACGCCAAGACCGGCATGGACGGCCTGGAGGTCACCGACGACGTGTTCGAGACCGAGCGCAACGTCGCCTTCGACCAGGCCGAGAACCGCATGCACACCATCAAAGCCGTCATGGTCGCCACCCTCGGGAACTGGGAGGACTGACAGGTGCGTATCGTTGTCGCCCTGGGAGGCAACGCCCTTATGCGGCGTGGGGAGAAGCCCGACGCCCGCTCCCAGATCAAGAACGTCGAGGTGGCCGCCCGCAAGCTGGCCAAGCTCGCCGAGAAGCACGAGCTCATCATCACCCACGGCAACGGCCCCCAGGTGGGTCTGCTCGCCGTGCAGTCCGCCAACGACGAGCGTCTGAGCGAGCCCTACCCCTTCGACACCCTCGGTGCCGAGACGCAGGGCATGATCGGCTACTGGCTTCTGCAGGCCATGCAGAACGCCCTGCCCGGCCGTCACGTCGTCTCCCTCGTGAGCCAGACCCTCGTCCTGTCGGGCGACCCGGCCTTCTCCAACCCGACCAAGTTCGTCGGCGAGGTCTACGACGAGGAGACCGCCAAGGCCCTCGCCGAGGAGCGGGGATGGACCGTCAAGCCCGACGGCGAGTACTGGCGTCGCGTCGTCGGCTCCCCCAAGCCGCAGCGCGTCATCGAGACCCGCATGGCCCGCATCATGCTGCAGGCCGGTGCCGTCGTCGTGTGCGCCGGCGGTGGCGGTGTCCCCGTCATCCGCAACGCCAAGGGCAAGCTTGAGGGTGTCGAGGCGGTCGTCGACAAGGACCTGACCGCCGCTGTCCTGGCCGAGGACCTGGAGGCCGACGCCCTGCTCATCCTCACCGACGTCGACGGCGTGTGCACCGACTTCGGGACGCCCGAGCAGAAGACGGTCTCCCGTGCCACCCCCGCCTCCCTGCGGGCGCTGGACCTTCCGGCCGGCTCCATGGGGCCCAAGGTCGAGGCCGTGTGCCGCTTCGTCGAGCTCACGGGCGACATGGCCGCCATCGGCCGCCTTGAGGACTCGCTGGAGATCATCGAGGGCCGCGCTGGCACGGTCGTCACCGCGGGAGGCAACTACGGAGGCCCGGACGACATCGGCCCGGAGTTCCCGGTGCCCCACGACAGCCGCGTGCGTCGCACCTGACGCACCCGCCGACCCGGCCCGCGAGCCACCGAACTGTCGTCTACCTGAGGAGCTGTGTAAGCGCTCATCACCACCACGGGCGACCGACGCCCACTGACCACCTGCAGGAACCGGACAAGTACACACCCATCACAAAGGAGTGAGAACCTATGCCGAAGATCGTCAACTCGTGGAACGACTTCGACCCGCTCAAGCACGTCATCGTCGGGCGCGCTGACTTCTCGGTCATTCCTCCCGAGGAGCCGGCCACCTCCGAGAAGGTGCCGATCGACTCTGAGATGCGCGGCATGTGGGGCCCCCGCCCCACCGCCACCGTGGAGGCCGCCAACGAGCAGCTCGACAACTACGCCAAGATCCTCGAGGGCCTGGGCGTCAAGGTGGACCGGCCCACGCCGCTCCAGTGGAACCAGGCCATCCAGACGCCTGACTTCCGCACCGAGTCCGGCTTCACCCAGATGCCCCCGCGCGACATCCTGCTCACCATCGGTGAGGAGATCATGTCCTCGGCCAACTCGTTCCGGTGCCGCTACTTCGAGTACCTCGCCTACTGGCCTCTCATGAACCAGTACTTCGAGGAGGACCCGGAGTTCAAGTGGACCCAGGCCCCTCGTCCTCGGCTCACGGACAAGTCCTACAAGCACAACTACTACGACGAGAAGATCTCCCTCGAGGAGCGTCTCGAGCGCACCGCCGCCAAGGACTTCGTCACCACTGAGGTCGAGCCGATGTGGGACGCCGCCGACGTCATGCGTATGGGTAAGGACCTGTTCATCCAGCACGGTCTGACCACCAACCGCAAGGCGATGGAGTGGTTCAAGCGCTACTACCCCGACCTGCGGGTGCACGCGGTGAACTTCCCCGGCGACCCCTACCCGATCCACATCGACGCGACCTTCGTGCCGCTGCGGCCCGGGCTCATCATCAACAACCCGCACCGTCGTCTGCCCGAGGAGCAGCGCAAGATCTTCGAGGCCAACGACTGGCAGATCGTCGACGCCGCTCCGCCGGCCCACGACAACCCGCCGCCGCTGTGCTACTCCTCCGTCTGGCTGTCCATGAACTGCCTCGTCATCGACCACAAGACCGTCTGTGTCGAGGCCAGTGAGGTCCACCAGCTGGAGCAGATGGACAAGCTGGGCATGAACGTCATCCCGGTCCCCTTCCGTGACGCCTACGCCTTCGGCGGTGGTCTCCACTGCGCGACTGCGGACGTCTACCGCGAGGGTGGCTGCGAGGACTACTTCCCGAACCAGGTCGCGGACCCGACGCTCGTCTGAGTCCCCGACATCCCGGGGCCTGGGACGCCGCCTTTTTCAGACCGGCGTCCCGGGCCCCGGCCCTTCCCACCCTTCCCCATGACCGTCCCCTCCCTGAGTCCCATGACCACTGTTCCACCCCTCTGACACCGCTCACCGCCTGAGGAACGCTCATGAAGACATCTCCTGCCGAGACAAAGACGTCCGGCGAGTACGTGATGAACAAGAAGCTCGGCGCCATCGCCATGCTTCTGTCGGCCACCGGAATGGGTCTGGTAGGGACCTTCTCCCGTGGCTCCACAGCCGGGCTAGCCGACGCTGACAAGTCGGTCATCGGCTCCTTCCTCGCCTTCGGGCGCATGACCACGGGCATCATCGGATTCACGATCCTCCTGATCCTGATGAAGAAGACATCCCTCTTCCGCGCCACCCGGCTCAGCCCGGCCATCATCATGGGAGGAGTGAGTATCGGCCTGTCCCTGGGCTTCTACATCTCCTCCACCCTCATGACGACGATCGCCAACGCGGTCTTCCTCATCTACACCGGCCCGTTGTTCTGCACGATCCTGGCGCGCATCTTCCGCAAGGAGAAGGTGAGCCCGCTCAACGGCTTCTTCCTGTTCCTCGTCTTCGTGGGCATGCTGTTCACCATCCAGATCATCAACATCGACGATGGTCTGAGCTTCGGGCTGGACCTGTCCTCCTCCTCCGCCGAGCACCCCCAGAAACCCCTCGGTGACCTCTTCGGGCTGGCGTCCGGCGTCTTCTACGGCATGGCCCTGTTCTTCAACGGCTACCGCAAGGACGTCGACTCCATCGTGCGCGGCACCTGGAACTTCACGTGGGCCGCGATCGCGACACTGTGCATGTCGATCGTGCTCAGGCCCTGGCACGGGGTGTCCACCTTCACGAGCTCCAACTGGACGTGGGCCGCCGGCCTGTTCGTCGTCTGCGGCCTCATCGCGCTCGGCTTCCTCGTCGTCGCCGGACGCAACCTGCCCGCCGTCGAGATGTCCACAATCTCCTACTGGGAGTGCGTCGTGGCCATCATCTGTGGTTTGCTGCTCTTCGATGAGACTCTGACCCTCTCGGGAATCGTCGGCGGTGTGCTGATCATGGGCGGCGGCTTCGCCCCCATCGTGGCCGACGCCATGGCCCGCAAGAGGGAGCAGAGCGCTCTGAGCACCAACGAGGGAGCCCATCTTGACGAGCACTGATCCTGACACACGCCCCGACGCCAAGGAGCAAAGCAAGGCTGTACGCCGAGCCGCTGAAGCATCCTTCATCGGCAACTTCATCGAGTGGTTCGACTACGCCTCCTACGGCTACCTCGCCACCGTCATCGGCCACGTCTTCTTCCCAGACTCCTCGCCGACGGTACAGCTCCTGTCCACCTTCGCGGTCTTCGCCACCTCCTTCGTCCTCCGACCCGTCGGGGCCGTCGTGTGGGGCATCCTCGGAGACCGGCTCGGACGGCGCTGGGCCTTGTCCTGGTCCATCATCATCATGTCGGGCGCAACCTTCATCATCGGGTTCCTGCCCGGCCACGACCGGATCGGCGTGTGGGCGGCGGTCGCGCTCGTCATCCTGCGCATGTGTCAGGGGTTCTCGGCCTCCGGCGAGTACGCCGGGGCCGGGACCTTCCTGGCCGAGTACGCCCCGCCCTCCAGGCGCGGCATCTACGTCTCGCTCGTGCCCGCATCCACCGCCTGCGGCCTGCTCATGGGCTCGCTGTTCGTCTCCGGCCTCTACGCCTTCCTCGACGACGCGTCCATGATCTCGTGGGGCTGGCGGGCACCCTTCCTCCTCGCGGGCCCCCTCGGTCTCGTGGGCCGGTACATCCGCGTCCACCTTGAGGACTCGCCCACGTATCAGGCGCTCGTGGCCGCCGCTGCCAAGAACCAGCAGGAGGACCCGCAGCAGCGCCGCTGGATCGAGCCGCTGCGCGAGCTGCTCACCTCCCACCGCCGGGCCCTTCTCGCCTGCTTCGGTGTCAGCTGCCTCAACGCCGTCGCCTTCTACATGCTGCTGAGCTACATGCCCAACTACGTGCAGCAGGAGCTGGGCTACTCCGAGACAGCATCCACTCTGGCGACCTCCGCCACCCTTGTCGTCTACATCGTCTCCATCTTCTTCATGGGACACATCTCCGACATGCTCGGACGACGCAAGGTGCTCATCATCGCCTGTATCGCCTTCGTCACCGCCTCCATCCCGCTGTTCCACTTCATGGCCAGCGGCTCCCTGTGGGTGGTCATCCTGTGCGAGGTCCTCTTCGCCCTCATCCTCACCGCCAACGACGGAACCCTCGCGTCCTTCCTCGCCGAGAGCTTCCCGACGTCGGTGCGCTACTCCGGCTTCGCCCTGTCGTTCAACCTTGCCAACACGCTGCTGGGCGGTACCTGCCCCTTCATCGCCACCTGGCTCATCGCCGAGTCGGGAGAGCAGGCCGCCCCCGCGTACTACCTCACCGCGATCGCCGCACTCGCCCTGGGATCCCTCCTGGTGTCCCACTGGGCTCCGCCCATGGACCTGTCTGTGATCAGGCGGTCCACACGCTGACGGGCTCCGACGCGCTGGTCTCCTGAGCCGTTCGGAGGAGGAGCGCACACAAACCTAGGATCCAGATATGGACACTCCCATCTCCGTCCGTCCCGCGGCGACCACCGTCAAGGGTGAGGCGCGCAGGCAGGCCATCATCGAGGCCGCTGCCGCCCTCATCCGCGAGTCGGGCCCCAGTGCCGTCAGCCACCGGGCGGTCGCCCAGCGAGCCAGGTGCTCCCTGTCCGCGACCACCTACTACTTCAACGGTCTCGATGACCTGCTCTACCACGCAGGTCAGCTCAACGTCAGCCAGTGGGCTGAACGTGCCGAGCACACTGCGGAGAAGGTCGAGTCCCTCCAGTCCCTGCCGGGGCTGGAGGAACGCATCGAGCTCCTGCTCGAGGCCACGCTGCCTGCCAAGGGCCCGTATCTGGGCCACTACATGCAGCTCATCTCCGCCAACGCCTCCCAGCCCGTCGGGCGCGCCTACCGTGAGGGCCGAAGCCGCCTCAACGCAGCCGTCGCCCGCGTGCTGGACCGGATGGAGATCCCCGCCAGCCCGGAGATGATCATTGCGATCGTCGACGGTGCCGCCGTGACCGCACTGAGCGAGATGCGTGACGTGCGCGAGACGGCCTCTTCCCTGCTACGGCGTTTGAGCCGGCACCTGACGATGATCGCGGACACCCCGCGGACCGACCGCAGGATGCTCGACGCCGTGCAGGAGATCCGCCGGGCCGTTCCTCTCCCCGATGCGCAGGAGCTGAACGAGCCGCCGGCCTCGACGACGTCCTGACAGGCTCAGCAGCCCGTCAGGACGTCGTCTAGCGGCTGCTCGTCTTGCGGGCGGTCGTCTTCCTCGTCGTCTTCTTCGCCGTCGTACGCTTCTTGGCAGGACCCTTGGCCCGCTTCTCCGCCAGGAGCTCGTAGGCGCGCTCCGGAGTCACCGTCGCCGGGTCGTCGTCCCGACGCAGGGTCACGTTCGTCTCGCCGTCGGTGAAGTACGGGCCGAAGCGCCCGTCCTTGATGACGACCGGCCGCCCGGAGACCGGGTCCGTGCCCAGCTCACGCAGCGGACCGCGGGCGGCCGCCTGCCCACGACGCCGCTTGGGCTGGGCGAAGAGCTCAATGGCCTGCTCCAGCGTCACCGTGAAGAGCTCCTCCTCCGTCTCCAGGGAGCGCGAGTCCGTGCCCTTCTTGAGGTAGGGGCCGTAGCGGCCGTTCTGCGCGGTGATGTCCGTCCCCTCGGCGTCCTGTCCGACGACGCGCGGCAGGCTCAGCAGGTCGAGCGCCTGCTCCAGCGTCACCGTCGCCAGGCTCATGCTCTTGAACAGGGAGGCCGTACGCGGCTTGACGGCCGCCTTCTTCGCCGTCCGACGCCTCAACTTGGGCGCCTCAGCGGAAGAATCGGTCGCAGCCTCAGTGGGGGTCTCCCCCTCCTCAGGAAGGATCTCGGAGACGTAGGGGCCGTAACGACCGTCCTTGGCGACGATCGCGTGGCCGGTCGAGGGGTCGGTGCCGAGCACGCGGCCGTCGTCGGCGGCCCGCTCGAAGAGCTCGCGGGCCTTGTCGACCGTCAGCTCGTCGGGGGCGATGTCCGCGGGCACGTTGGCCCGCTTGCCCTCCTGGTCCTCCAGATAGGGGCCGTAGCGGCCCACCCGCAGGGTCACGCCCTCGCCGATCTCGATGGAGTTGACCGCACGGGCGTCGATCTCACCGAGGTTGTCGAGCATCTCCTTGAGCCCGCGCTCGCCGGGCTCACCCGCCCCGTCCGCCTCGCCGCCGGGGCTCGGCTGCGCACCGGTCCCGTTGTAGAAGCGGCTGAGCCAGGCGACACGGTCCTCCTCGCCGGCGGCGATCCGGTCCAGGTCGCGTTCCATGGAGGCGGTGAAGTCGTAGTCGACGAGCTCGGCGAAGTTCTCCTCCAGCAGGCGGGTGACTGCGAAGGCCAGCCACGTGGGCACAAGGGCCTGGCCGCGGTGGTCGACGTAGCCGCGGTCCGCGATGACGCTCATCGTGGCCGCGTAGGTCGAGGGCCGGCCGATCTCACGCTCCTCCAGGGCCTTGACGAGAGAGGCCTCCGTGTAGCGAGGCGGGGGCGTCGTCTCGTGGCCGGCCGCCTCGGCCCCCAGTGCGCGCAGCCGGTCCCCCGCCGTCATGGCGGGCAGCCGCACGTCCTTGTCCGCACCGGACTCGTAGCGCTCGGCGTCACGGCCCTCCTCGTAGGCGGCGAGGAAGCCCCGGAAGGTGATGACGGTGCCCGAGGCCGTCAGGCCCGCCGTGCGGAAGGTCAGGCCCGCGTCGCGCGCCCCGCCGTCGGAAGGCGTGAGCGGCACGTCCACGCGCACGGTGGCGGTCGAACCGACCGCGTCGGCCATCTGCGAGGCGACGGTGCGCTTCCAGATGAGCTCGTAGAGCCGGAACTGGGAGCCGGAGAGCTCGCCGGCGACCTGGGCGGGCGTGCGGAAGTGGTCGCCTGCGGGGCGGATGGCCTCGTGGGCCTCCTGCGCGCCCTTGGTGCGGGTCGCGTACAGGCGCGGCTTGGCGGGCACGTACTCGGCACCGTAGAGCTCGGCCACCTGGGTACGAGCCGCGTTGACGGCCTGCGCTGACAGGACCGTGGAGTCCGTACGCATGTAGGTGATGAAACCGTTCTCGTACAGGCCCTGCGCCACCCGCATCGTCTCGCGCGGGTTCATGCGCAGCTTGCGCGAGGCCTCCTGCTGGAGGGTCGAGGTGGTGAAGGGGGCCGCCGGGCGCCGCTTGTAGGGCTTCTCCTCGACCTCGGAGACCGTCGGCTGGGCGCGCAGGACCGCGTCGGCGACGGCGCGGGCCGCCCCCTCGTGCAGGTGGACCGTGCCCGCCTTGACGGCGGCGGGGCGCAGCTGGCCGGCGTCGTTGAAGTCCCGTCCGGTGGCCACGCGCCTGCCGTCGAGCGTGGCCAGGCGGGCCGTGAAGGACTGGGCCCGCTCACCCGAATCGCCGCCCGCCGCCAGCTCGGCCTCAACGCCCCAGTACCCGGCGGAGGTGAAGGCCATGCGCTCACGCTCACGCTCGACGACGAGGCGGGTCGCCACGGACTGCACGCGCCCGGCGGACAGGCCCGCGCGCACCTTGCGCCACAGGACCGGGGAGACCTCGTAGCCGACGAGACGGTCGAGGATGCGGCGCGTCTCCTGAGCGTCGACACGGTCAGTATCGAGGTCCCGCGTGTTCTCCAGGGCGCGCCCCACGGCCTCCCGGGTGATCTCGGTGAAGGTCATGCGCTTGACCGGGACCTTGGGCTTGAGGACCTCCAGCAGGTGCCAGGCGATGGCCTCGCCCTCGCGGTCGTCATCGGTGGCGAGGTAGAGCTCGTCGGCCTCCTTGAGGGCCTTCTTGAGCTGCGTGACTGTCTTCTTCTTGTCCGGGTTGACGACGTAGTACGGCTTGAAGCCGTCCTCGACGTCGACGGCGAACTTGCCGTAGGGGCCCTTCTTCTCCGCCGCCGGCAGCTCGGAGGGCTGGGCGAGGTCGCGGATGTGCCCGACCGAGGCCTCGACGTCGAAGTCGTCCCCCAGGTACCCCGCGATCGAGCGGACCTTGTTCGGCGACTCGACGATGACGAGCTTCTTGGACACGTGGAACCTTCTTCGCTGAGGTGGGGGCGACGACGGGAACTCCGGCATGTGCGCAGGACGTCGCCTCGCAAGCGACTGTAACGCATCCGTCGGCATCCGCCGCCCGGCCTCTCACACGCGACAGCGCAACGGGCCCGCCCCGGTGGGGGCGGGCCCGTGAGAGGAGCCGGGGCTCAGAGGGTGCTGACCGCCTGGCGCAGCACGCCCAGGTGCTGGTTGACAGCGTTCTGGTCGTAGGGCAGGTGCAGTCCGCGGCACTGGGCGGCCAGGGCCGCCAGGTCCTTGACCTCGGGGGTTCCGTGCTCAGCGAGGTTGGCGGCCTCCTCGGTCGCGGGGCCGCGTCCGCCCCGGCGGTCGACCCACCGGCTCAGGCGTCGCACCATCCGGTCCAGCAGCGGAGCGATCTGGCCGATCTCGCCGTCGAGGGCGAGCACGCCCTCCTCGACCTCGCGGCACACCGGTCCCAGCTTGGAGAAGCCGGCGTCCAGCGCCTCGCACAGGGCGATGATCGAGTCGGCCGGGGTCTCCTCGCTGCCGTCCAGCACCGAGCGGGCGAAACGTCCGACCATGAGGGTGTGCAGGCGGATGAGGGCCACGGCGTAGCGCAGCTCCAGGACCGAGCTGCGCAGGGCGTCCATGCTCTCGGGCAGGTTGCGCAGGCGGGGCTCGACGGTCGCGGACAGCTCGAGGATCTGCGCGGCGAGGGCGTCGGCCTTGTCGGCGATGTTGAGGCGTCGCCCACCGACGACGCGGCCGAAGGCCGCCGCACGGTCAGCGACGTCGAGCAGGCTGCTGCGCGTGTCCGACATCGAGGTGAGCAGACGCAGGTACTCCTCCAGCTCGAAGACGAGCAGGTTCGTCTCACGCTCCAGCTGTCCGGTTACCTCGAGGATGCGGGTGACCGGGCCGTCCACGCCCATGGGCCGCGGGACGCGTACGCCCGCGGACACGAGGGCAGAGACCTCACGCGGCAGCTGCTCGAGGGTCATCGCGTACAGCGACTCGAAGCCGAGCCGGTTGAGCTCGGCCGTCAGCACGGCCGCGCCGCGCTCACCGATCTGGCGGCGCGAGGCGCCGTGGGCGGCCTCCTCGCGCTCCTTGGCGCGCACGGATCGGTAGATGTTGCTCACCGTCTCGAAGGTCGCCGTGTCCAGCGGCTTGGTGCGCACCGACAGGTAGCCATCACGCAGGGGCACGATGGTGGCGAAGACGCAGTAGTCCAGGCCGTCGGCGGCGCGGTTGCGCACGTAGGCGCACGCCGGGCGGCCGGCCTCGAGGTCGTCCCACATGAGGCGGAAGACGCCGGCGGGCATGTCGAGGTGCCGGACGACGTTGTGCGGTGCGCCGATGAGGCGGTCGCGGTTGTAGCGCGACATCACATCGAAGGTGCGGTTCGTCCGGGTGATGACGCCGCGGCGGTCCGTGGTCGAGAAGAAGATGTCCTCGGGGTCGAAGAACCGCTCGTAACCGACCTGAGTCTCCACGCTCGTTACTTCCTACTCGTGCTGGCGGTGCTGGACAGGGGTGGGTGCAGACGCATCGTCACTCCATCTCCGCGACGGCGTTGACGATCGCGGTCTCGGCGGCGCCCATGGCGTCGCGGTCAAGGGTGAGGTCCAGTCCGCGGCAACGAGCCGCGAGGTTCGCCAGGGAGGACATCTCCGGGAACCCGGTGGAGGACAGGCCGTCGGCCTCGTCCAGGAGGTTGCCGACGTCGACGCCGTCGGCCTCGACGCCCTCGCGCAGTGAGGCGCCCTCGTCACGCAGAGCCCGCAGCCAGCGGTCGAAGGGACGGCGCGAGCGGTCCAGGCCGGAGACGACGACCCGCATGGCGGCGTCGAGGGCGTCACGGCGCTCGGCGACCTCCGCGCAGACCTCCTGTGCGGCACTGAGGTCGGTGGCGAGTGCGTGGTGGAGCTCGGTCATGGCCCCGCGCACGTCCTCCTCGTCGCCGTCGACGACGCTGGCGGCGTAGCTGCCCAGGACGAGGGTGTGCAGGCGCATGAGGCTGGCGCGGAAGCCCAGGCGGCTGATCGCGTCGGTCAGGGACGCGACCGCGTCGGTGAGCCCGGACAGGCCGCCCAGGGCCTCGGAGGTGCAGTTCGTCACCCGCTCAGCGGCACTGGGCACCGAGGACTCGGGGTCGTTGCTGGCCAGCATGCCCACGAGCTCGCGGGTGCGCTCGGCGCGGGTGGCGATGGCGGGGGCCTCGCTCATCCAGGCGCTCAGGCCCTCCTGGATGCTGCGGTAGCCGGTGGCCTGGCCCACGAGGGTGGCGCTGGCGTGCTCGACGTCGCGGGCGCCCCCGAGCACGGTGGCAGCCGGTCCCTCGACCTCCTCGCGCACGGGGACCCTCACGCCCTCGGCGGCGAGCGAGACGGCCTCGGCGGGGAGAGCCGACATGGAGAACTCCAGCAGGGAGGAGAAGCCGAGGCCCGCGAGCTTCTCCAGCAGCACCTGGGCGCCGCGCTCGGCGACCTCACGGCGGTTGGAGCCGGCCTCAGCGGCCTCGCGCTCGACGGCGCGCACCTGGCTGTAGACGTCGCGCACGAGGCTGAAGGTATCCGCCTCGAGGGGCTTGGTGCGCACCGAGACGTAGCCGTCCTCGACGGAGGAGACCGTGGCGAAGACCCAGTAGTCCAGACCGTCGCCGGCCCGGTTGAGCACGTAGATGCACACGGGGCGCCCGGCCTCGAGGTCGTCCCACATGAGCTTGAACACTCCGGCGGGGACGTCGTCGTGACGAATGATGTTGTGAGGGGCGCCGATGAGCTCCTCGCGCGGGTGACGCGCAAGGGTGACAAAGGTCCGGTTGGCGTTCCGGATGACACCCTTGCGGTCCGTCGTCGAGAAGAAGACGTCGCTCGGGTCGAAGAGGCGCTCGCCGTCCTGGATGGTCTCCACGCGTGGTCCAGTCTCTCAGAATTGGTCAGATGTACAGGGAAAGATTGCCCGAAATCGGCGAGTCGTGCACACCGAATGGCACAGCGATGTCGTATGAGCAACGGCGCACATCGAGCCCGGCCGAGTCCCCAATCTACGCCGCGACGCCCGAAAACTGGAATGACACCCATGTGATTCACAGCCTGCGCACAGGTTGGCTGCCTTGAATGAGATCATGAGCACTTCCATCGAGCCCCTCACCCGTCCCGACGGCAGCCCCATCCGGGTCCTCGTCGTCGACGACGAGCAGATGCTGGCCGACCTGCTCGCCTCCGCCCTGCGCTACGAGGGCTGGGAGGTGACCACGGTGGGAACCGGCGTGGCCGCCGTGCGCAGCGCCCAGGAGATCGAGCCCGACGTCGTCGTCCTGGACATCATGCTGCCCGACCTCGACGGCCTGGAGGTCATGCGCCGTGTCCACGGGCACCAGCCCAGCGTCCCCGTTCTCTTCCTCACCGCCAAGGACGCCGTCGAGGACCGCGTCGCCGGCCTGACCGCCGGAGGTGACGACTACGTCACCAAGCCCTTCAGCCTGGAGGAGGTCGTCGCGCGCCTGCGCGCCCTGCTGCGCCGCTCGGGCGCCTCGACGGAGCAGGAGGACAACGTCCTTGAGGTCGGCGACCTGCGCCTGGACGAGGACTCGCACGAGGTGTGGCGCGGCGACGACGAGATCCGCCTGACCGCCACGGAGTTCGAGCTGCTGCGCTACCTCATGCGCAACCCGCGCCGCGTCCTGTCCAAGGCCCAGATCCTCGATCGCGTGTGGAACTACAACTTCGGCGGGCAGGCCAACATCGTCGAGCTGTACATCTCCTACCTGCGCCGCAAGATCGACAAGGGACGTAGCCCCATGATCCACACGATGCGGGGCGTCGGCTACGTCCTCAAGCCGGCCGACGGCGCGCGCTGAGCCGCCCCTCGCCACCGCTCGCACCGTGCCCCGTCCCGCCCCCGCTCGGACTCGAAGCCTGAGGACCCGCCTCGCCGCCGGGGTCCTCGCCCTCGTGCTCCTCATGGCCGCCCTCATGGGCGCCTTCTCCACCCTCACCCTGCGGCACACGCTCATGGAGCGGCTCGACGAGCAGCTCGCCGCCGCCTCCGAGCGCGCCGCGGCCCGCCGCCACGGACTCGCCGAGCAGCACGGCGGCAGCGACACCGACCCGGCGGTCGCCTGCACCCCGGGTGACGGTGGCGCGCACGGTTCCGACGACCCGCCGGGCTCCGGTGAGCAGCGCCCCTCCGTGCCCGAGGGCCTGGACGCCGCCGGCCAGTCGACCGGGACCCTCACCGTCATCTCCCCCGGTGCCGGCGTGGACGGCGGTGTCGGCACCGGAACCGTCCGCGCCGGCTATATCGACGACGACGGTGCCTACCAGGCTCTGAGCGCCGACGAGGTCGCCGCCCTGCTGACGCTGGAGCCGACCGGCAGGCCCGTGACCGTCGCCATCGACTCCCTGGGCGACTACCGGGTCATGGTCACCAAGGACGAGGCCACGGGTGACATCGTCGTCACCGGCCTGTCCATGAGGCCCAGCAACAACCTCGTGCGCACGCAGCTGCTCATCGAGGTCGTCATCGCCGTCGTCGGCGCCGTCGTCGCCGCGCTCCTGGGCCGGTCCATCGTGCGCTCGGCCACCGCCCCGCTGGAGCGGGTCGCCGAGACCGCCCAGCGGGTCGCCTCCCAGCCCCTGGCCAGGGGCGAGGTCAGCATCGACGAGCGCGTGAGCGAGGCGGACCTGGCCTCCTCGCAGGAGGTCGGGCAGGTGGGCGGTGCGCTCAACACGCTCCTGGACCACGTCGACGACGCACTTACCGCACGGCAGCGCTCGGAGACGCAGGTACGCCAGTTCGTCGCCGACGCCTCCCACGAGCTGCGCACCCCGCTGGCCTCGATCCGCGGCTACACCGAGCTCATCCGCCGTGAGGGCGCCGACGCGGCCCTGCCCGAGGAGTCCATGCGCGCCCTGGAGCGCGTCCACTCCGAGTCCGTGCGCATGACCGGTCTCGTCGAGGACCTGCTGCTGCTCGCCCGCCTCGACGCCGGACGCGAGCTGCGCCACGACGAGGTCGACCTGCTCGCCCTGCTGCTCGACACCGTCAGCGACGCGCGCGCCGCGGGACCCGACCAGCAGTGGGAGCTCGACCTCACGGCACTGGGCGACGGCGGGGACGAGTGGGCCGAGCCGCCCGTCGTCATCGGTGACGAGGCGCGTCTGCGCCAGGTGATGGTCAACCTGCTCGCCAACGCGCGGGTGCACACCCCCGCGGGCTCCCGGGTACGCACCCGCCTGAGCCGCCAGGCCGGCCCCGGGACGGGCCACTGGGTGGTGACGGTCTCCGACGACGGTCCCGGCGTGGCCCCCGCCGTGCGCGAGCGGCTGTTCGAGCGCTTCGCCCGCGCGGACGCCTCCCGCGAGCGCCGCACCGGCTCCACCGGGCTGGGCATGTCGATCGCGCTGGCCATCGTCCGGTCGCACGGCGGCACCCTCACCGTGGACTCCGTGCGCCAGGGGGCGGTGCCGACGGAGGACGGGCAGGCGCTGCGCCGCGGCGAGGCCGACGGCTGGGCGCGTGAGCACGGCACGACCTTCACGGTGCGCCTGCCCGCGGCGCTCTGACCAGCGGCGCGCTCACCACACGCCCGCCCCGCGGCGCTCTGACCGCCCCCAGAGCCGTCTCCCCATCGCCGAGTTCGAGGGTGACGGGTCGAGTTCGAGGTCTCAGGCATCGAACTCGGCACGTAAACACCGAACTCGCGGGCGGCGGTGGGCGGCACAGGCCCCCGGGTCAGGCACGGGCGCGTTTGACGAGGAGGCGCAGGACGTGGCGGGCCGCCGCCTGGATCTCCCCCAGGCTCAGACCCGCCGCGGCGGCTTCTCGCCCGGCCGCCTCTCCCCCGGCGGCGATCCAGGCGCGGTAACCGTCCATGACACCGTCCTCGCGGGTGGTTGACGAGTGCGCGTCGCCACCCGGCATGAGGACGTCGACGCCGGAGCGCACCCGGTACCCGGAGTCGTGGATCGTCGGGAACTCGGGGGACGACGCCATGCGCATCCACCAGTCGGTGATGACGAGCCCCTCGTAGCCCCACTCGCCGCGCAGGACGGTCGTCACGAGGTCGTAGCCATAGTGGCTCCACACCCCGTTGACCTTGTTGTAGGAGGTCATGATGACGTCAGGTCGCGCCTGACGTACCACGTGCTCGAAGGCGCGCAGGTAGATCTCACGCAGCGCCCGCTCGCTCACGCGCGAGTCCATGTGGATGCGGTTCGTCTCCTGGTTGTTGGCAGCGAGGTGCTTGGGGCAGGCGCTGCGGCCGGTGGACTGGACCCCGACGACGACGGCAGCACCCATCTCCCCGGTGAGCAGCGGGTCCTCACTGAAGTACTCGAAGTTCCTCCCACACAGGGGGTCGCGGTGGATGTTCATGCCGGGGCTGAGGAGGATGTCGGAACCCAGCCGGATCATCTCCTGGCCGTGCAGGGTCGCGAGCTCACCGACGGCCTCGGGGTCCCAGGTGGACGCCAGGGCGGTGCCACAGGGCAGCAGTGAGGCCGTCGCGGCCAGACGGAGGCCGGAGGGCCCGTCGGTCGTGATTGCGGCGGGGATGCCGACGGCGCGCAGCACCTCGTTCACACCGCCGAGGGCACCCGCGTTGCCGGGCGGCCCGTAGGACGAGTCCATCTCGGTGTCGCCGTAGGTGAGCCGGGCCAGGGCCTCGGTGTCGAGCGAGGCGAGCAGGTCGTCGAGGCTGCGCTCGCCGGCCACGACCTGCTGGAAGCTCACCCTGCCGTCGACGGCGGGCACCGCGGTGGGCAGCCGGTCAAGGATCCGCTCGCGCAGGTCGACCTCGCTGACCGGCGCGTCCTCCCACCCGAGGGCGCTGGCGCCGTCGTCCCCGACGGTACGCGTCATGCGTCGCAACGGGTGGGCGGGGTCGGGGGCGCAGGCCTGCTCGAGCTGCGCGAGGACCCGGGTCGCGCTCACCTCGACAGCCCCGACCGGCTCGGCCGAGCGCACGTCAGCACCGACATGGAAGGCGTAGGAGCCGCCCTGAAGGACCCAGGCCGAGCGCTGCCCGGTGGCACCGGAGTCGTCGTAGGAGGCGAGCGCGCACAGGGGCACGCGCAGCTCGCCCTCCCAGGTCTGCCCGGGGGCGAGCAGCGGGGTGCGGGCGAAGGCGACGAGCTCGCGCACAGGGTTGCCCAGCGGCACGCAGGGCTTGGAGACGTAGAGCTGGACCACAGCGCTTGAGGCCCGCTCGCCGGTGGACCGGGCACGCACGGCCACGGTCACGTCGTGCTCGTTCAGGACCGGGGGCCCGGCGGTGATCTCGTGGGTGCCGTAGCCCAGGCCGAAGCCGAAAGGGTACTGCACGGCCTCGGGGTCGAAGGTCTCGAAGTACCGGTAACCGACGTAGATGTCCTCGACGTAGTCAGCGGCCTCCGGGTCCCCGAAGTTCCCGGCGCTCGGGTAGTCCTCGTAGCGGTAAGCGATCGTGCTGGTCAGACGACCGCCGGGCTCGTCGTCTCCGGCCAGGACCCGGGCGATGGCACGCGCCCCCTCCATACCGCCGCACCACGCGAGCAGGAGAGCGTCGACACCCAGCTCCTCCGCCCAGGACAGGTCCATGACGTTACCGGTGACGACGACGGCGATCACTCGCTCGAAGGCACCCCGGGCACGCTCCAGGAGGGAGCGCTCGACCTCGGTGAGATAGAACGAACCGGCCTCCAGGAGGCTCTCACGGTCCTCGCCCGCGGCCCGCCCGAGGACGACGACGGCCGTGCTACACCGCCTGGCTGCCGCCTCGAGCGCGGCCTGGGCCAGCTCCATCTCCGGAAAGCTCAGTGGCCACTGTCCCCAGACCTCACCGGGATCGACGGGGTTGGCGGCGCACCACGTGCGGTAGAGGGACGCGAGCTCGCCGTCGGCCTGCACACCCACCTCGGCAAGGCAGTCGAGGAGATTCGTCACGTAGGGCGCGTTGACGTCACCGCCAGATCCGTATCCGACGGCGATCCAGTCGAGCTGGACCCGGCCGAGGAGAGCGACGGACTCGCCGCCAGTAAGCGGCAGGGGCCGCACGCCGTCGGCCCCGTCCTCGTTGCGCAGCAGCGTGGCGCCCTCGGCGGCGAGCCGTCGGGCGGAGCGCGCGAGCGCCGGGTCGAGTGCGGGGCCCCGGTTCGTGCGTGAGCGTCGTGAGGTCTGCTGGGACAGGAGCTGGTCGGTCATCGCTCTTCCTTGAGTCGTGATCACGTGACTGGTGCGGGTCGGTGTCAGGGCGCGGTCGGGGGCACGCTGCCCGGGGATGCCGGTGAGCACGTGCGTCGGCTTGAGCGGCGGGTGGTGAGGGTGACGGGTCTCGTCACCGGCTGACCGTCCCACGTCTTGTCGAGGATGTCGTGAAGCATGACGGAGGCCTGCTGTCCGAGACGCTCCGCGGAGTTCGTGACGCTGGACAACCCGGCGCGCTCGGCGGCGGGCGAGTCGTCGAAGGAGACGACGAGGACGTCGTCGGGCACGCAGATCCCGACCTCTTCCCAGGCGTCGAGCGCGGCCACGGCCATGAGGTCGGAGGAGAGGAACACAGAGTCGACGGCGCCGGAGCGGATCGACGGGGCCAGGGCCTCAGCGGCCTCGCGTCCGGACTGGGCGGTGAAGGCTCCCTCGAGCACCACGGGATCGATCCCGTGCTCGGCGAGCGCCTCACTGAACCCGCGCAAGCGGTCCTGTGCGGCGACCATGTCGAGCGGGCCGGTGACGATCGCCGGACGGCGCGCCCCGGCGTCGAGCAGGTGCTCTGCGGCGAGACGGCCTCCACCGACGTTGTCCGAGTCAACCCAGGAGGCGGGAGGATCGGCCGTGACGGGCCGTCCGATGAAGACGACCGGGACCGGGGCGGCGGCGAAGGCCTCGACCTGGCCGTCGACCTGATGGTGCGAGACGACGATCGCACCGTCGACCGCGCCGCTGCCCAGGAAGGCGGCGGTCCGGGCTCCCCGCCCAGCAAGGTCGGCGAAGGACATGACGAGCTGGAGGTCCCACTGCTCCAGGAGCACTGAGACGGCAACGACGACACGGGCGAAGAACGGGTCGGTGAAGACGAGCTCGTCCGGCTCCGGGATGATGACGGCGATCATCCCCGTGCGGTGGGTGACGAGGGCACGAGCAGCCGTGTTGGGTGTGTAGCGAAGCTCGTCCACGGCCGCCGCGACGGCCCGGGACTTCTGGTCGCTCACCGCGACGTCGCCACGCACGACCCGTGAGGCGGTCGCCCGTGAGACACCGGCCCGCCTGGCCACGTCCTCAAGGGTGACTCTGGTCCGCTGCCTCATAGGATGGCCTCCTGTCACTGTTCACACGCACCATCGCAGGGTCCGAAAGGAGCCGCGGTGACGCTCAGCCCTTGACGGCACCCTGCATGATGCCAGAGACCAGCTGCTTGCCCGCGAAGACGAACAGGAGCAGCAGCGGGACCGTGGCCACGACGACGCCCGCCATGATGAGCGAGTAGTCCTTGAAGTAGGAGGCCTGCAGGAGCTGGAGGGCGACGGGCAGGGTCGGGTTCTTCGCGCCGAGGACGATGAAGGGCCAGAAGAAGCTCGTCCATGAGCCAACGAAGGTGAACAGGGCAAGCATCGCGGCAGCAGGGCGGGCGGCGGGCAGCGCGACGCTCCGGAAGGTGCGGAACATCGACGCGCCGTCGACTCGTGCGGCCTCGATGAGCTCGTAGGGCAGGGCGTCACGAATGTACTGGGTCATCCAGAACACGCCGAAGGCGGAGACCATCGCGGGCACGATGACGGCGACGAGCTCGCCGGTCCAGCCGAGCCTGGACATGACGATGAACAGCGGGACGACGCCGAGCTGGGCGGGCACAGCCATCGTCGCGATGACGAAGGTGAGCAGGCCGTCGCGGCCGCGGAAGCGCAGCTTGGAGAAGGCGTAGCCCGCCAGCGTCGAGAAGAAGACGACCGACAGGGAGACGACGGCGGAGACGATGAGGGAGTTGAGGAAGGCGCCCCACAGGTCGATGCCCGAGTCGATGACGCGCCCGAGGTTCTCCAGGAGCCGGCCCTGCGGGATGAGCGAGGGCACGGGGTTCCTGGCGATGGAGGGGGCGTCAGAGCCCGCCAGGAGGAAGGCGAAGTACAGCGGGTAGGCACTGATGAGGATGATGGCGGCAAGGACCACGTAGGCGACCGGGCCGGGGCGCCGGCCCTGGCCGAAGCCGTGGTGGGCCTGCCTGGCACGACGGCGGGCGGCGGCGCGGGCCGCACCTTTCCCGGCGGTCTGCTCGATCATGGCGACAGAGGGCTGGTTGCGGCTCATCATGAGTCTCCTCTCCCGGTGACGGGGGCGGCGGGGAGCGCGTCGGTGGTGCCGGTCGAGGCACCCGTTGCCGCCCGTGGGCCGCCCCTGCTCCTGCGTCCCCGCCGTCGGGGCGCACTGCCCGAGGAGGCGATGTTCCTCGTGATGAGGAAGCTCAGGGCCGCGAAGCCCAGGATGATGACGAAGAGGATCCACGCGACGGCCGAGGCCCTGCCGAAGCTCTTCTGCGGCCCCCAGCCGAGCTGGTAGAGGTACATGGTCAGGGTCAGCCACTGCTTGTCGGAGCCTCCGCCTCCCGCCGTGTCGAACATGCGGGGCTCGTCGAAGATCTGCAGTCCGCCGATCGTCGAGGTGATGACGACGAACATGATCGTCGAGCGCAGCTGCGGGACCGTGATGGAGAAGAACTGGCGGGCGCGGCCGGCGCCGTCGACGGTGGCCGCCTCGTAGAGCTCGGCGGGAATCGCCTGCATGGCGGCAAGGACGATGAGGGCGTTGTAGCCGGTCCAACGGAAGTTCACCATGTTGGCGATGGCGACGTGGGACCACAGGGCCGAGGAGTGCCAGCCGATCGGGTCGAGGCCGGCGTGTCCGAGGAGGGCGTTGATCATGCCGGACTGGTCCGCGAAGAGCTTGGCGAAGATGATCGACACGGCCACGGGCGCCACGACGTAGGGCAGCAGCACGCCCATGCGCCAGAAGGTCCTCGCCCGCAGGTTCGTGTTGAGGACGTAGGCGATGAGGACCGCCACCATGATCTGCGGGACGCTGGAGAGCAGGAAGATGGAGAAGGTGTTGCGCAGCGCCACCCAGAAGGTGGCCTGCTGGAGGACGTCGACGTAGTTGGTCACGCCGTTGAAGCCCTGGTCACCGCCGATGAGGTGCCACTTGTGCACAGAGACCCAGGCCGTGTAGAGCAGCGGGTACAGGCCGGTGATCGCGAAGGCGATGAAGAAGGGGGCGATGTAGAGGTACGGCGATACGGTGACGTCGAGCCGTCCGAGCCGGTCGCGCCTGCTCATGGGCCCGGTCCGGCGTTGCCGTGCAGGCACGCCCGTCGGCGCGCTCCTGGCGGTGGGTGATGCTGCCTTCATCCTTCATCCTTCCTGAGCGGGAGCCCGCGGTGCGGTCCGAGCCGTCGCTCGCGGCCGGGCCGCACCGCGGATGCTGGGAAAGGTCGCCCCTATTCCAGGGCCAGCTCACTGAAGGCCGCCAGTGCCTTGCTCCAGGAGGTGTCGGCGTCGTCGGTCTTGTCGACGTCGACGCGGGTGAGTGCGTCGGTGACCAGGGTGGAAACCGCGAAGTAGCTCTTGCCCTTGTAAGGCGAGACGTTGATCTTCCTGGACATGTCGGAGTAGATCTGCCCGACGGGGGCGTCGTTGAAGAACGCGTTCGTGTACCCGAGGAGCTCGGGGTCGTCGAGCGCGTCGGTCTGCGAGGGGAAGTTGCCCTTGGTCTGGAAGGCCCTGATCTGCTGCTCGGGAGCGGTGAGCCACTCGGCGAGGGCCTGGGCCTCCTCCGGGTGCTCGCTCTGGGTGGGGACGGTCAGGTAGGAGCCGCCCCAGTTGCCGCCGCCGCCGGGGAAGACCGGGGCAACGTCCCATCCGGTGACGCCTGCCGCGTTGCCCTCGATGACGCCGAGCATCCACGGTGGGCAGAGCATGGTCGCGAAGCCGTTGTTCTGGAAGGAGTTGACCCAGTCCTCGCTCCACTGGGACAGGCCCGCGGACAGGCCCGCCTTGGACTGGTCGAGGATCGTGTCGTAGATCGTGTGGACCGCGGTGTTGGACTGTAGCGGGATGACGGTGTCGTCGTCGTTCTCGAAGGGGTTGTCGATCTGGTTGACCATCCCCTGGTAGATGCCCGCGGCACTGTCGTACCAGGGGATACCGGTGTCAGCGACGAACCTCTGGCCGACACTGAAGTAGGTGTCCCAGCCTCCGTCGAGCAGTGCGGCGACCTCGTTGCGGTCAGTGGGCAGACCGGCCTGGGCGAAGAGGTCCGCCCGGTAGCACAGGGCCTCGGGGCCGGCGTCGGTGCCGTAGCCGATGAGGGCGCCCTCCGGCGTGGTGGCAGGGGCGGTCTTCCAATCGGGCCAGCGGCCCTCGACGGCGTCGGACCTGAGGTCGACGAACTGGTCCGAGTACTGCATGAGCTCGGGAAGCCAGTCCATCTCGATGGCCTCGATGTCCGACAGGCCGGAGCCCGCGGCGAGGCGGGTGTTCATGTTGTCGCGGGCCTCGTCGGAGGTCGCGGCCTTCTTCTCGACGATCTTGATCTCCGGGTGCAGCTGCATGTACTCATCGAGCAGGTCGTCGTAGCCGAACTCGTTGAACGTGGCGATGGTGAGGGTGATCTTTCCGTCGTCGGCGTCGGTGCCGGAGCTGTTCGCGCAACCGCACACGCCGAGGGCAAGCGCTCCGGCGGTAAGGGTCGCGAGGCCGACGAGGGCTCTCTTCTTGAACACGGCTACTCCTTTGTAGTCACGTCGTGGCCCGCGGGGGACCGGGCCTTCTTCTGAGAGCGCGATCATGCAGGTGATCCCACAATGAGAGCGTTCTCAGGCGTGTGATTCAGGTTACGCCTCGTTCTTGGCACTGTCCAGCCCCTCGGAGAGGGTCGGGGAGCAGAAGGGCTGCGCACCCGCCCCCTCACGCCCGCACCCGCCCCCGAGTTCGAGGGTTACGCGTCGAGTTCGGTGCCTGAGTCCTCGACGTCGGCACGTAAGCCCCGAACTCGCGTGTGCTCGCGGGAGGTGGCGTGATGCCGGTGCCGACGTCGCGGGCGAGCGCCCCTCAGCCTCGAGAGCGCGGGTGGCGGGCGGGGGCGAGCCCGGCGAGCAGCGCCAGGCACACGAAGGACGTTCCCACCGTCCCGGCCGAGCCGGCCGCGTAGGCCACGAAGGTGCCGGTGCGTCCCAGCACCCCGCTTCCGGAGGCCACCGACCACCAGGTCACGGCCTCCAGCACGAGGCCCACCGCGCCGGCGCAGGCACCCAGCCCGCCCAGGAAGGTGAGCCCCGCAGGACGCGCGACCGTCGGGGTCCCCTCGTCGTCCCCCTCCGGCACCTGGCCGCCGGGTCCCCCCTTGTGCCAGACGCCGCCCGCCACCGCCACCGCGCCCCAGGCGGTGGCCAGCAGGACCGCGCTGATGACGTCGGCGGGCCGGTGCCACTGGCACACGAGCGTCGAGTAGCCCATCGCCGCGGTGAGCACCGCCCCGCCCCAGGCCGCGACGCCCCTGTGGGACACCCCGACGAGCAGCAGGAGCGCGACGGCCGCGGAGGCCGCCACGGCGGTGTGCCCCGAGGGCAGCGTGTTGGCGCCGTCCCAGCGGGGCGACAGGTCGTAGTCGGGGCGCACGAGCACCCAGCGCTTGAGCACCTGCGTGGAGGCGTTGATGGCGATGACGGTGCCGGCGGCCCACACCGCCCGGCGGCGGCTGCCCCGCCAGATCCCCACGACGAGGACGAGGAGGACGAGCGCGACGGCCGCGGGCATGGACACGGTGGACAGCAGGGTGCGGGCGTGCGCGTCCACGAAGCGCTCGCCGATGCGTGATCCCGTCAGGGCCGCATCCTCCATGAGCTGACCGGTACGCGTATAGATGAGGGCGTACCACAGCGTGATGACACCGCCGGCGCACACGAGGGCCAGCACACCGGCCCACGCACGCTGGCTCCCGCCGGCACGTCGCCGCACGGGGTGGGGGCCTGTCGTCATCACGCCGCCGATCGTAGGGGCTGAGCGACGGCGGAGGGCTGAGCGCCGCCGGGAGCCTCGTCACCCGACGCCGTCGGACCGGCAACGGCAACGGCGGCCGGGAGTCTCACAGCTCGAGGAACCCGTCGGCTGCCAGAGCACGGGTGGCGCCCACCATCTCGTCGCGCAGCGCCTGGGCATCGGTGCCGGTAAGGGCGGCGACGGCGGAGGCGATCTGGGCGACGCTGAGCTCGCCGTCGGCCACGGACACGAGGGCCGCGAGCGCGGTGCCCGCCCGCACGACCCGGCCGAAGGCGCCGCCCTGGCGGATGAGGATGACCGTGGGCTCGCTCTGGCCGGGGACGAGGTGACGCTCCTCGGTGACGTCGGGGGCGACGACGGGGTGCAGCCCGGCGACGGTGTCGTCGTCCATCGCGGCCAGGCCGGAGCGCACGACGACGCTTCGGGCCAGGTGGGGGCCCAGCGGGACCGAGGGCTGGGTGGTGACCTCCTCCAGGACCTGCCAGGGCTCTCGCTCACCGCCGTCGGAGTCGGGGTCGGGCCGGTGCAGGAGGAGGTAGCCGAAGCCGACGGCCTCGACGCCCCGCGCGGCGA
Organism: uncultured Actinomyces sp.; assembly: GCA_937926195.1. Lineage (GTDB taxonomy): Bacteria > Actinomycetota > Actinomycetes > Actinomycetales > Actinomycetaceae > Actinomyces. Next base: position 58,298 of record CALEXZ010000098.1, read on the forward strand.
AGTCGTCGATCCACGCCGTCAGGGCGGCGTCGAAACCCGCCGGGTCGCGCTCGGGGGTGGTGCCGCCGTCGCGCAGCCACATGGTGGCGTACTCGACGGGGTCCTGCCTCTCGCGCTCGATGACCCAGGCGTCAGTGCCCTCCGGCAGCCAGCTGCGCACGCGATCGCGCCAGTCCTGCCACTCGTGGTGCTCCCAGTTGCCGAGCATGACGGCGCTGGCGCCGACCTCGAGGTGCGCGCCCAGGCCGGGCACGAGCGTGGGCAGCACGGGTCCCCCGGCGTCGCGGTACTCCATGAGGGGCAGCCCGGTCTCACGCACGGCGGGCGGGGTGAGGACGAAGGGCGGGTTGGTGACGACGAGGTCGAAGCGGCGTCCGGCAACGGGCTCGAGGAAGGAGCCCTGGAGGAGCTCGAGGCGGCCCTCCTCGGTGCCGGCGAGGGCGGCGTTGAAGGCCGTGTAGGCCAGGGCGCGGGCGGAGATGTCGGTGGCGACGACGTGCTGGGCGTGGCGCAGCAGGTAGAGGGTCTGGATGCCGCAGCCGCAGCCCAGGTCCAGGGCGGTGCCCACCGGCTCGCGCGGGGTGAGGGAGGCGAGGGTGAGCCCGGCGCCCCCGATGCCCAGGACGTGGTCGGGCTCGAGCGCGCGACCGGTCTCAAGCTCGCCGAGGTCGGAGGCGATCCACCAGCGCACGTCGGCGTCGTCCTCGCCCAGGCCTGCGGCCTCGTGGGGCCGCAGGTCGCACAGGGCGCGTACGCGCGGCTCGCCGTCGGCCCCGGTGGGGGCCGGCTCGACCAGGCCGATGGCGAGGGCGCCGCGGCTGCGGGTGCGGCGCAGGGCGGCGTCGAGCTCGACGGTCCTCACGCTCTGACCGAGCATGAACAGGGCGGTGAGGACGGCGGTGGGGGTGGGGGTGGCGCCGGCGGCACGGTCCTCGTCGAGGACGCGGGTGACGGCACGTACGGCAGGAAGCCGGATCTCGCGGCGCAGTGCGGCCTCGGCGACCTCGCCCAGGACGTGGCGGACGGAGTCGACGCCCCACCCGGAGGCCTCGAGGTCCTTGCGCAGGGTGGCGCTCTGCTCGGGCGTGGCGACGGGGACGCTACGAGAGGACATGGGGTGCCCGGATCCGGTCAGTCGGTGGGGTCGGCGTCGATGGCGCCCTGGATGTCGTTGAAGAGGAGGTTGGAGATCTCGACCTGGACGATCGCGACCCGCGGCACGTCCACAAGAAGGAGGGGGTCGTCGGAGCTGGTCTGCAGGATGAGCGTCCCCGCACCGAACATGCGGTCGGTGATGGTGCACTCCTGCTGGACGTCACTGATACGCGTCAGCGGCAGGTCGTGGCCGACCTTGTTGATGATGCCCGAGCGGGTGATGACGCGCTTGGAGGTGATCGTGTAGGTCTTCGTCGCCCAGCGCAGCCACGGGAGGATGAACAGCGGGAAGGAGACGAGGACGACGAGCACCCAGATGACGATCCAGCCCCAGGGCTGCCAGTCCTCGGGGGCGAGCACGGAGCCGACGATGGCGACGGCGAGCAGGAGGGTCTGGAGGATGATGCGCCACAGGAGGACCTTGACGTGGGTGCGCATGTGTCGGACGACGACCTCGTCCTGGCTGAGGATCTTCTTGGACAGTGCCATGCAGGCATGGTGCCACGGGAGGCCGTCCGAGCGTGAGCGCCCGCGCCCGGCCGCGCTCCCCATCAGGACCCCACGACGGATTCACGGCGCGCTCACGGCGGTCTCACGGCGGTCTCACGGGGCGATCGCAGGGTGCTCACGGGCTGAGCATGTCGCTGCCGACACTGAGGACCACAGGGGCGATGCCCAGCATGAGGAAGGCCGGCAGGTGGCACATCCCCAGAGGCAGGACGAGCCGCACGGCCAGCCTCTCGGCGGCGTCACGGTCCGCGGCCTGGCGCCCGGCCCGCAGCGCCGCCGCCCGGGCCGCCAGCAGCGGAGCGGGCGAGGCCCCGTCCTCCCAGCCGGGACGCAGGCTCGTCTCCAGGCCGCGGTGGCGTCGGCGCCACCGCCTGGCCTCGGCCGCACCGGGGTGCGCGGGGGCCTGCCAGGCGGCCTCCCAGGAGGACCCCAGCAGCAGGGCCCGCCCGACGACGACCAGCGCCTCCTCCCCCACGGCCCGGCCCAACGCCTCCAGACAGCCGGGCACGGAGGCGCCCGAGCCCAGGGCGGCTGCGGCCAGGTCGAGGCACAGGGCCTCGTCGAGCCCCTCCTCGGGGCGGGCCGCGGCGTGCACGAGCCGCGTCGTGGCCATGTGCCCGACGCCGATGAGCACCAGCCCCGTGGCGCCCAGGACGCTGCCCCAGCCGCCGTCGAGCAGCACCTCGCCGGGCCGCGCCCCGATCCCCGCCCCCAGGGCGAGGCCGAGCAGGGGCAGGCCCGCGAGGAGGCGGGCGGTGCTGCGCGGACCTGACAGGGCGTTGGCACGGGAGGCCTCGGCCCGGGCGGACTCGGCCACGCCGTCGGCCACCGCCTCCAGCACCCCGGC
>CALEXZ010000099.1 GCA_937926195.1 uncultured Actinomyces sp.
GTACGGCAAGATGGGCAAGTCCCTGAAGAACATCGTCACCCCCGACGACATGTACGAGTCCTACGGCGCGGACACCTTCCGCGTCTACGAGATGAGCATGGGCCCCCTCGACCAGGACCGCCCCTGGGACACGCGCGCCGTCGCCGGCTCCCAGCGCTTCCTCCAGCGCCTGTGGCGCAACGTCGTCGACGAGACCACCGGTGAGCTCGTCGTCGGTGACGAGCCCTCCGACGAGGCCACCCGGCGCCTCGTGGCCCAGACGATCGTGGGCGTGCGCGAGGACTACGAGGGCATGCGCCTGAACACGGCCATCGCCAAGCTCATCGTCCTCAACAACCACCTCACGGGCCTGCAGCGGGCGCCGCGTGAGGCCGTCGAGGCCCTCACGCTCATGACCGCGCCGGTGGCCCCGCACATCGCCGAGGAGATCTGGTCCCGCCTGGGCCACGAGGGCTCCCTGGCCCACGAGCCCTTCCCGGTGGTCGAGGACGAGTCCCTGCTGGCCGCCGAGAAGGTCACCTGCGTCGTCCAGGTCAAGGGCAAGGTCCGTGACCGCCTCGAGGTGGATCCGTCGATCAGCGACGCCGAACTGGAGGCCCTGGCCCTGGCCGCGCCCGGCGTCGTGCGCACCCTCGACGGCAGGGGGGTGCGCAAGGTCATCGTGCGCGCCCCCAAGCTGGTGAGCATCGTCCCCGAGGGCTGAGCCCGCTCCTCCCGGCTCCCATCCCGCCCCAGCCCCTGTCCCCGAGGCCCCAGCCCCCGGGGCCAGGGGCTGAGGCCTTGCCGGACGGCCCCGGCAGGGTGACAGCGGCAGCCGCCCCCGGGGTCAGCGTCCGCGCAGGATGTTGCCCAGGACCGAGCGCGTGATCTGGCGGCCCACCGAGCCCAGGGTCTTCTCGAACTCCCTCTGGCGCCGCTCCGCCGCGCGCTCGCGCTCACGCTGGGCCCGCTCAGCGGCTCGCTCAGCCTCACGGCGCTGGCGCTCGGCCTCCTTCTCCAGGGCGCGTGCCTGACGCTCGGCCTCCCGCTCCTGGGCTCGGGCCTGGCGCTCGGCCTCCCGCTCCTGGGCGCGTGCCTGGCGCTCGGCCTCCTTCTCCTGGGCGCGTGCCTGACGCTCCGCCTCACGACGGGCGGCCTTCTCGGCCTCGGCTGCGGCCTTGGCCTCCGCCTTGGCCCGCTCGGCCGCCTCCGCCTCGGCCTGCGCCGCCGCGGCGTCCTGGGCCACGCGCGCGGCCAGCAGCTCGAAGGCGGACTCGTTGTCCACGGCGTTGGCGTAGCGGGGGCGCAGCGGGGAGAAGCTGAGGAGCTGAGAGACGGTCTCAGGCCGTGCCGGGCCCATGACGGAGGCCGGGGCGTCGACGACGACGGCCGTGACCGGTGCAGGCCGCCCCTTCTCGTCCAGGACGGAGACGACCGCCTGCCCCGTTCCCAGGCTGGTGAGGACCTCGGTGAGGTCCAGCGGCGAGGTCGGGAAGGTCGACACGGCCTTCTTCAGCTTCATCGCGTCAGCCGGGGTGTGGGCACGCAGGGCGTGCTGGACGCGTGAGCCGAGCTGGGCCAGGACCTCATCGGGCACGTCCGTCGGCGACTGGGTGATGAAGACGATGCCCACGCCCTTGGAACGGATGAGCCTCACCGTCCGGGCAACCGCCTCAAGGAAGGCCTTGGTAGCGTCCGCGAACAGCAGGTGCGCCTCGTCGAAGAAGAACACGAGGCTGGGCCGCTCAGGGTCGCCGACCTCGGGCAGGATCTCGAAGAGCTCGCCGAGCAGCCACATGAGGAAGGTGGAGAACAGCACGCCCTGGCTCTGGATGTCCGCCAGCTCCAGGGCGCTGACGACGCCGCGGCCGTCGGGGGAGCGGCGCAGCAGGTCGGAGACGTCGAGCGCAGGCTCGCCGAAGAATGCCGAGCCGCCCGAGGACTCCAGCGCCGAGACCTCACGCAGGATGACGCCCGCCGTCGCGGCCGACACGCCGCCGATGCCCTTGAGCTCCTCCTTGCCGGCCGGCGAGCCGGTGAGGTAGTCGACGACGGACCTGAGGTCCTTGAGGTCGACCAGGGCCAGACCCTGCTCATCAGCCCAGGAGAACACGAGCTGGAGGGCGGAGGTCTGGGTCTCGTTGAGGCCCAGGACACGGGCCAGCAGCACGGGGCCGAACTCGGTGACGGTGGTGCGCAACGGGGTAGCGGCCTGGCCGTTGGCCGTCGTCGAGTCGCCCAGGGTGAGCAGCTCCAGAGGGAAGGACTGCGGCTGCCAGGGCTGTGCGGTGGTCGCGGTGCGGGCCGTCAGGCGCGGCGAGGCCTGCCCGGCCTCAGCCATGCCGGTGAGGTCGCCCTTGACGTCGGAGAGGAAGACGGGCACTCCCGCGGCGGACAGGCCCTCGGCGAGGAGCTGGAGGGTGCGGGTCTTTCCCGTGCCGGTGGCACCGGCGACGAGGGCGTGGCGGTTGACCAGGCCCAGCGGGATGCCGACGCGCAGCCCCGCGACCGGCGTGGGCTCCGCACCACCCAGGGCCGCGGGACGGCACTCCAGGTAGGTGCCCACGGGCAGGACAGGGCCCTCGAAGGTGTAGCCGGCACGCACCGTGGCGGCGTAGCCCTCCTCGGGGGCTGCCTCGGGGGCTGCCTCGGGGGCGGTGTTGGGAACGGCCTCGGGCGCGGACTCGGATACTGCGTCGGATACCGCCTCGGGGGTGGCCGTCTCCGGAGCCGCGTCGGGGACGGGCTCCTGCGGCACGACGGCGCCGGCGGGGGCCGCCTCGGTGGGGGCAGCCTCGGCGGCGGCCTGCTCAGAGGCGGTGGGCTCTCCTGCGTCTCCTGCGGCGTCTCCTGCGGCGGCGAGGGCCGCCTCCAGCGCGGCCTGGGCGGCGGCTGCCTGGGCGGCCGCGGCGTCAGCGGCCGCCTGTGCGGCGACGGCCTTCAGACGGGCGATCTCAGCTGCGTCACTCATGGCCACATCGTAAGTGGGTGCCCGCGGCCGCGGGCGCTAGCCTTGTGAGCATGAGTCTCGCTGTCGTTACCGACTCTGCCGCCTGCCTGCCGTCGGCGCTGGCGGCCGCACGCGGCATCGACGTCGTCGAGCTGCTCGTCGTCTCCGGTGAGGACGGGAGTCCGACGTCGACCTCGCGCCCCACCGTCGAGACCCTGACCGAGGCCTACCGCCGGGCGCTGGGGCGTGCGGATGAGGTCCTGGCCATCCACCTCAGTGCCGCCCTGTCGGGCACGGTCGACAACGCGAACCTGGCGGCCCGTGGGCTCAACGAGCAGCTGAGGAGCGGTGAGCGCCCCCGTGTGAGCGTCCTCGACCTGGGAGTGTCCGGCGGAGCCCAGGGCTTCGCCGCGCTTGCCGCCGCCGAGGCCGACAGCGCCCGGCGTGGTGCCGCTCGCGCCCGTGAGCTCGCCTCACGCTCACGCCTGTTCTTCCTCGTCGAGGACCTCGGCTCCCTCCAGCGCGGCGGACGCGTGGACCGCACGACCGCCCTGCTCGGCTCGGCGCTGGGCATCCGCCCCGTGCTGCGGGTGGGCACCACGGGCGTGGAGGTCGTCGAGACCGTGCGCGGGCGGGCCCGGGCCCGCAGGCGGCTCATCGAGCTGGCCGTCGCTGAGGCCGGAGGCAGGGTGCAGGGCCGAGGCCGACGGGCCCGGCGCCCCACCGCCCCCGTCCAGCTGGCCGTCCACTACGGGGACGACCCGGCCGACGGGCTGGCGCTGGAGAACGACCTCGCGGAGGCGATGGCCGAGGCCGGCACGAGGGTCGAGACGATCATGCGCTCCCCGGCCGACCCCGCCACCCGGGTGCACCTGGGGGCGGGGGCGCTGGGCGTCGTCGTCGCCCCGGCCCTGGGCGGCTGACACCGCGCCGGTCTCCACAGGCTCCGGTCGCGACAGGGCGACGGCCAGCCGTCCACAGGCCCGTCCGGGGCGGGCGTCAACCGGCCTACCGTCGTGCCATGAGCGGCAGGCGGGTCAACCGGGCGGGGCGCGTACCCCTCGAGGAGCTCATCCGTGTCGCCTGCACCCCCGACCCGATCGAGCCCGTCGTGCGTCCCCGGCGCACGGGACTGGCGCCCGGCGTCGCCATGGCCCTCGGGGTCCTGCTCATCCTCCTGTCGCTGGTGCTGGCCGCCCGCAGCGTGCTGGCCGCCCACGGGGCCGACGCCGCCGAGGCTGCCACCGCCTCCGCCTCCCCGACCTCCGAGGCCTCCGGCGCCCCGGGGCACGGCCTGGCACCGGTCGACCCCGCCTCGGAGCCCGCCGACGGTCCGAGCCGGCCCGGGCAGGTCGTCGTCCACGTGGCCGGGGCCGTGGCCTCACCGGGGGTCGTCACCCTGGATGAGGGGGCTCGGGTGGCCGACGCCATCGACGCCGCCGGGGGACTGGCACAGGAGGCGGACCCGGACCAGCTCAACCTCGCACGCCCCCTCACTGACGGCGAGCAGGTCCGCGTCCCGCGCGTGGGTGAGGACGCCTCCGCCTGGCAGGGCACGAGCGGGCAGGCAGGAGCCTCCGCTGGCGGGGGCGGCGGAGGACAGGCGCCGGGAGCGGCCGGGCCCGCCCCCTCCGGGAGCGTCAACCTCAACACCGCTGACGCCGCCGAGCTGGAGACCCTGCCCGGCATCGGGCCCGCGCTGGCCCAGCGGATCATCGACTACCGCACCGAGCACGGCGCCTTCACGAGCGTCGACGAACTCACCTCCGTCTCCGGCATCGGCAGCGCCCGGCTCGAGGCGCTGCGAGACCTGGTGAGCGTATGAGCACCCCGGCAGGACTCCCCGCACCCTCTCCGACGCCGCCTCGCCCCAAGGGCGGGGGCGGACGGGGGCTGCGGGGTGCGCACCGCAACCTCCGACGCGACCCCGCACCCGAGCCGCTCGACCTACGCCTGGTTCCCGCGGCGGCAGCCGCCTGGGGCGCGGCCGGCTGGGGTGTGGGCCGCAGCGCGCTCACCGCCGTGCTCGCCGCGCTCCTGCTCGCCGTCACGGCGGCCTGGCTGCTCCCGGCCG
>CALEXZ010000100.1 GCA_937926195.1 uncultured Actinomyces sp.
TCTTGATGTAGTCCACGAGCACGGGCTGGGCCCACAGATGGTCCCAGGGGCCGTCGAAGAAGCCCTGCTCCTGGCTCGTGTGCAGGTCCACGCTCATGAGGCGGTCCGCGCCCGCGGTCTTGTACAGGTCCGCGACCAGTCGGGCGGAGATGGGCTCGCGCCCCAGGTGCTTCTTGTCCTGACGTGCGTAGGGGAAGAAGGGGGCGACGACGCTGATGCGCTTGGCGGAGGCGCGCTTGAGGGCGTCCACCATGATGAGCTGCTCCATGAGCCAGTCGTTGACGCGGTCCCCGTGGGACTGCACGACGAACACGTCGCACCCGCGCACGGACTCGTTGAAACGCACGTAGGTCTCACCGTTGGCGAAGTCGTAGGCGGTGGAGGACAGGACCTCCGTGCCGAGCTCGGAGGCGACCGCTGCCGCCAGCTCGGGGTGCGCGCGCCCCGAGGCAATGACCAGCCGCTTCTCGCCGCTCGTGATGATGCCCGTCATGAACTGTGTCCCCTCTTGAGGCTCTGTGGGTCGGGTTGCAGGGTCGTGGGTACTGAAGGTGGCTGTGGGGCTTACCGGTCCTGGCCGGCAGCGTCATCGAGCTGGGTAAAGGGGGCGACGACGGCACCCGCGGGGACCGCGACGTCGGTCAGGACGCTGTAGGCGCCCACGCGCGTCCCCTCACCCACCCGGGTGCGTCCGCGCAGGAGGACACCCTGCTCAAGGGTGACGTCACGGGCGAGCTCGACCTCGACATCGACCCAGGTGGAGGCGGGGTCCACAACGCCCACGCCCTCCGCCATCCAGCGGGCCAGGACCCTGCGGTTGAGCTCGGCACCGAGCGAGGCGAGCTGGGCCCGGTCGTTACAGCCCTCGACGAGCCAGTGGTCGGTGACAACGAGGGCGGAGGTGGACAGCCCCTGCGTGTGGGCGAGAGCGACGACGTCGGTGAGGTAGACCTCGCCCTGGTCGTTGTCCGTCCCCAGCCGGGTCAGGGCCTGGCGCAGCACGGCGATGTCGAAGACGTAGACACCGGCGTTGACCTCACGCACGGCGCGCTGCGCCTCGGTGGCGTCACGCTGCTCGACGACGGCGGCGACGCTCAGCGGGTCCGCCTGTGGGTCCTGGGCGCTGGCGCGCAGCACACGCCCGTAGCCGGTGGGGTCCTCAAGCTCGGTGGTGAGCAGGGTGACGGCGTCGGCGCGCTGGGTGTGCTGGCGGACCAGCGCCTCCAGGGTGGCGGTGTCGAGCAGGGGGACGTCGCCACTCGTGACGACGACGCTGCCGGTCAGGTCCTCGGGCAGGGTCGCCAGGCCGCAGGCGACGGCGCGCCCGGTGCCGGGGACCTCGTCCTGGTCGGCGGGGACGGCGTCGGAGGCGACCTGCGCCAGGTGGGCGACGACGGCGTCACGCTCATGGCGCACGACGACGACGAGGTGCTCGGGGGACAGGCCTCGGGCGGCGCTGACGGCGTGGTCGAGCAGGCTGCGCCCGCCGATGCGGTGCAGAACCTTGGGTGTCGACGAACGCATACGGGTGCCCTTGCCTGCCGCCATGACGACGACGGCTGCGGGGGTCGTGGAAACCACTAGTCCTCTTCTCGCTGTGACCGTGGGCCGTCAGGTGGCGCGGCCGCACGGCGTAGGGGCGCGGAGCGCTGCTATCCTACGTGCTACCCGGGCGGCTCGCCGTCACCGGCTGTCACAGCAGTCGGTCACAGCAGCCGTCCGAGCCGCTCCGCCCCCAGGGTTCGAACCCGGGCCTCAAGGCTCCAAAGGCCTGCGTGCTGCCACTACACCAGGGCGGACCGCGCGCCCTCGGGCAGCGCAGCGTCATCCTCTCACAGGCGGCGGCTCATCATCGTCTGCCCCGGGCACGCGGCATGATGGTCGCTATGGCAGCCACAGCGAGCAAGCGGACCCGAATGAGCGCGAGCGAGAGACGCGAGCAGCTCATTGACGTCGCCCGCGCCCTCTTCGCGGAGAAGGGCTTCGAGGGTACGGCGATCGAGGAGATCGCCTCCCGGGCGAAGGTCTCCAAGCCTGTGGTCTACGAGCACTTCGGCGGCAAGGAGGGCCTGTACGCGGTCATCGTCGACCGCGAGCTGAGCGCGATCTCCACCACCGTCACCCAGGCGCTGAGCTCCTCTCCGTCCCCCTCCCTCGTCGTGGAGCGGGCGGCACTGGCGCTGCTGACGTACATCGAGCACTCCCCCGACGGGTTCCGCATCCTGTCCTCCTCGGGCGACCGCGCGGCGGGCACGTACTCGACGCTGCTGGCGGACGTGGCGATCCAGGTCTCGGGCATCCTCGCCTCCCAGTTCCAGTCGCACGGGCTGGATCCACGCACCGCCCCCCTGTACGCACAGATGCTTGTGGGAATCGTCTCCTCGCCCGCGTGGTGGTGGCTGGAGAACCGGAGGATGAGCAAGGAGGAGGTGGCCGCCCACATGGTCAACCTCGCCTGGAACGGCCTGCG
>CALEXZ010000101.1 GCA_937926195.1 uncultured Actinomyces sp.
CCCGAGGTCGTTGGCCCGGTCCTTGACCAGCTCGATGTAGTCGTCGCAGAAGGTCCAGAAGAGGGACTCGGTGGCCTCCAGGGCGCGGGCGTGCTCAAAGCGCTCGAAGGCCGCGGTGGCGGTGGCCACCACGTCGGCCAGGGCCGCCAGGACCGCCCGGTCGATCGGCTCGGTGACCACCGAGGCGTCCAGGCAGGGGGCGGGTGCGGCGGCCCGGGTCTCCTCGTCGGCGTCCCAGGGGATGCCCATGGACAGGGCGAACCTGGAGGCGTTGAGGACCTTGATGGCCAGGCGCCGGCCGACCTTGATCTGGGACTCCTCAAAGGCCGCGTCCAGGCCCAGGCGGGCCGAGGCCGCCCAGTAGCGCACCGCGTCCGAGCCGTACCTCTCCAGCAGGTCCATGGGCGTGACCACATTGCCCTTGGACTTGGACATCTTCTTGTGGTCCGAGTCCAGGATCCACCCCGAGAGCCCGGCGTGGCGCCACGGCAGGGCGCCGAACTCCAGGTCCGCGCGCACCACCGAGGTGAACAGCCAGGTGCGGATAATGTCCTGGCCCTGGGGGCGCAGGTCCATGGGGTAGACCCGGCCGAAGAGGTCCTCATCGGTCAGCCAGCCCGAGGCCAGCTGGGGAGACAGGGAGGAGGTGGCCCAGGTGTCCATAATGTCGAGTTCGCCGACGAAGCCGCCGGGCTTACCGCGCTGGTCCTGGGTGTAGCCGGCCGGGACGTCGGAGGAGGGGTCCACCGGCAGTTCGGACTCGTCCGGGGTCAGGATCGCGTCGTAGTCGACCTCGCCGTCGGCCCCGACCCTGTACCACAGCGGGAAGGGCACGCCGAAGAAGCGCTGGCGCGACACCAGCCAGTCGCCCTTCAGGCCCCGCACCCAGTTGTCGTAGCGCACCCGCATGAAGTCGGGGTGGAAGTCCAGCTGGCGCCCGCGCTCCAGCAGCTCGGCGCGCAGATCGGCGCCGGAGGCCGGGTTGGTCCACTCCTTGCCGCCGTTGCGGATGTACCACTGGCGGGAGGTGACGATCTCCAGGGGCTTGTCGCCCTTCTCGAAGAAGTTCGTCTGGCGGACCGTCTTGGTGGGCTCGCCCTTGAGCTCGCCCGACTCGCGCAGGCGCGCCACCACGGCCTCGCGGGCAGAGAACGTCGTCTTGCCCGAGATCTCGGCGAAGGCAGTGCGGCCGGCCTCCGTGGTGATCCACTCGGGCGTATCGGCGACGAGGCGCCCGTCCTTGCGCAGGATCGCGCGCAGCGGCAGGCCCAGGTCGCGCCACCAGTCGATGTCCGTGGTGTCGCCGAAGGTGCAGCACATGGCGATGCCCGCGCCCTTGTCCTTCTCAGCGGCCGGGTGGGCCAGGACGGGCACCTCGACGCCGTAGACGGGGGAGGCCACCGTCTTGCCGAAGAGCGGCTTGTAGCGCTCGTCGTCCGGGTGGGCGATCAGCGCCACGCACGCGGCCAGCAGCTCCGGGCGGGTCGTCTCCACGCACACGTCGGCGCCGTCCTCCACGGGGGCGCCCGCCCGGGCGGCCTCGGCGGCGGCCGAGGCGTCCGTGAGGTGGAAGGCGATGCGGTGGTAGAAGCCCGGGTACTCGCGGGACTCCAACTCCGCCTGGGCGACCGCCGTCTGGAAGGTCACGTCCCACAGGCCCGGCGCCTCCGCCTGGTACGCCTCGCCGCGCGCCAGGTTGCGCAAGAACGCCGCCTGGGCGACCTTGCGGGCGCGCCGCCCGATCGTCTGGTAGTTCTGCTTCCAGTCCACGCTGAGCCCCAGGTAGCGCCACAGGGCCTCGAACTGGGCCTCGTCCTCGACGGTGAGGCGCTCGCACAGCTCGACGAAGTTGCGTCGCGAGACCGGCACCTGGTCCGCGGCCTTGATGGACCTGCCCTCGCCGCCGGTGTGCGGGGGCTCGAAGTCCGGGTCGTAGGGCAGCGTCGGGTCGCAGCGCACCCCGAAGTAGTTCTGCACGCGGCGCTCGGTGGGCAGGCCGTTGTCGTCCCAGCCCATCGGGTAGAACACGGACTTGCCGCGCATGCGCTGGTAGCGGGCGACGGTGTCCGTGTGCGTGTAGGAGAAGACATGGCCCACGTGCAGGGAGCCGGAGACCGTCGGCGGAGGCGTGTCGATGGAGTAGACCTCGGCGCGCTCGGCGCTGCGGTCGAAGGCGTAGGTGCCCTCGGACTCCCAGCGCTCGCCCCAGGTGGTCTCCAGGCCGTCGGCCGACACCTTGGCCGGTACCCGCGGGCTGTGGAGCTCGGAGGGCAGCAGGCGGCCGGAGGATGAGGGGGCAGCGGCGTGGCTCATGGGAGTCTCAGACATGGAGCCGATTCTGTCACGGCGCGGCCGGGGCCCTCGACGCGCCCCGGTGTGAGGTCGGCAGAGCCTGGTGGGCGGCGGTGGCGAGAGCCCGCGGTGACCGGAACCCGATTCAGGGTTACGAAACGCCCCACGATTGGTACGATTGTACTACGAAGGGTCGAGGAGGACCCGGACCGGTACCGGGCCGCAGTCAAGGAGGATGTGCATGGACGAGCAGCCGGTGGGGCGCAGGGAACCAGCACGGCAGGCGCAGACCGACAGCACCGTCAGCACCGCAGGCACGGACGTGAGGGACCGGCTGCGCGAGCTCAGTGAGCAGGCCGGCGTGCTCAACCGCAAGAACGCCTCCCTGGCCAACGCCCTGAGGGCGGCCCGCCAGGAGCTGGCGGCCCTGCACGAGGACGTCAAGGCACTCCAGGCCCCGCCCCTGGCGCACGCCACCGTCCTGGCCGTCGACGCCACCGAGCGCACCGCGGACGTCTCCATCGCCGGACGGCGCCACCGGGTGGGTGTGGGCCCCGCCGTCGTGGCCTCTTCCCTGCACCCGGGCGACGACGTCGTCCTCAACGAGCACCTCGTCATCACCACCACCTGCCCCTCACCGCGCTTCGGCGAGGTCGTCACCGTCAAGGAGACCTACGACGACGGCACCGTCCTGGTCCTGGCCCGCCACGACGAGGAGCAGGTCCTCACCCTCTCGGCGACCCTGACCGACCGCCGCCCGCGGGTCGGCGACGCGCTCGTGGCGGACCTGGCCGTGCGCATGGCGCTGCGCCCCGTCGTGCGCTCCGAGGTCGAGGAGCTCGTCCTGGAGGAGGTCCCCGACGTCGGCTACGGCGACATCGGGGGACTGGGCGAGCAGATCGAGCTCATCCGCGACGCCGTCGAGCTGCCCTTCCTGCACCCCGACCTCTACCGCGAGCACCGGCTCACCCCGCCGCGCGGCGTCCTGCTCTACGGTCCGCCCGGCTGCGGCAAGACCCTCATCGCCAAGGCGGTGGCCGCCTCCCTCAGCGCCGGGGGGCGCGGTGAGGCCTACTTCCTCAACATCAAGGGCCCCCAGCTGCTGGACAAGTACGTGGGGGAGACCGAGCGGCGCATCCGCGTCATCTTCGCCCGTGCCCGGGAGAAGGCCGCCACCGGGGTGCCCGTCGTCATCTTCTTCGACGAGATGGACTCCCTGTTCCGCACCCGCGGCTCCGGGCGCTCCTCGGACGTGGAGACCACCGTCGTCCCCCAGATGCTCGCCGAGATCGACGGCGTCGACGAGCTCGACAACGTCGTCGTCATCGGTGCCACCAACCGCGAGGACATGATCGACCCGGCGATCCTGCGACCGGGTCGCCTGGACGTCAAGATCCGCATTGGACGGCCGGACCGGCACGGGGCGGCCGAGATCCTGCAGACCTACCTCACGCCCGACCTGCCGATGAGCGAGGAGCTGCTGGCCGCCCACGGCGGCGCCCAGGGCGCGGTCGACGCCCTCATCGAGCAGGTGGTCGAGGCCCTCTACACCCGCCGCCGCGCCACCGAGATGGTGGAGCTCACCCACGCCGACGGGCAGGTCGAGGTCCTCCACGTCGCCGACCTCGTCAGCGGCGCCATGCTCGCCAACATCGTCGACCGGGCCAAGAAGGCGGCGGTCAAGGACCTGGTCACCAGCGGCAGGCGCGGCCTGACGCGGGAGCACCTGCGCTGCGCCGTCATCGACGAGATCATGGAGAACGAGGGCCTGCCCGCCACCGTCCACCCCGACGACTGGGCCCGCGTGAGCGGGCGGCGCGGCACCCCGGTGGTGTCCATGAGCGTGCTCCAGCGCGACCGGGAGGAGTGAGGGCGATGGCAGCGCCCACCCGCCCGCCGCGGACCGCCGGCCGCGAGGTCACGGTCATGGGCATGGAGACCGAGTACGGCATCCTCGGCGCCGAGCCCGAGGACGTCGTGACGGCCTGCCTGGAGGCCGAGACCGAGCAGGGGCGCTGCCCGGGCGTGCGCTGGGACTACTCGGGGGAGTACCCCCTGCGCGACGCCCGCGGCTTCGAGGTGGACCGGGCGGCGGTCGACCCCTCCATGCTCACCGACGTCCCCGGGGGCGCGTCCGTCGAGGGCCCCGTCCCCGGGCGCCTGCGCACCACCGTCGTCGCCCGCCTGACCGCCCAGGAGGAGGCCTGGCAGCGCGGCACGGCCACCTGCCCGGCCAGCGGTGGGCGCCTGTACGTCGACCACGGGCACCCCGAGTACGCCACCCCCGAGTGCACCGGGGCCGCCCAGGCCGCCCTGGCCGACCGGGCCGGGGACCTCCTCGTGGCCCGCGGGGCCGAGCTGCTGCGCCGTCGCGGCGTGAGCGCCCGCCTGTTCAAGAACAACGTCGACGGCAAGGGCGCCACCTACGGCACCCACGAGAACTACCTCGTGCCCCGTGCGATCGACTTCGACGACCTCACCCAGGCCCTCGTGCCCCTGCTCGTCGTGCGCCCCCTGCTCGTGGGCTCCGGCCGGGTGGGCACGGGCGCCGTCTCGACGGACACGACCTTCCAGATCAGCCAGAGGGCCGACTACCTGGAGAAGGTCGTGGGCCTGGGGACCACGGTGGACCGGCCCCTGGTCAACACCCGCGACGAGCCCCACGCCGACCCCGAGCGCTGGCGGCGCCTGCACCTGGTGGCCGGGGACGCCAGCTGCTTCGACACGATGACCTGGCTCAAGCTCGGCATGACCTCCCTCGTGCTCCAGGTCCTGGCCGACGGCGTCCCCGAGGCCTGGCGCCGCCTGCGCCTGGCCGACCCCGTGGCCCAGGCCCGCCAGGTCTCCCGCGACACCCGCCTGCGCGGTGCGCTCGAGCTCGCCGACGGGCGGCGCCTGAGCGCCCTGGAGATCCTGGAGCACTACCTCGACGCCGTGCGCAGCCACCTGGGGGAGCGTGGACGCCCCGCACCGGCGCCGGCGGGCGACCCCCTGGGCCCGGACCTCGCCGCCCTGGCCGACGGCGCCGACACCGACGGGGCGGAGACCGGCGCGGTCCTCGCCTTCTGGCAGGCCTCGCTGCGCGAGCTCGAGGCGCTGCGCGCCCACGACGGCGACCCGGCGGACCCGCACGCTCCCGCCGGGCACCTGGAGTGGGTCGCCAAGCAGCGTCTCCTGGAGGCCACCGCACGCCGCCACCCCGGGGCGGGCGACGTCCTGCACGCCGTCGACCTCGCCTGGTCCGAGCTCTCCCCGGCCGGGCGGGGCCTGGCCGAGCGGGTGCCCGCCGGCGCCGCCGCCCGGGGCGGGCTCGACGACCAGCTGCTGGAGGCCGCCCTGGGTGAGCCGCCCGCCACCACCCGGGCCTGGCTGCGCGGTAGGCTCGTAGGCGCCTTTCCTGGGCAGGTCGTCGCTGCCGGCTGGCACTCCATGGTGCTGGAGACCGGCGAGAAGGACCAGCGCCGCCTGCCCCTGACCGACCCCCTGTCCTTCACCCGCACCGGCGCGTCACCGGCCGTTGAGGGCGCCCCCGACGTCGTCGAGGTCCTCAACCGGCTCACGGGCGAGTCCCTCGACCGCCTGGCGCCGCCCCCCGCGGTCGCGACCCGTACCGCCACCCCGTCAGGAGAGCAGACATGAGTGAGTTCGCCCAGCCGTCCCGCAGCCGTCAGGACGACCCTCCCGCTCCCGACGAGGACCCCACGCCCCCGCCTGCCGGGCCCGCACGCGGCCAGGGGCTGGACTCGGTCCTGGACATGATCGACGACGTCCTGGCCGTGGACGCGCAGGAGTTCGTGCGGGGCTTCGTGCAGAAGGGCGGCCAGTGAGCACCAGCGTCCCGGGGACGCGTGTCACCGGCCTGGAGACCGAGTTCGGTGTCCTGTGCGCTCCCGCCGGGCCGCCGCAGCCCGCGAGCACCGACCTGCCGGACGTCGAGCAGGCGGCCGCGCTCATCTTCCGCCACCGCCCGATCGGCTACCGCAGCACCAACCTGTTCCTGCCCAACGGCGGGCGCCTCTACCTCGACATCGGCTCCCACCCCGAGTACGCCACCGCCGAGTGCGTGCGCGTGCGCGACCTCGTCGCCCAGGACCAGGCCGGGCGCGCGATCCTGGCCTCCATGGCGCAGCAGGCCGCCGCGGGCCTGGCCCGCAGGGGGATCCGCGCCCGCTTCCACCTGCTGGCCAACAACACCGACTCCGTCGGCAACACCTACGGCTGCCACGAGAGCTACTCCGTGCCCCGTCACCTCATCGGTGACGGGAGCAGGACCGAGGAGGGCGGCTCCGGACGCTCTGAGGCCACCATGGCGGTCCTCACCTCCTTCCTGGCCACCCGCCCCGTGCTGGTCGGCTCCGGCAGACCGCTGCGGCCCGGTGCCGACGCCAGCGCCCTGCAGGCCCAGGGGCCGCAGGACGAGGAGGCCTGCTGGGGCCTGTCGCCGCGCGCGCCGCACCTGAGGTCCCTCACCTCCGCCGACACCACCGGCGAGCGCGCCCTCATCAACACCCGCGACGAGCCCCACGCCGACGCCACCCGCCTGCGCCGCCTGCACGTCACCTGCGCCGACACCGCCATGGCCGAGCCCATGACCGGCCTGCGCAGCGCCCTCACCCTCCTGCTCCTGGACGCCCTCGAGGCCGGCTGGGACTTCACCGACCTCGTCCTGGCCGACCCGCTGGCCACCCTGTCCGCGCTGGGGGACAGCGCCTGGGGGGACGTCCCCGCCGTCACCGGCGACGGGCGGCGCCTGAGCGCCGTCGACGTCCAGGAGGCCTTCCTGGAGCGGATGAGCGACTACCTGCACGAGGCCGGGGTGCCAGAGTTCCTGCGCGGCGCCGAGCACCTGGTGGAGGACCTGGCCCCCCGCGTCGTCTCCGCGCTGCGCCACCGTGACGCCAGCGCCATCGACACCGAGATCGACTGGGCCGTCAAGCGGCGTCTCATGCGCGCCCAGCGCGAGCGCCACCCCCAGCTGTGCGGCCAGGCGCTGGAGGCCCTGCGCGCGCGGGTCGACCTGGCCTACCACGACCTCAACACCGAGACCGGGCTGAGCCCGCGCCTGACCGCCCAGGGGGCCATGACGCGCCTGTGCGAGCCCCAGGAGGTCGAGGACGCCCGCCGCACACCCCCGGCCACGCGCGCCGCCCTGCGCGGCGCCTTCGTGGCGGCCTGCCTGGACGTGGGCGCCGACTTCTCGGTGACCTGGGAGAGCCTGCGCCTGGACTCGCCGGCCACCGCGCCCCTCGACCTGCCCGATCCCCTGGAGACGGTCAACGAGGCCGCCGAGTCGCTCACGCGGCGGGTGCGCGGCCTGCGCCCCGAGCAGATGCACCGCATCAACCTCGTGGGGCGCGGCGGCCTGGGGGCCCCGGGCTAGGTCCCCTTCGGACCCCGTCCTGGGCCTTGCCCGTCGCCGGCGCCCGCCGCCGTGCTCTGCCCGGTGCCCGCCGCCCCGCCGCCGGCGGGCGCGGCGGGCGCGTTCGGG
>CALEXZ010000102.1 GCA_937926195.1 uncultured Actinomyces sp.
CCTCCTGCGGGGTCGCCTCCCGGGGCCTCAGGGCACGACGCGCGCACGCAGGGACTCGCCCCGGTGAAAGACCGGGGGCACCCGGCGTACCTCGTGCTCCGCGCTCGCGCCCGGGCGCAGCTTCGCCGACAGCAGCTCCAGGGCCTCCCGGGTCACCGCCGCGACGTCGGCGTCGTAGTAAGCGTAGTCCAGCGGGGCGTGCGAGGACTCGTCGGGACCGCTGGCGCCGATGAGGGAGACGTCGGTGCCCGGCCGGATGCCGAGCATCATGAGCGCGATGACGGCGTCCTCCCCTGACACCCCCGGCGCGACGACGTAGGCCTCGGGCGGTGTCCCGGTGGCGAGCAGGCCCTCCAGCCCCGCCCGCATCGCCAGGTACCCGCGGGCGACGTCGACCCTCGTCAGCTCCATCCTGCCCCGGGCGGCCTCGTGGAGCGCGGTGTCGAAGCGACGCAGGAAGCCCATCGACCGGACGTGCTCGGAGGAGGGGCCGATGACCGCTGCCCGGGAGTGGGGGAGGTCCAGCAGGTGGGTGACACACTGGCGCGCGATCTCCTCGAAGTCCGTGTCGATGGCGGTGACGCCCTCGCAGTCGGCGCTCAGACCGATGAAGACCGAGGGAATGCGGGAGCGACGGGCCGTGTCGACCCGGGGGTCCTGCTCAAGCACGTCCATGACGATGAGTCCCTCGCACTGGGCGGAGTCGATGAGGCGACGCATGCTGTCGGCGCCCTCCTCGCTGTTGCTGATGAGCAGCTCGTAGCCGTGGTGGCGGCACTGCCTGGCGAGGGACACGATGTAGCGGTATTGCTTGGGCATGTCGATGTAGTCGTGGTACGGGACCACGAGCCCCAGGACGCCGCTGCGGCGGCTGCGCAGGGCGCGGGCGCTGGCATGGGGCTGGTAGCCGAGCTCCTCCATCGCCGCGATGACGCGGGCCTCCGTGTCGGGGGCGACGAAGCGCTTGCCGCTGAGCACGTAGGAGACGGTGGACTGGGAGACACCTGCGGCCGCTGCCACGTCCCGGCTGGTTGGGTAGGAAGACACCTGCTGCCTCCGGCTGGTCGAGATGGAGGTCGGAAGACCCTCTTGCGGGGCGTACCCCACAACGATACGTTTGTTGCACGGCACACAGCGAAGAGGCTGGGTGTCATCCCAGTGCAACATCGCCCCGGCGGGGACCGCGTGACGAATACGTGCGCGCATGCGACGAATACGTGTGCGCATACGTATCCCTCCCGTACGGCCGACCCCCCGGGGCGAGAGATGGAGCAACGCATGTCCACGTCTTCCCCTCACCCCCTCACCCGTCGTCACGCCCTGCAGGGAGCCGCCCTGGCTGCCGCCGCCCTCCCGCTCGCCGCCTGCGGCTCCGACTCCGGCGGCTCCTCCGGGGACGTCACCTCCCTGACGGTCCTCGACTACTACGCCGACGATCCCGACAAGGGCATCTTCCAGACGGCGCTCGAGGCCGCCGCCGACAAGGCGGGGGTGACGATCAAGCGCGAGGCGGTGCAGGGCACGGCCCTCATCCAGAAGGTGCTGCAGATGAGCTCGTCGAAGACGCTGCCCGACCTGCTCATGCTCGACAACCCCGACCTCCAGCAGATCGCCGCCACCGGCGCGCTGGCCCCGCTGTCGAGCCTGGGCTTCTCCGCCGACGGCTTCATCGACGGCTTCGTGGGGGCGGGCACCTACGACGGCGAGCTCTACGCCATGGGCCCGTGCGCCAACACGCTCGGCCTGTACTACGACCAGGACGCCTTCACCGAGGCCGGCCTCGCGGTGCCCACCACCTGGGACGAGCTGAGGACCGCCGCCCAGACCCTCACCAGCGGTGAGCGCTACGGCATCGCCTTCTGTGCCAAGGCCTCCTACGAGGGCTCCTGGCAGTTCCTGCCCTTCTTCTGGTCCGCCGGCGCCGACGAGACCGACATCGCCACCCAGAAGGCCGCCGACGCGCTCCAGCTGTGGGTCGACCTCGTGAGCAACGGCTGGGCCTCCCAGAGCGTGCTCAACTGGAACCAGGCCGAGGTCGGCGAGCAGTTCACCTCCGGCAAGGCGGCCATGGTCATCGACGGGCCGTGGCTGACCACCACCTTCGATCGCTCGGACGTCAACTGGGCGGTGGCCGAGATCCCCGCGCCCAAGGCCGGAGACACCTCCGTCTCACCGCTGGGCGGCGAGCTGTGGTCGATTCCCCAGACCGGCGACGCCGCGCGCCAGGCCAAGGCCATGGAGGTCCTGACCAACCTGCTCAGCGACGACTCGATCCTCGACCTCAACACCCAGCGCTACACGATCCCGACGAAGAAGGCCGTCGACGCCGACTACGTGGCCGCGCTGCCGCAGATGGACTCCCTCGTCACCGCCGTCAACAACGGCCGCTCGCGCACCGCCCTGCTCGGTGAGAACTGGCCCAAGACCGCCGAGGCCCTCTACAACGCCGTCCAGTCCGCGCTCACCGGCCAGGCGCAGCCCCTGGCGGCCCTGGAGACCGCCAAGGCGGACTTCCTGTCCTGAGTCCGACGTCGCAGCGCCCGGTGCCGCTTGAGCCCGGGCGCCGCGGGTCGCAAGGAGCGTGATGATGACCCCGGCACCCCAGACGCCCGCCCGCCGGGCCGCACGGCGCAAGGAGGAGCTGGCCACATGGGCCTTCCTCGCCCCGGCACTGGCCTTCCTCCTACTGTTCTTCGGCTACCCCGTGGTCAAGAACGTGACGATGAGCCTCCAGGAGTACACCACCAGGACCTTCTACACCGGCGAGGCCCCCTGGGTCGGTCTCGACAACTACGTCGCGGTGGTGCGCTCCTCGGTGTTCAGCACGGCGATGCTCAACACCCTCCTGTTCACCGTCGGCTCGATCCTCGGCCAGTTCACCATCGGCCTGGCGCTGGCCGTGTTCTTCAAGAACAGGTTCCCCCTCAGCGGGGTCCTGCGCTCGCTCATGCTGCTGCCGTGGCTGCTGCCGATGATCGTCTCCAGCGCCATCTGGAAGTGGATGCTGGACCAGGACAGCGGCGTCATCAACGAGGTCCTCGGCGTCGTGGGCGTCGGCCACGTGCCCTGGCTCACGAGCCCGAACGTGGCCCTCGTCGCTGTCGTCATCGTCAACATCTGGCTGGGCATCCCCTTCAACATGACAATCCTCTACAGCGGCCTGCAAGACATCCCCGACGAGCTCTACGAGGCCGCCGCGCTCGACGGCGCCGTCGGCTGGAGGGCCTTCCTCCACGTCACCTGGCCGCTGCTGCGCCCCGTCGTCGGCGTCGTGCTGGTGCTGGGCGTCGTCTACACCCTCAAGGCGCTCGACATCATCCTCGGCCTGACCGACGGCGGCCCGGCCAACGCCACCGTCACCCTCGCGACCCAGTCCTACAAGCTGTCCTTTGCCAACTTCGAGTTCGGGCAGGGGGCGGCGCTGGGCAACATCCTCGTCGTCATCTCCCTCGTCTTCGCCCTGGTCTATCTCAGGACGAGCCGCGCCGGGCAGGGAGAGTGACGGACATGAAGCGCACCCGCCTGCACCGCCCGGTCCACACGCTCCTGGGACTGGTGTTCCTCGCCCTCATGCTGTTCCCGGTCTACTGGATGGTCAACGCCTCCCTCCAGCCCGGAGTGGCGACCGTCGACCTCGACTGGTTCCCGGTGAGAGCGAGCCTGGAGGGCTACCGCAACGCCGTCGCCAGCCAGGGCGCCAACCTCGCCAGGAGCCTCGTCGTGGCCCTCGGGGCCGTCCTCGTCAGCCTCGCCGTCGCCACCCCGGCCGCCTACGCGCTGTCGCTTTTGCGCGTCCGGGGCACCGGGGCGGTCATGTTCGCCCTGCTGCTGAGCCAGATGATCCCCGGCATCGTCATCGCCAACGCGCTGTACAGCGCCTACAACGACCTGGGGGTGCTCAACACGACCCTGGGGCTCGTCCTCGCCGACTCCGCCCTGGGCATCCCCTTCTCCATCCTCATCATCCAGGCCTTCATGCGGGCCATCCCCGTGTCGCTGCTGGAGGCGGCCAGGGTCGACGGTGCCGGGCGCCTGCGCACCTTCTTCTCGATCGTGCTGCCGCTGAGCCGCAACGCGCTCATCACCGCCGCCCTGTTCAGCTTCCTCTTCGCCTGGAGCGACTTCTTGTTCGCCCTCACCCTGAGCTCAAGCTCTGAGGCCAAGCCGGTGACCCTGGGCATCTACCAGTTCATCGGCGGCTACGTCGCGGACTGGGGTTCCGTCATGGCGACGGCGACGATGGCCTCGCTGCCCGCGGCGGTGCTGCTCGTCGTGGCCCAGAAGTACGTGGCGGCGGGAGCCACCGGCGGGGCCGTCAAGGCCTGAGCCAGGCACCCGCGCCCCGGGCCGGGCGGCCACGGCACGTCGACATCATCCACACCCCTGTCAGGAGCAAAGGAGCCTGTCTTGATGGAATACATAGAGATCCCCGACGGGGTCGAGATCCGGCACGCGCACGAGGTGCTCAGGATCGAGCAGTGGGGGCGCAGCTCCGTGCGCGTGCGCGCCGCCCAGCACCAGATCCCCGCCTCCGACGTCGGGGCCCTGGAGGAGCGGCCTGCGGGGCTGGGCCCGGCCGCGGTGAGCGAGACCGACGACGGCACCCTGCGCCTGGTCGCCGGCGGCCTGACGGTCGAGGCGTGGACCGACGCGGGCGACGGCAAGCCGACCGTCATGCTCCGCTTCCTGCGCACCTCCGACGGCAGCGAGCTGCTTGCCGAGCAGCGCGAGCACTTCTGGTGGCCGGGCGCGCGCGTCTTCTACGGGCAGCGCTCGGGCCTGTACGAGATCCACCAGCAGTTCAAGGCCTACGAGGGCGAGCGCGTCTACGGCCTGGGCCAGCACCAGCACGGCCGTCTCGACCACAAGGGGCTGGTGGTCGACCTCATCCAGCGCAACACCGAGGTGTCCATCCCCTTCTACCTGTCCAGCCGCGGATACGGGTTCCTGTGGAACAACCCCGCCGTCGGCCGTGTCGAGCTGGCCGACAACGCGACCCGGTGGGTGGCCGACGCCGCCCCCGCCCTCGACTACTGGGTGACCGCCGGGGACACGCCCCGTGACATCCTGGCGAGCTACGCCGACGCCGTCGGCCACCCGCCCCAGCTGCCCGAGTGGGCCTCGGGCTTCTGGCAGTGCAAGCTGCGCTACCTGGGCCAGGAGGAGATCCTGGAGGTCGCCCGCGAGCACCGGCGCCGGGGGCTGCCGCTG
The DNA here is from genome assembly GCA_937926195.1 of uncultured Actinomyces sp. Classification (GTDB taxonomy): domain Bacteria; phylum Actinomycetota; class Actinomycetes; order Actinomycetales; family Actinomycetaceae; genus Actinomyces. Next base: position 5,212 of record CALEXZ010000102.1, read on the forward strand.
TCGGTCATCGTCACCGACTTCTTCCACTGGACCGCCATGGGCGACTACACCTTCGACCCGCAGGAGTACCCGGACCCGGCGGCGATGATGGCCGAGCTCGACGAGCTCGGGGTGCGCCTTATGGTCTCCGTCTGGCCGACGATCTCACCGCTGTCGAGCAACTACGACGAGATGGTGAGCCGGGGCCTGCTCGTCGGCACGGACCAGGGCGTGGAGTTCCATCAGGCCATCCACGACAAGAAGATGCCGCGGGACCTGCCGGTCGCCTTCTACGACCCGACCAACCCGCGGGCGCGGGACTACCTGTGGCGGACCATCAAGCGCAACTACTACGACCTGGGGGTGAGGGTGTGGTGGCTCGACGCCTGCGAGCCCGAGCTCAACCCCGGCCACCCCAAGAACCTGTCCTTCTACTCGGGGCCGGGCGCCGCGGTCGCCAACACCTACCCGCGTGACAACGCCCGGACCTTCTCCGAGGGCATGGCTGCTGAGGGCGAGTCGCCCACGGTGCTGCTGTGCCGGTCCGCATGGGCCGGGCAGGCCAGGTACGGCGCGGCCGTCTGGTCCGGGGACATCCCCCCGACCTGGGACTCGCTGGCACGCCAGATCCGGGCCGGGCTGAGCATCGGCATGTCCGGCATCCCCTGGTGGACGAGCGACATCGGCGGCTTCCACGGCGGCGACCCCTCCGACGAGGCCTACCGCGAGCTGTACGCGCGCTGGTTCGCCTTCGGGGCCTACTGCCCGCTGTTCCGCCTCCACGGGCACCGCGACCCGCGCGGCGAGCTCGGCTCACCGCTGAGCGGGGGCCCCAACGAGGTCTGGAGCTACGGGGAGCGCTGCCTGGAGGTCTCGCGCGAGCACATGGCCCTGCGCGAGCGCCTGCGCCCCTACATCGGCCGGGTCATGCAGGAGGCCGCCGAGCACGGCACCCCCGCCATGCGCTCGCTGTTCCTGGAGTTCCCCGAGGACGAGCGCTGCTGGGACGTCGAGGACGAGTTCCTGCTGGGGAGCGACCTGCTCGTCGTCCCGGTGACCGAGCCCGGGGTCACGCGCACCTCGGCCTACCTGCCGGCGGGGGCGCGCTGGGTCGAGATCCACACGGGCGAGGTCTACGACGGCGGCCGGACGGTGAGCGTCGACGCGCCCCACGAGTACATCCCGGCCTTCCGCCGCGAGGGCGCCGACATCGGGGTGTGAGAGGCCCCTGCCCGGGCCGTGCTCCGGCTGGGCGCCGAGGTCGGTCGGCGCCCAGCCGGAGCTCGGTCCGGGCTCAGGCGGTGCGCATCCAGGCGACGGGGTCGGCGACGACCTGCGCGAGCAGCGCCCAGGCGGCGCCGGTCGCCCCGGGGATCTGGTCGGCGTCGGCCTGCACGACCTCGGGCACGGACCAGGAGGCGGCCAGGACGCGGCGGCCCAGCTCCTCGGCCAGCAGCGGCCTGAGGACGCCGGTGAGGGGGGCCAGGTGCCCGCCCAGGACGACGACGGGGATGTCGAGCAGGTTGATGGCGGCGCCCAGCCCGGCGCCCAGCGCGTGCGCCGCCGCCTCGATGGCGGCGACCGCCTGCGCCTCGCCGGCCTCGTAGGCGGCCACGAGCGTCTCGGGGGAGTCCTTGTCGCTGAGCCCCGCTGCCCGCAGGATGTTGCGGCGGCCCGCGTAGCACTCCAGGCAGCCGTCGTTGCCGCAGGTGCACAGGGGGCCCGCCGGGTCGACCTGTACGTGCCCGATCTCCCCGGCGAAGCCCGAGGCTCCCAGGATGACCCGCCCCTCGCGCACGATCCCGGCGCCGATGCCGTTCTCCCCGGAGAGGTAGATGAAGGAGGGGTACTGGTAGGCGGAGGTGGGGCGCTCGCGCCCCACCGTGAGGGCGCCGAAGTTCGCCTCGTTGCCCACGAGCAGGCCCAGGCGCGCGGGGGCGAGCACCGGGGCGAGGTAGTCGGCGGGACGCACGTCGGACCAGCCGAGGTTGGGGGCGCGCAGCAGGACGCCGTCGCTCACGAGTCCGGGCAGCGCCAGCGCCGCGCCCACGAGACGGGCCCGGCCGACGGCGCCGAGCGCGAGGACGTCGGCCAGCAGGCGCGACAGGCGCTCAAGCACGACGGCGGGGTCCGAGCGGGTGAAGTCGTCGAGGACGATCCTCTCGGCGAGCAGCTCGCCGGACAGGTCGACGGCGCGCACCGCCAGATGGGTGATGTTGACCTCCAGGCCCAGTGCGACGAAGGTGCCGTGCGGCGGGGCGAGGGGGACGGCCGGGCGCCCGGGCCCCGCCGAGGGGATGGGGGCCAGCTCGGCGAGGATGCCGGCGTCGACGAGGTCGTCAGCGAGCCGTGAGGCCGTCGAACGGGTCATGCCGGTGGCGGCGGCGATGTCGGCTCTGGAGATCGGCACGCTGGAGGACAGGACATGATGGGCGACGAGCGCGAGGTTGGCCGTGCGCAGCGTCGACTGGCGGGCCGAGGACAGTGGGGGCGGGGACAATGGGGAGGGAGTAAGGGCTGAGGAGACCGACGTCGGCGTCGGAGCCCAGTAGTTGGTGACCACGGCCTTGACCTTACCTCACCGATATGCCATAGTTGCGCCACCAAACAAATGGGTGTCCCGCGCGGGGCACCGAGCTCAAGGAGGAGCGACCGTGGTCCGTAAGCCCACCAAGGAAGACAGGTTCTCGTTCGGTCTGTGGACGGTCGGCTGGCTGGCGGCCGACCCCTTCGGCGACAGGACCCGCGCCGCCCTCAAGCCCTGGGAGTACACGGAGAAGCTCGCTGAGCTCGGGGCCTGGGGCATCACCTTCCACGACAACGACGTCTTCCCCTTCGACGCCACCGACGCCGAGCGCGCCGAGATCGTCCGCAAGGTCAAGGACACCTGTGACGCCACCGGCCTGACCATCGAGATGGTCACGACCAACACCTTCACCCACCCGATCTTCAAGGACGGCGGCCTGACCAACAACGACCGCTCCATCCGCCGCTTCGGACTGCGCAAGGTGCTGCGCAACGTCGACCTCGCCGCCGAGCTCGGCGCCACGACCTTCGTCATGTGGGGCGGGCGCGAGGGTGCCGAGTACGACTCCTCCAAGGACCTCAACGCGGCCATGGACCGTTACAAGGAGGGCCTGGACACCGTCGCCCAGTACATCAAGGACAAGGGCTACGACCTCAGGATCGGCCTCGAGCCCAAGCCCAACGAGCCCCGCGGCGACATCTTCCTGCCCACCGTCGGCCACGCCCTGGCCCTCATCGCCGAGCTCGACAACGGCGACGTCGTCGGCCTCAACCCCGAGGTCGGCCACGAGCAGATGGCGAACCTCAACTACACCCACGGCATCGCCCAGGCCCTCAACGCGGGCAAGCTCTTCCACATCGACCTCAACGGCCAGAAGGGCCTGAAGTACGACCAGGACCTCGTCTTCGGCCACGGCGACCTGCTCAGCGCCTTCTTCACCGTCGACCTCATCGTCAACGGCTTCCCGGGCGGGGGTCCGCGCTACGAGGGCCCCATCCACTTCGACTACAAGCCCTCGCGCACCGACGGCATGG
>CALEXZ010000103.1 GCA_937926195.1 uncultured Actinomyces sp.
TCATGCGCAGCGGCAACAAGCTCGCCATGGTCCACGTCGGCGACTCGCGCGCCTACCTCCTGCGCGACGGCGAGCTGACCCAGGTCACGACCGACCACACCTTCGTCGAGTACCTCGTGGAGACCGGGCGCCTCACCCGCGAGCAGGCCCGCCAGCACCCGCAGCGCTCCGTGCTCCTGCGCGTGCTGGGCGACGCCGAGGGCGACGTCCAGCTCGACGAGTCGATCCGTGAGGCCGTCCCCGGCGACCGGTGGCTGCTGTGCTCGGACGGCCTGTGCGGCCCGGTCTCCGCTGAGACGATCGCCGGGGTCCTCACCGGCGTCGAGGACCCGGAGGTCGCCGCCGAGCAGCTCATCGACCTTGCCGAGCGCGCCGGCGGCCCCGACAACATCACGGCCATCGTCTTCGACGTCGTCGACACGGACGAGCCCTCCCAGACGGGGGCCCAGGTCGTCGGCTCGGCCGCCCGGTACCGCGAGCACAGCATCCCCCCGGCCCCCGACGCCGCCCCGCGGACCCCCGCGGCGAAGGCCGCCGCCCTCGTAGCGGGCCTCGACGAGAGCAGTGAGGACCGGGTGGCGACCCCCGAGGAGAAGGCCCTCGCCGAGCTCGCCCAGTCCCACGCCCGTCTGCGCCGCACCCGACGGCGCCGGGCCGTGCTCGGCACGCTCGTGCTCCTCGTCGCCCTCGCGGGCGCTGTCATCCTCGGCTACCGCTGGACCCAGACGCAGTACTACGTGTCCACCTCCGGCGGGAAGATCGCGATCTTCCAGGGGATCCCCCAGGAGCTCGGACCGCTCACCCTCTCGCACCTGGTGGAGACCTACTCCGAGCCGGCGCTGGCCGACCTCGACGAGCACATGCGTCATCGCCTGGAGGAGACGGTCTCCCAGCCCTCCCTCCAGGCCGCCCGCGACTACGTCACCACGACCGTCGCCGGGTACTCGAGCCAGGACGCCACACCCTCCCCCTCACCGTCACAGGCCGGCGCCACCGCCGGCGAGTCCGCTCCGGTTCCTGTCGGCGGCGCGTCCCCGACGGCTCGGTGATGCCTGTCGTGCCCGCACCTGCCGCCGTGGCCGCACCCTCCTTCCGACGCCCCTCCGGGCGCTGGGAGGAGGCCGTCCTGCTCGTCGTCGCCCTGGCCCTGGGCGTCGGCGGCTTCGTACTCACCACGGTCAACCGCACGGGCAGCCAGCCCGCCGAGGTCGCCCAGCTGGCGGGCTCCCTCGTGGCCGCCGCCGTCGTCGTCCACCTGTGGGTGCGGCGCACGGCCCCGTGGGCGGACCCGGTGCTGCTGCCGGTCGCCGTTCTGCTCAACGGCCTGGGTTTGGCGATGATCCACCGCCTCGACCTGTCCTACGCGCGTATGGAGCAGACCCACGACTACGCCACGAAGCAGGCCGTGTGGACAGCGCTGGGCGTGGTCCTCTTCTGCCTCGCGCTGCTCGTGCGTGACCACCGGGTGCTGCGCCGCTGGGACCGGTGGGCAATGTGGGGCGGCCTGTTCTTCCTCGTCCTGCCTTTCATCCCGGGGCTCGGTGCCGAGGTCAACGGCGCCCGCATCTGGATCCGGCTGGGGTCCATGTCCTTCCAGCCGGCTGAGCTGACGAAGGTGCTCCTGGCGGTCTTCTTCGCCTCCTTCCTCGTGTCCAACCGGGACAACCTGGCGCTGGCGGGTCGGCGCGTCCTGGGCGTCAACCTGCCCCGCCCGCGCCACCTGGGTCCGCTCATGGTCGTGTGGGGCGTGAGCATCCTCGTGCTCGTGGCCCAGCGGGACCTGGGCTCCTCCCTGCTGCTGTTCGGACTGTTCGTCGTCACCCTGTACGTGGCGACCGACCGCCCCTCCTGGCTGCTCATCGGTGCGGGGCTGTTCACGCCCGCCGCCTGGTTCGCCGCGACCCACCTGTCCCACGTGCAGCAGCGTGTGACGGCCTGGCTCGAGGCCATGGACCCCGAGGTCTACGAGATGGTGGGCGGCTCGTGGCAGCTGGTCACCGGGCTGTTCGGCATGGCCTCGGGCGGTCTCATGGGCTCGGGATGGGGCAAGGGCTACCCGAACCTCATCACCTTCGCGAACTCGGACTTCATCGTGGCGGCCCTGGGTGAGGAGCTCGGGCTCACGGGCCTGCTGGCGATCCTCATGCTCTACCTCGTGCTCGTCCAGCGCGGGCTGAGCACGGCCATGCGCCTGCGCGACGGCTTCGGCAAGCTCCTGGCGGTGGGCCTGTCCTTCATCATCGCCCTGCAGGTCTTCGTCGTCGTCGGCGGCGTCACCCGCCTCATCCCGCTCACCGGTCTGACCACCCCCTTCCTGGCCTACGGCGGCTCCTCCCTCGTGGCCAACTGGGTCATCCTGGCGCTGCTCGTGCGCCTGTCCGACGCCGCCCGCCGCCCGGCCGTGGCCGCCCCGCAGATCATCGACACCGCCGAGCTCCCGGAGTCGATCCGTCGTGCCGTGCTCAACGCCGCCACCCCCGAGGAGTCCGGTGAGGACCGGCCGGTCGTGCCGACACTCCCACAAGGGACACAGGAGACCGCATGAACCGTCAGATCCGACAGGTCACCGTCCTGGTCCTCGTCATGTTCCTGGCGCTGGCCGCCTCCGTCACCTCCGTCCAGGGCCTGGCCCGTCCGGCCCTGTGGCAGGCCTCCTCCGACCAGGGCACGCTCGTCACTGACCCGCGCAACTCGCGCACGATCTACGCCCAGTACGGTACGGACCGCGGCCAGATCATTGTTGGCGGCACAGTCATCGCCGACTCCACCCCCGTCGACGACGCCTACGCCTTCCAGCGCGTCTACACGGGCGGGCAGTCGTACTCCCACGTCACCGGCCACTTCTCGACCGTCTTCGCATCCATGACGGGCCTGGAGCAGGCGGAGAACTCCGTGCTCAACGGGGACGACCCCTCGCTGCTGTCCTCGCGGCTCAAGGCCCTGGTCACCGGCGGCTCCACCTCGGGCGGGGCCATCGAGCTGACCATCGACCCCCAGATCCAGCAGGCCGCCTGGGACGCCCTGGGTGGTCGCCGCGGCTCCGTCGTCGCCCTGGACCCCGCCACGGGCGCGGTGCTCGCGATGGTGTCCTCGCCGTCCTACGACGCCAACACGCTGGCCACGCACGACGCCGAGGCCGCCCAGGCGGCCCTGGCCGCGCTTGAGGCGGACGAGAGCAAGCCGCTGGCCAACCGGGCCATCGCCGGCGACCTGTACCCGCCGGGCTCCACCTTCAAGATCATCACGGTGGCGGCGGCCCTGCGCGCGGGCGCGCTCACGCCCGACACCCAGGTCTCCGCCCCCGACAGCATCACGCTGCCGGGCACGAACCACCAGCTGACGAACTACGCGGGGGAGTCCTGCGGCAACGGGACGGTGACAGTCGCCTACGCCTTCGCCGAGTCCTGCAACACCCCCTTCGCCCAGATGGCCATCGACCTGGGCGACCAGGCCCTGGCCGACGAGGCCCAGGCCTGGGGCTTCGGGGAGCGCATGACGATCCCCCTGGGGGTGACGCCCTCGGTGTACCCCGCCAACTCTGACGCCGCACAGACCGCCATGGCGGGCATCGGCCAGGCCTCGGTGCGCGCAACGCCCCTGATGATGGCGATGGTCGCGGCCACGATCGCCAACGACGGCGAGCAGATGGCCCCCTACCTCGTGGCCCGCACCCTCGACTCGGACCTCAACGTCGTGGACACGACGACGCCCACCGTGGCCCGCACCCCCATCGACCCGGCGACGGCCTCGACGCTCACCTCCCTCATGGCTCAGGCCGTGAGCCAGGGCACCGGCACCCGCGCCCAGGTGGCGGGCGTGTCCGTCTTCGGCAAGACCGGCACGGCGGAGACCGGCTCCGAGGAGGGCGGCCCGATCACCTGGTTCATCGGCTTCGCGGGCACGGACCCGGAGAACCCGACCGTTGCGCTCGCCGTCGTCCTTGACGGCGGGGAGCAGACCGCGGGCACCGGGACCGGTGGCTCGGAGGCAGGTCCGATCGCGGCAGCCGTCATTGACGCGGCGGTCGACCAGTGAGACCTGAGGTCGGTCTGGAGCTCCAGGGCCGCTACCAGCTCGTCGAGCGCATCGCGGTCGGCGGCATGGGCGAGGTGTGGAAGGCCACGGACCTGCGCTCGGGCCGGGCGGTGGCGGCGAAGATCCTTCGTCACGAGCTCACCGGCGACGAGCTCTTCCTCTCGCGCCTGAGGGCGGAGGCCCGCAACTCTCGCGGCCTGCGCCACCCGAACCTCGCCGTCGTCCTCGACTCCGGGGAGCGCGACGGCTCCGGGTGGATCATCATGGAGCTCGTCCGGGGCCGCGCCCTGTCCGACATCATCACCGAGCAGGGCACGATGCAGCCCGCCGACATCCTGCCGGTCCTGGCCCAGGTGGCGCGCGCCCTCCAGGTGGTGCACGACTCCGGCGTCGTCCACCGTGACGTCAAGCCCTCCAACATCCTCATCAACCGTGAGGGCCTGGCCAAGCTCACGGACTTCGGCATCTCCATGGGCGTGCACCAGCGTCCCCTCACGGCCGCCGGCATGGTCATGGGCACCGCCCAGTACCTGCCGCCCGAGCAGGCGATGGGCAACATGGCCACGCCTGCCGGGGACCTGTACGCGCTGGGGATCATCGGCTACGAGGCGCTCGTGGGGCGACGTCCCTTCACTGGCAGCACCCAGGTGGATATCGCCTTCGCGCACGTCAACGAGCCGGTCCCGCCGATGCCCGAGGTCGTGCCCCCTGAGGTGCGCGAGATCATCATGGAGCTGTTGGAGAAGAAGCCGGCCTCCCGTCCGACCTCGGCCCGGGAGGTCGCGCGGCGCCTCGACCGGATCGTCATCAACCTTCCGCCCGAGTCCTGGGACCCGCAGGAGGCTCCCACCTGGTCGGCCATCGGCCGCGTCGTCGAGGTGCGGGATGAGACCAACGCCGCACCTGCGACCACGCCCCCCACACGTCTGGCGCGACGACGCTCCGCCGCCGCGTCCTCGGCCCGCCGTTCACGCGCGCGCACCGGGACCCGCACGATCCCGGCGCTTGAGCGCATCCTCACGGTCGTCGACCCGGCGGCCGTCGGCACCCCCGGGCGGCACTCCACCGACCGCGGGCTGCTGGGGCTGCGCGAGTCGACGTGGTCATGGATCGTGCTCACCGTCGTCGCCACGCTCGTGCTGGCGCTGTGCCTAGGTACCCTTGCGCAAGCGCAGACAGTCCCGGGCGACGGCGTCCTCACGCCCGCAACCCCACCGAAGGAGGCACTGTGACCGGACAGCACCCCCAGGTCCTCGCAGGTCGTTACGAGATCCGCGAGCTCATCGGCCGTGGTGGCATGGCCGAGGTCCACCTCGGCTACGACACGCGCCTGGCACGGATCATCGCCGTCAAGCTCCTGCGCTCCGACATCGCTGGGGACCCCACCTTCCAGGCGCGTTTCCGCCGCGAGGCCACGAGTGCCGCCGCCCTCAACCACCCCTCCATCGTCGCCGTCTACGACTCCGGTGAGGAGGAGCTCATCAGCCCCGACGGGTCGGTGAGCACCGTGCCGTACATCGTCATGGAGTACGTCGAGGGGCACACGGTGCGCGAGCTGCTCGGCGAGGGCGAGGCCGTGCCGATCCCCGAGGCCGTGGAGATCGTCACCGGGGTGCTCGACGCCCTGGAGTACTCCCACCGCGCGGGCATCATCCACCGCGACATCAAGCCCGGCAACATCATGCTCACCTCCACCGGCGCGGTGAAGGTCATGGACTTCGGCATCGCCCGCGCCATCGAGGACTCCTCGGCCACGGTGACCCAGACGCACGCCGTCGTCGGCACCGCGCAGTACCTGTCCCCCGAGCAGGCGCGCGGTGAGACCGTCGACTCGCGCTCGGACCTGTACTCCGCGGGCTGCCTGCTCTACGAGCTGCTCACGGGCCAGCCGCCCTTCGTCGGGGACTCGGCGGTCGCCGTCGCCTACCAGCACGTGCGGGAGATCCCGCGCCCTCCGTCGTCCATCGCGGCGGACGTGCCCGAGTCCCTGGACCGGGTGGTGCTCAAGTCGCTGGCAAAGAGCCGTGACGACCGCTACGAGGACGCGGCGCACATGCGTCAGGACCTGCTGGCCGCCGTCCAGGGAACCGCGGTGCTCGCACCCGCGGTGGACACGTGGACGGCCCAGACCACGGTCCTGGCCCCGGCCGCCGCGCCAAGCCCCGCTCCGGCCCCGGCACCGGCCCCGGCTCCCGTGCCTCCGTTCGCCGAGTCCGAGGAGGAGCCCAAGGAGCAGAAGCGTTCGTCGCGCTGGTGGGTGTGGGCCCTCGTCGTGCTCCTGCTCGTGGGTGCCGGCATCGGTCTGGGACTGGCCATGATCAACGGGACGGGCGACAGCAGACCGCAGCCGACAAGCACCCAGACGGCCACGCAGGTCCCCGACGTCTCGGGCATGACCGAGGCCGAGGCGCGGGCCGCCATCGAGGCGGCCAGGCTCGTCTTCGTCAAGGGCTCCGACGTCGCCTCCGACACCGTCGCTGCCGGGCAGGCCGTCTCCTCCGAGCCGGGTGCGGGCACCTCCGCGCTCGTCGGCACGCAGATCACGGTGCACTTCTCCGCCGGCTCCGCCATGGTGGCCATCCCCGACGTGTCGGGCATGACGCAGGACGAGGCGCGCCGGGCGCTTGAGCAGGCCGGCCTCAAGGTCGGCACGGTGACCTCGGAGGACTCGCCGAAGGTCGAGAAGGACAAGGTGGTGCGCACGACCCCTGTGGCGGGCACCTCCATGCAGCGCGGTGACACCGTGAGCCTGGTCGTCTCCACCGGCAAGACCTCTGTGCCGGACCTGGCGGACATGACGCAGGAGGAGGCGCGCCGGGCGCTTGAGCAGGCCGGCCTCAAGATCGGCAACGTCACGACCGACGACTCGGACGCCGAGCACAAGGACCTCGTCCTGTCCTCCGACCCGGCCGCCCAGACCCAGGTCGAGCTGGGCACCTCCGTGTCGATCGTCATCGGCTCGGGGCAGGCTTCCTCCTTGCCCGTCCCGGACGTGCGTGGCATGACGCAGGAGCAGGCGCGCGACGCGCTGGTGGGATTCACCCGGGTGGTGTTCCAGTACCGCGACACGCAGAACCCGAGCGAGAACGGCGTCGTCATCGACGTGACGCCGGCAGCGGGCTCGACCATCACCCCGGACACGCAGGTGACGGTGACGCTCGGCAGGAAACCGGACACGCCGTCCCAGTCCTCACAGCAGGGCGGCGGGTCCCACTGATCCCGCCACCGGGTCGGTGGCCGACGGCGAGGTACGTCGCGCCGCCGGCCCGGTCGGTACCACGAGGTCGATAGACAAGAGCCGTGTGGGTGGCCCCTGATGGGGCCACCCACACGGCTCTCACGTCATGGCGGGGGTGCTCAGACCGTTGCCTCCCCGGAGAGGTTGAAGGTCTCGTTCGCCCAGGGGAAGACGACCTCGAAGAGCAGGAGGACAACGGCCACGGTGAGCACGAGCGCCTCGATGACCTTGAGCCAGGTGGGACCGGGCAGGTGCCTCCAGATCCATCCGTACATCAGTTGACCTCCGGGTCGTTGAGGACCGACTCTGGGCGGCCCTCCGAGCGGGGCATCCAGTAGGACAGGGTGGCGTGGGTGATCCAGCGGTGGTCGTTGCCCCACTCGCCCGTCGTCAGTCCGTGGCAGGTGGTGAGCGTCAGGGTGCGCTCGGTGGCGACCGCCGTCGGGTCGCCGGGGACGGGGGCGATGACCTCGACCTGCTGGGGCTCGACGATCTCGTGGCCGGTGACGACGTAGACGTACCAGATGTCCGTAGTGGCGACGATGATCTCGTCACCGGGCTCGAGCATGTCGATACGCAGGAAGGAGTTGCCGTTGGTGCGTCGGTGCCCGGCGACGGCAAAGTTGCCGACCTCACCGACCTGCTGCGTGTTCTCGTAGTGCCCGGCGGCCGCCTGGTCGAGGACGTCGGAGCCGGTGCCCTCGATGATGGGCATGTTGTTGTTCGTCACGCCGTACCAGTCCGGCACGACGAGCATCCCGATCGTCTCGCCGTAGCCGACGGCCGCGGCGACAGGCGGGTCCTCCGTGTGACGCCGGCCCGCCACCATCGGTGAGGTGACCTGGGTCTGCTCGAACTTCTCGCGCACCTCCTGGGCGCTGGCGTTGGCGGCGATACCGGTCCACCACAGCTGCCACACGAGGAAGAGAGCGACGACGAGGCCCGCGGTGATCAAGGTCTCGCCCACGCCTGCGACCAGGCGGTCGAACCAGGTGCGCCTGGGACGACGGGCGTGGCGACGCGGTGCGCGCGACGGGGACGTGCTGTGCACTGAGTCCACTGGGCCTCCTGACTGGGTAGCGCCGCCCAGTGTAGGGCCGACTAGTGCCCACGCCCCAGGCCGTGCGACGGCGCGGTGAGCGTCGTCGGGCACACTACCCGGCGCGGGGCACAGGCTCCGATGGCCTAGGCTGGGCGCTAGTGCGCACCACCTGCGCTGCCCTACGGCCACCGGTGAGAGCGCGGCACCCGTGGAGACCATGAGACGAGGAGGCCAGGCGTGGCCGACAAGAAGAAGACCGACCCCCGCCGTTCCGGCAACCCGGCCAAGGCCGCGGCTGAGCGTGAACGTCTTGAGGAGTCGCGGGCGGCCGCCAACCGGGTCTCGCGCACCCCGCAGAAGGTGAAGGACACCTCCTCTCCGCGGTGGTACGCGCCCACGATGGTGGGACTCTTGATCGTCGGACTGCTGTGGGTCGTCACCACGTACCTGTTCCAGGGCCGCTACCCGCTGCCGTACTTCGTCGAGAACCACGCCTCCACCTGGCTGGTCAACGGCAACCTCTACATCGGTTTCGCCGTCATGCTCCTCGGCTTCCTGGGCCTGCTGCGCTGGAAGTGAGCATGGCCGCGCGCGTGAGCGCGTGGCGGCCTCACAGCTGCATCTGGTCCGGGTGGGAGCCGGTGCGCAGGCCACGGTGGAGCGCGTCGACGGCCCCCATGGCCTCGGCGTCCAGCTCGAAGCTGAAGACGTCCGCGTTCGTGCGCATGCGCTGGGCGTGCGTGGTCTTGGGGATGACGACGAGCCCGTGCTGCAGGTGCCAGCGGATGACGACCTGGGCGGGGGTGACGGCGAGCTCGGCGGCAATACGCGCGAGCTCCGGATCGTCCAGGACCCGGGCCCGGCCCAGCGGTGACCAGGACTCGGTGACGATGCCGAGCTCGGTGTGCAGGGCACGCAGCTCGTCCTGGCGCAGGTAGGGGTGCAGCTCGATCTGGTTGACGGCCGGGGTCAGGCCGGTGGCCTCGATGATGCGGCGCAGGTGCTTCGGCTCGAAGTTGGAGACGCCGACGGCTCTCACGCGGCCCGTGGAGAGGATCTCACCCATCGTCTCCCAGGTCTCGACGAGGTCGATGCCCCTGGACCTGGCCAGTGGCCAGTGGACGAGGAAGAGGTCGAGGACCTCCAGGCCGAGCCGCTCCATCGTCTCGTCGAAGGAACGCAGGGCGTCGGCACGCCTGTGGTTGGGGTTGTTGAGCTTGGAGGTGACGAAGAGGTCGTCCCGGCGCAGGCCGCTGGCGGCCAGGGCGCGCCCGACGCCCGCCTCGTTGCCGTACATCTGAGCCGTGTCGATGTGGCGGTAGCCGACCTCAAGGGCCTGGCTGACGACCCGCGTCGCCTCCTCGTCGTCGACCTTGTAGGTGCCGAATCCCAGCTGGGGGATCGTCAGGTCCTCGACGGCGGTGGCGTGGACGAGCCGGACCGCCGGGGCGGGCAGGGGGCTGGGTGAGAAGACATGGGTCGTCATAGGCCCCAGGTTAGTGGCCCCGGACACATTGAGGGTGCCTCCGTCATGACGGAGGCACCCTCAACGAGACAGTGCGCCCGCAGGGGCTCACTGCCGTGCAGATCCGGGGCTGCCGTCAGCGCGACAGCAGCGGGTCACTGGGCGGCGGCCTCGACCGGCTCCTCGGCGACGTCGTCGGTGGAGTCGGCCCAGTACTCCTCGGCCCACGGGTCCTCGACCGGCTGGCTACGGCGCCAGACGACGTAGGCGGCCCCGGCGGCGACACCGGCGACGGTGAGCCAGCACAGGGTCTTGAGGGCGCGACGGCACTTGCGGGGGGCGGGTTTCTGTACAGCGTTCACAGCCGCAACGGTAGCGCGCTGGGCACGCTCCGTCACGGAACCGGGAGCCTCAATGGCGGTGCGGGCGGCCGAGGCGGCGCGTTCGGCCCGCAGGCGGGTGTCCTCGCTGAGGACCTCGATGCGCTGCTGCGCCTCCTTGGCGGCACCGGCTGCCTCCTTGGCGAGGCGGTCGGCACTCGTGCGGGCGCGGTCGACGGTGGGGGCGACCCACTCCGCGGCGCGTCCGGCGACACGCTCGGCGCGCTCGCCGAGGGACTCGGCCAACGCGGCGACCTCGCTGCGGATCTGGTCGGTGTCAAAGGTGATCTCGTGCTTGGTGAGCGCCATGGGCTCCTCCTCGTGCGGGTCGGTGCAGTCGGTCCGGGCGGGTGCGCGGCCATGCCCTAACTCACATAGTCTCACCACATCCTGTGCGTCGCCTGATGATGCGGCGGATCGTCCTGTCAGGTTTTGCCTGCGGTGAAATGCGCGAGCACCTTTCTGGCCTCCCGAGACCACGGGCGTGTGGCGTGGGACGATGACCCTCATGGAAGCCACACTGCACACCACCCTTGGTGACATCCGCCTTGAGCTCTTCCCTGAGCAGGCACCTGAGACCGTCTCCAACTTCGTCGGTCTGGCCACCGGTGAGAAGTCCTGGACCGATCCGCGCACCGGCGAGGAGTCCACCGCTCCCCTGTACGACGGTGTCATCTTCCACCGCGTCATTCCTGGCTTCATGATCCAGGGCGGCGACCCCCTGGGAACGGGCACCGGCGGGCCCGGCTACGTCTTCGATGACGAGATCGACGCCTCCCTCACTTTCTCCGGCCCCTATGTGCTGGCCATGGCCAACGCCGGCCGCCGCATGGGCAAGGGCACCAACGGCTCGCAGTTCTTCATCACGACGGCGCCGACCGAGTGGCTGCAGGGCAAGCACACGATTTTCGGCGCGGTGGCCGACGACGCCTCCCGCCAGGTGGTCGACGCCATCAGCGCCGTCGGCACCGACCAGCGCGACCGTCCGCTGGAGGACGTCGTCATCACCTCGGTCTCCGTCACCAAGTGAGCGTGTGACCTCTTTCAGTCCCCGGGGGCGTGAGCCCCTGCGACGCCGTCGGACCGTTGCGTCCGACGGCGTCGGCGTGCCCGGCCCCCGTCCCCACGAGGAGCATCCATGAGCCAGTTCCCCGCCGAGACCCCCTCGGCCGACGCGCCCCCGGTGTGTCCGAGGCACCCCGACCGCGTCTCCTACGTGCGTTGCCAGCGCTGCGACCGGCCGGCGTGCCCCAGCTGCCAGGTCCCCGGGGCCGTGGGCGTGCACTGCGTCGACTGCGTGCGCTCAGCCCAGGCCTCACGTCGCGCCCCGCGCACGATGCTGGGCGGAGGCATGGTCGCGGACGCGGCGCTGACGAGGCTGCTCGTCGGTGCCTGTGTCCTCGCCTTCATGGCCCAGCATGTGCTGCCGTCCGTGACCTCTGCCCTGCTCTTCTCCCCGGTGGTGGCGCTGAGCGAGCCGTGGCGCTTCCTGTCCACAGCCTTCCTGCACTCTGGCGTCATGCACCTGGCCTTCAACATGTGGGCCCTGTGGGTGACGGGCACGATGCTGGAACCGCTGCTGGGCCGCTGGCGCTTCGGGGCGCTGTACACACTGAGCGCACTGGGTGGCTCGGTCATGGTCTACGTCCTGGCCTCGCCGTCGGACATGTCCTGGCTGACCGGGACGGTGGGCGCCTCCGGCGCCGTCTTCGGGCTCTTTGCCGCGGTGTTCGTCATTCAGCGACGTTTCGGGCGTGACACCTCGGCGATCCTTGGCCTGCTGGGTGTCAACCTCGTCATCTCCTTCATGGCGGCGTCAATCTCCTGGCAGGGGCACCTGGGTGGGCTGCTCACGGGCGGTGCCCTCGCCGCCCTGTTCGCCTGGGCCCCGCGCGAACGACGGCGGGCGGTGGGCCTGTGGGGCCCCGTCCTCATCGCCGTCCTGCTGGCGGCCGCGGTGTGGATCAAGGCCCTCGTCAGCTGACTCTCCCGCGCCGACCACACGGCCCCGCCCATCGTGGGCGGGGCCGTGTGCTGTGCGGTGGTCCGTGGCCTGAGCGTCCACATCCTCCGGGGACCGGACTGAACGGTTATCCACAGGTTTTCACCCGCTTGTGGGTTCTGGGGAAGCACATCGATGTCAGTGATCCACACCTGTGGACACACATGTGGAATGACAACAAGGTAGTTCTCCACAGGTCTGCACACAGGTGGGGAGAACCC
>CALEXZ010000104.1 GCA_937926195.1 uncultured Actinomyces sp.
ACGTGCAGGAGCACGCCGCCGAGCTCAACATGCTCGGCTACGACGTGAGCTGAGGAATGAGTCTTCAGCGCAGCCGTGAGGGGCGCTGGAATCACGACCGGGCAGCGGTCGCGGCCGTCGTCATCCGTCGTGAGCGATGTACTGGCGCAGTTGATCGATCTCTCCGTCCAGCACCGGAGATGAAGTCTCCAGGATCTGGGCCGCCTTCTCTATCCTCCACCGCCAGTCAAGGCGAGTGAGAGCCTCTCTCTGGATCTGCTCGGCCGTCCTCGGTGTCCACGTACGCAGCAACGTGGCGACTTCATCAAGACCGGTGCCCGGGTCCCGGGCGTCGATGTCGATGACGGCGTCATCCCACAGCAGAGTGTCGCTGCCTTCCTCACGAGGGCGCGTTCCAACGACGAGGGCACCGTGCGCCAGCGCGTCGAGCCACCGTGAGGTCACGTACTCGCGCGTGGGGTGGGTGTAGGAGGCGGGACTGACGCGGTTGCTGAAAGCGGATACGGCACGCGCGTGCGCATAGGCGTCCAGCACTCCGGCGTACGAGGCGTCGGCGTCCTTGAGGGACGGGGGCCGTCCTGCGTAGACGAGCCCGCGGTCCTTGGCACGCGTACCGATCTCATGGTCATCCTCCCACGCAGGCGCCTGGCGTCCCATGCGTTGAAGGTCGACCTCCCGTTCCTTGACAGCGGAGGTCCGCTTCATGGCTCCCAGGACGTCAGCGCCGAGGGGAAGCCATGTCACTGGCTTACCGGTCGCAGACGCCCATTCCTCCACGACGTTCTTCTCGGTGACAAGAATGTGGTCGTAAAGCCGACCGAGACGAATGACGGAGGGTATGCGGTCGGTCCACCAGCAGTCGATGATCCAGCCGACGACGTTGCGGAACCGAGTGCGCAGCCCGTGGAGCGCCGCGGCCCGCAGGAGCATCTCAGGGTTCGGCGCGATGACGAGCAGGGAGCCAGCGCCCAGGAGCCGGGGAAAGAGCGCCTGGAGCTTCAGGAACCTGCTGACAACAGTGTCGTCAACCTCAACGAGCTCCGCATCCAGTAGCTGAGCCGCGAGGCGCGCCATCGCTGTGATCGGCCCCCACCCATCCCCTTGAGGGCGGATGTAGAGGATCGTGACGCGCCTCACCGCTGCCTCAGGCTCTTGCGGCTGGGAACGGGCTCGTCGAAGGGGATCGAGGAGATCGTCGGACGCTCCGTGCCGGCGGTGTAGGCGGCCGTGCGGGAGGCACGCTGGGCAGTCGTGTCCGGCTGAGCGGCCCCGTCGGGGACGGACAGCGGTGCGGTGGGCAGGTCGGTCTGGTCCTCGATGACCATCTCACCGAAGCCGGCACGACGCCGCTTACGACGCTTGAAGACACCCAGGAACCTCTTGCCGTCCTCCTGGTAGTAGTAGGACCGGCCGTAGCCGCCGTAGCCGTAGCCGTAGTACACCGAGCCCATCTGGCGGCGGGCGGCGCGGTTGAGCACGACGCCGAGCAGGCGGGCGCCGACCTGGTCAAGGACCTTGGCGCACAGTCGGGCTTGCTCCTTGTGGGTACCGCCGACCTCCATGACGACGATGGCGCCGTCGGCCAGGCCCGCCAGCAGGCCGGAGTCGGTGACCGGCAGCAGCGGCGGGGCGTCCATGATGATGATCGCCTCCTCGCTGAGGCGGTCGATGAGCGCCTTCATCCGCTGGGAGCCCAGGAGCTCGGAGGGGTTGGGCGGGATGCGTCCGGCGGCGATGATCCGCAGGTGCGGCTGGTCGGGGACCATCTGGGCGGCGTCGGCAACCTGCAGGTCCCCGGCCAGCACCTGGGTGAGGCCGATGGAGCCGTCCACCTCGAAGATCTTGTGGACCACCGGCTTGCGCAGGTCGCAGTCCATGAGAATCGTGCGCTGCCCTGAGGCGGCGAGCATCTGGGCGAGCACGGCGGAGATCGTCGACTTGCCCTCACCGGGGTTGGAGGAGGTCATGACGATGGCGCGCGGAGGGTTGTCCACGTCGAGGAACCGCAGGTTGGTGCGCAGGTGGCGCAGGGCCTCCGCGGCCTCGCCGAGGCCGTCGACCTGACGGCGTCCCTCCTTGTTGAGCTCGCTGGAGCGGGGGACGACGGCGAGGACGGAGGATCCGGTGAGGTCCTCGACGTCGGAGTTGTGGCGGACCCGGTTGTCCAGTGCACGACGCAGGAAGGCGATGAAGTAGCCGAGGCCGAGGCCTGCCGCGGCACCGATGAGCGCGATCCGGGGGATGTTGGGGTAGACCGGGGTTCCGGGGACGACGGCCTCCTCGAGGGCGACCACCTGGGTAGCGGTCGTCTCGTCAACCGTTCCGCCTTCCCTCGCTGCCTCCTCTGCCGAGACCCCGGTCGAGGCGATCGACTCCAGCTCGGTGATCTGCTCGGCCAGGGCGGCGACGGCGGCGTTGGCGATGTCGCGCGCACGCACAGCGTCGTTGGAGGAGGCGGTGATGTAGATGACGGGCTTGGCCGAGTCGACGCTGCCCCGGAGTGTGCCTCCCAGGTCCGTCAGTCCCAGGCTCTGGGCCGTGGCCTCAGCGACGGAGCGTGAGGCGACGAGAGAGGCGAAGGCGTTCGCCTTCTGCTGGGCGATGGAGTTGGAGGTGAAGATGTCGGAGCCAGCGACGACAATGAGGGCACTGGTGGAGGCCTCGTACGTCTTGAGCTGCAGCTGGGCGTAGCCGTAGCCGGCCCCGCCACCGAGGAGGGCGCACAGGAGGATGAGCACGGCGTTGACCCGGCTGAGTCTGACAAAGTCCTGAATAGTCACTGGCGGCTCTTGTTCTTCTCGACGTCGGAGGGGCGCAGGGGGTGTGGGCCTGTCACGTGGCACCACCGCGTTCGGTAGCCACCGTAGCAAGGGGCGTGCGTGCCTCACGCATCGCCGTCGTGATCGTGACCAGGTAGTCGTCGATGAGACTCGCCACGCGCCGCGCGACCTCGTCACCGCGCCGGTACGGGTCGGGCACGTCCAGGCGCCCGGAGGCTCGCGGTGCCGCCGCCACGATCCGAGGGACGAGTCCGGCAGCGCCCGCCTGCGGGCACGCGCCTATGTCCAGGACCTGCTGCGCCGCCTGCGCCGCCTGCGCGAGCATGAGGACGCGGCCCAGTGCCGACGGGAAGGTGTCCAGGACGGCGTTACGGTGCCTCTTCTCCATCGTGAGGATGAGGTCCGACTCCTCGACGATCTCCGCGCTGAGCCGACGTGAGCGGTGGGCGTCGCAGCACTCGGCCGCCACCCCCCGGTCCACCGCCCGCCGTCTCATCTGGGGGTCCATGAGGCGGCCGCTCAGGCCGGGGATCCCCGCGCTGGCCACGACCCAGGTCGGCTGCTCCGCCTCCTCGGGGGCGGGGGCGGCGGCGAGCATCTGCCGGGCGCGCAGCTCGGCGTAAGGGCTGCGGGAGATGTTGGCGGTGCACACGAAGAGCAGACGCAGGGGCCCGTCCGTCTCCTTCCCGGCTGCCGAGGCCGCCGGAGCGCCAAAGACGGAGCGCAGCCCGAAGCCGTGCGCTGATCGCATCCTCTTCCTCATAGGCGCTCCTCCAGCAGCCCCTGCTTCACGAGTGTGCGCAGGAAGGTCTCGACGTCGTCGCGCAGCTCCTCAACAGCCAGGCCGGTCTCCTGCGCGACACGAGCGGCGACGTCGGCCGGATGGCCCGGACGGGGATCGCCGGTGGCCGTCAGCCAGATGAGGGCGGCGGAGCCCCGGAGGATGACGGGTGTCCCGTCGGGCACGTGGGCGAGGTAGAGGGCGGCGTCCTTGTCGTCGTACACATGGGCCAGGCGTGTGGGAGGCTGGTAGCTCATCGTCGGATCGCCGCCTTCGTCTCGCGCGCCGCCTCGACGAGGCGATGACGGAACTCGGTGAGGACCTCACCGCGGGTGGGGCGCCGCCCCAGACGCATGGCCAGGTGGTCGGTGTTGACCAGCGGGGCCCGCAGGAGGATGCGTCCTTTGGCCGCGAGGGTGGGTGCCGCCTTGAGGCGCGCGCGCCACTCGGCCAGGCGGGTGTGCTCCCCTCCGGAGAAGACCCGCCACAGGTCGTAGGAGGGGTCGTCGGTGTAGCGGTCGAGCTCTCCGAGGGCGGCGGCGAGGCCGACGTCGGCGCCCAGAGCGTGGGCGGCGGCGCGCAGACCCACACGCTCCTGGGCCGACAGGCAGCCCCAGGTCCGCTCGTAGTCCGGGTCCTCCTCGCCCTTGCCGTTGCGGGCGAGGTGCAGGAGCAGCAGAAGCCGCTGGGTGGTGAGGTCGGGCACCGTGCAGGGGACGCCTGCGATGGGGGTGGTGGTGCGTCCGCGCCACAGGATGTCGAACCAGGCACCGGCGGTCAGACCGGGAAAGGAGCGGTGGACGTCGGTGTAGCCCCAGGAGGGGTGGTAGAAGGTGGCAGCGTGCTCGAAGGCGGAGCCGCTGGCGAAGCTCGTCACGTGCTCCCAGTCGTGTCGGGCAAGAGCGTCGAGGAAGGGGCGCACCTGCGTGGGGCGCACGAGGACGTCCGCGTCGGTGGACGCGGTCAGGGGACGACCGATGCTGGGATCCACAGCCGCGCCTTTGACGTGCAGAACGTCCACACCGGCGTCCTCGGCGATGACATCGAGGGCGGCGTGGGCCAGGTGGGTGCGCAGGCCGACAGGCACCCTGTGCCGCTGCTGCTGAGACCCCACTGGGCTACCTTTCTCCGTGCCTGCGCCGATGACCGCACCAGTCTAGCCAGCCATGCGGTGCGCTTCTGACGGGGCCGTCCACCACCAGGAGCCGGGCACAGGAACCTGCTCGCGCCGCACTGTGCGCACCATCGACCACCGACCACGTCACGCCCCGAACGTCCTCACACACCACAGCGCGTCGACAGGCGTCCCTCAAGTTGGCCGCGGAGAGGCGGACGAGTAGCGTTGCGGCGCACCGCAAGGCGGTGTCGCCCCTCCAGCTCGCCCCCGCGCCGGCCAGCACGATCCCAGCGACACGACCAACGCAGCACACCAGACGCGGCCCCGTGACGCACTCAACCATGACCGCTATGACGACCGTGACGATAACAAGACCAACCACAGCATGCCCCCCACCGACGCTCGGCAGCCGGCTGCAGGATCGCGACAACGCACTGAACTTCGTCCGCCTGCTCCTTGCCTGCTGCGTCATTCTGAGCCACTCGCTGCCGATCGGCGGATTCAATGACGCCCCGTGGATCTCGAGCATCTTCGGGCCCCTCGGTGGCTGGGCGGTCAAGGGGTTCTTCGCCGTCAGCGGCTACCTCATCGTGGGGTCACGCCTTCACACCAGGCCCTTGGGCTACCTCTGGCGACGTGCGCTGAGGATATTCCCGGGCTACTGGACGATGCTCGTCATCGTCGCTTTTGTCATCGCCCCGGCCTCGACGCTCCTCGAGCCGGGCTCCCACTACCACCTCAGCAGCGGCATCCAGTACGTCACCGGCAGCGCGCTGCTCTACCAGCCCGAGTGGACGATCTCAGACACCTTGGTCAACATCCCCCTCCACGCCTGGAACGGCTCGATCTGGACCCTGTTCTACGAGTTCCTCGCGTACCTGGTCGTCGGGGCCCTCTTCTCGATCCCCTGGGCGCGACGGCACGGCAAGGCACTCACGACGACGCTTCTTCCGCTGGCCGTCCTCGCGTACCCCGCGATGACAGGTCCGCTTGACGTCTCCACGAACCTGTACCTGCACTCGGTGCAGCTCGGAGGATTCTTCCTGGCCGGCACGTGCCTGTACTTCTGGAAAGAGGACGTCCGCTGCCACGTCTCGCTGCTGCTGATCAGCTCCGCAGCCTGGGTCCTCCTGATCTACGTCATCCCGAACGGGGTCCTCATCGGCCAGGTCCCGGTGGCACTGTCCACACTGCTCGCGGGTGCCGTGCTCCCCATCAGGTGGGGCGCCAGGAACGACCTCTCGTACGGCATCTACATCTACGGATTTCCGATGCAGCAGATTGCCACACTCATCGGCATCGCGTCCCTCGGATACGGCGCGCACGTTCTGGTGTCACTCGTGCTGACCGTCCCCTGCGCGTACCTGTCGTGGGTGGCGGTCGAGAGGCCGGCACTCAGGCTCAAACGGCTGGTGCTTTGACTCCTCGCGGGCCCGGCGACGAGCTGTGCGTGGTATGGCCGCGCCGACGGCATCGGCCGGGGAGGTTCACTCGCTGACAATCCCCGCTGACCTCACCGCGGCATCGAATGCCTGCCAGGTGTGCTCGTATGTGAAGCGTTCTCGCACGCGCCGTGCGGCCGAGCGGCCGAGACGCTCCCTCCTCGCCGCGTCCCGAGTGAGGCCTTCGAGTGCCTGGGCCCAGCCCTCCACGTCCCCGACATCCACGAAGCAGACGTCGTCGTCGGTGAAGTACTCCTCCAGAGCGGGCGTGCGGGTGAGGATCACCGCGGCCCCGGTTGCCGCCGCCTCGATCGCGACAGTCTGCCCCGAGGGGTAGACCATCAGGTGGGTGGGTACGGCGACCACATCCGCGTCGCGAAGGACATGCCGGTACTCATCAAATGGGATCGTCCCGCGATACGTGACGCTCGGCGGCAGCACGAGGCCGGCGGCCCGCTCCGGCCTTGCGTAGAAGTCGATGGGGACCTGTGCGCGGGAGGCCGCCGCCATGAGCGTCTCGTAATCACGTCCTCGATCCACTCCGATGGTGACGACCCGCGCCTGCTCACCAGGCCCCCGCCACGTCGTGCGCCGTGAGAACAGCGTCGGCGCGAAGCCGAAGGGGATGGCGACCACTCGCTTCGGGTCAATGCCGTAACGAGACAGCACATCCACCTGGTTCGCACTGAACACGACGACGAGGTCGGCGTCCGCGTAGGGCGCCGCGCAGGCCCGCGCCTGCTCCTCAGGCATGCGCTCAAGCTCGTCAGCCAGCCAGCACACGATGACGACGACCGGTGGCAGAGCACGGCTGGGAAGCATGCGCTTGAGCCGAAGAAGCGTCAGCGCCTCCTTCTCGAACAGCGCCAGCGCCAGGTCGGCAGACCTCAGGTGTCTCAGCGAGCGGAGCGTCCTGCACACCGGATGACCGGTGCGGTGGTCAATGACGTCCCGCACCTTGACCCCGAGCCTCCCACTCGGCTCGTCGACCTGATGCAACCGGTACCCGAGTCCCGGCAGGAGATCGATTCCGTAGGGTCCTTGCCGGACGCGAACTCCTGACAACACGACGGTGCGCACATGGGCGTCTGTCAACGTCATCGGCCTGCCTCACCCGTCCTGACCGCAGGACCGCAGGTGCGAGACCCGCCTGGCGTACTCGGTCTCGAAGGTGTGCTGTGTCGCAAAGGCCAGGGCGGCATTCTGTGCAGCGACCAGCGTGCCGGGATCGTCCTGCAGTCGCAGGAGGCGCTCGGCCAGTCCCCTCACGTCACCCAGGGGGGCCGTCCAGCCCGCCTGCGCCACCTTGACGAGGTGCCGTGCCGTGTCGTTGTCGTAGGACAGGAAGGGCAGGGCACACCCCATGCCCTCGAGGTAGGTGCAGGACGGGTCGCCCTGACGGTGCGGGATGAGCAGGGCGTCAACCTCCTCGGTCATGAACCGCACCCAGTCCGGTTCGTAACTCACAAGACCGTGGTACTCGATATGAGGATCGTTGTCGGGGATCATGCCGCGCAGGTCCCCATCCCCGAACACGTGCAGCACAGCGTCGAGACCACGACGCCGGGCCTCAGCGAAGGCCGCGAGCGCGTCGGCGAAACCCTTCTGCTGGACGAGACGACCCGAGAAGGCGAGGCTCAAGGTTCCGGTGAGGGGCCGTGGCCCCTGAGCCAGGGACTCGCGGAAGACACGCGAGTCGTAGAACATCATGCTGCGCGGCTGAAGGGTGCCGTAGGCGGCGAAGGCAGCCCCTCCGTTGCACTGGAGGCCGGCACTTCGTCTGACCGCGCGTCGCAGACCCCGCTCGCGGCTCCAGGCGCCGGCGGCGATCCGCGCCCTTCGGAGTGGTGATCCCACTCCTTCGAGGGAGTAGCGCAGCCTGTTGGCCAGGTCATTCTCGGCGTACAACACACGGCGTCCCGGCAACCGGGTCTCCAGCAGGGGCAGGTAGCGCGGCATCAGCAGGGCCGTCCACAGTTCCGGGGACTCCTCGGCGATGACGCGCCCTGGGTCACGCGACGTCACGAGTCGACACTGCGACCCCAGACCGGCCACCTGCGCCCAGGTCGGTCCGGGCACGGCGTCGGCGTCGGCGGGCTCAGCAACAAGAACGACGGGAGCGTCCCAGTCCTGGAACTGCTGTACGAGGCCCGTCACGGTCTTGGCGTCCATGTACCAGTGATCCCGGTACCTGATCGCCCGGTCCGGCAGGACAACGCACAGGGTGGGGTCGCTGCGTCGGCTCACTGACCCGCCTCCTCATGCCCGTCGACGACGACGCTCCTGGCGGCCTCCTTGACGGTGGTCTCGAGCGGGCTCATCCCTCCTCGGGTCCGCGTCACGAAGGCCCACCCCCTACGGGTCGGCGGCGATGTGCGAGGTCCTGCCGGGTCACCCGGGCGGCCTCTCGAAGACGACGCAGGCGCGTTCCGAGAGCGAGGCGCGTCCGCACGCGCGTGACGAGCCCTCCATGGGTCTCGTGTCGCGGATCCTGCCGGACGAGGAAAGTCGGGGAGCCGATCGTCGTTTCACCTTCCCAGGAGCACAGCCCGGGACGTACCAGCATGATTCTGACCCCCACCTCATGAGACCAGACGTCGTAGTCATCGGCCTTCCACGACAAGCCCGAGCGGCCAACCCACTCCACGTAACGCCGAGCGCAGGCCCGGCTGATGAGGTAGCAGCCCGCGCCCCAGACGGTTCCACCGACGTACCCGAGCCGCCGAAACGCACCGGCGCACCACCCGACCGGCCACACCAGCAGGGACAGCCGGGCGTGCTTCTCGGACAGCGAGTACAGCGAGCGCCCGTTCGGGGCGCCGAGAACGTCGGCGAGCACGACGTACCTCAGCCTCAAGGGCGCGGCCTCGATGCGGCGCATCGTACGCCAGAACACCGAGGTCCAGCGGGCGTCGTCCTCGCACACGAGCAGGAGGTCGCTGTCCTTACCCGGCGCACGGGCGAAGGCCTTGATCGCCAGGTAGTGGCTGGCCGCGCATCCGATCTCGCCCCCGCGCGCAGGCACCCCGTACCGGGCCTCGAAGCCACGGACGTCAAAGAACGGTGGCACCGCACCCTCTCTGCCGTCGAAGGCCTCGAACACCTCGAAGGAGTCCGCGCCCGGCTGAGCCATGAAGCCCGTGAGCCGCTCGGAACCGGGCAGGGCGATGACGACCCGCGAGGTGATCCGCCCGGTCACTGGTCTCCCTCCTCACGCCTGCCCTCACCGGGGGCGACGCAGGCGCCTGCGCCCTCCAGCCCGTAGAGCCGCGCCAGGGTGGAGCGGAAGGCCTCGGGCGAGTAGGTCGCGGTCAAGGTCTTGGCAGCCTCGGCGGTCCGTCGTCGCACAGGTGCGTCGGGCGGCGCGGAGCCGTCGTCGGCGCCCACCACCTCCGACAGGGCCTCGCAGACGGCGTCCGCGAAGACCTGAGGATCGGATGTCAGCCCCGCGAAGAGCTCCGGACCGCCGATCCCCTCCGCGCCCACCGCCGTCGTGACGACGGGAACGCCCGCCATGAGCGCCTCAAGGGTCTTGAACTTCACGCCCGCCCCCTTGAACAGGGGCACGACGCACACCGCCGCCCGGGCGTACTGCTCCTGAAGGTCCTCGACGTAGCCGGTGGCCTCGACGCCCGGCACATCCCTCACGGCCTCGCGCAGCTCGGCGGGAGCGCCCCCACCCACCAGCCGGAACACGGCCTCGGGGCGCCGGCGGCGCACCAGGGGCCACACCTCTCGAAGGAACCACAGGGCCCCCTCGACGTTCTCATAGCGGGCAAGGTAGGACACGAGCAGGACAAGTCCAGGCTCGGGCGCGCTGCGGTCCCTGGCCCGCCTCATGTCGATGACGGGATTAACGACGACGATCTTGTTGGGGTCGACCCCCACCTCCTTGAGCAGGGCAGCGTCCTTGCCGTTGAGGACGGCGCAGCGGTCCGCGAGCCGCCCGATGCGTCGTTCGGCCCGGCGCATGTGGCGGACAGCACCGCGCAGCAGTACCCGTTTGAGGCCACTGGCCGCCGCGGCCTTGCGCTGCCACCGCTGGGAGTCGACATCATGGAAGGTCACGACGGTAGGGGTGCGTCGTGCGACGGCCCGAATGATCGGCAGAAGCCTGCCGCTGATCTCCCACTGGATATCGATGAGGTCGGCCTCGCGCAGCGCCTGACGCATCCTGGGGTGGAAGAACAGCTCAGCGCCCAGCTCGAAGTCCGGCACGACATGACGCGCCGAGCCCATCCTGCTTCGGATGGCCCTGCACACCGCAAGTGGCAGACCCGACCACGCAGACCTCGGACCGTCTCCGATGAGCACCAGGTTCGACGGCGCACCCTCAGAACGGCGGGCCTGCTGGGAGGACGGGGAGTCATGGCTCAGAACCGTCAGGCTCACCTCGCCGTCCCGTAGCACCGCGTACAACGAGGCGACGTAACGCCCTCCTGCGTGCGGCACCGCGTCATATGGCACCGTGGATGTGACGGACACCACTTTCACGGCTCAGAGCTCCTTCCAGGCGCATTACTGCCGCTAGGGGCCAGATCTCCGCGTCTCGACCGGCGACAGTCTGCCATATGCTACGGCTTCGCGGGCGCTCGTCGCACCCGCTCCCAGAATGTTCCTGGCGCGCGATCCTGCGCCTTGAGGAGGGTCTTTGGAGACCGTCAGTAGGTACCGGCACTGGTTCGGCGTGATCTTCGATCGCGGGCAGAGGTGGAAGGTGGCGGCCGCCGCCATTGGCAGCATCGTCATTGCGCTGCTGGACACCGCCTCCGTGATCCTCATCGCTCCGCTTGTGAGCGCCCTCGGCGGCAGCTGGCACAGCGGCATCTCCGGCAGGATCGCCGACTACCTCGGTATCGAGCAGCAGACCACCCTCATCGCCGTCCTTCTTGGCACCACGGTGAGCGGCTTCCTCGTCAAGGACTCCCTCACCATCGGCTACAACTGGTGGGCCGGCACGCTGACCGCCCGGCTGCGCTCCCAGGCGCAGGTCGACGTCATCGAGTACTACATGTACCTGCCGTGCCACCTGCACTCCCACCTCGGCCTGGCGACCATTCTGCGCCGCTCGGGATGGTCGGTGTCCCAGGCCTACAACAACTTCGCAGGGGGTTTTCTCGCCCTCATGAGCCAGGCCTTCACGGTCCTATGCGTGACCGGCGCCCTCATCATCGCCACCCCGCTGACATCAGCCCTCCTACTCCTGTTCATCGCCTTGGCCGGCGTCGCCTTCCTCAGGGTCGTCCGCCCCCTGAGCGCACGCATCAGCGTCGAGGTTCTCGACCTGTCCCAGAAGGGATACAACGCGACCTTCGACGCCTTCGGGGCGATCAAGGAGACCCAGCTGCGCTCCTCCCAGCCCTACTTCCTCAGCGAGATCGCCGCCGCCGCCCGCAGGACAGCCATGCTGGACCGGACCTCCGGCTTCCTCAACGGCCTGCCCAAGCAGCTCATGGAGATGCTCTTCATGATCGGACTGGCCTGTGCCTTCGCCGTCTCGGCCGCCCTGGGCACCTCCGACAACTTCCTCGTCTCCCTCGCTCTGCTCGTGGCCGGCGCCTTCCGGCTCCTGCCCACGATCTCCGGGATGATCGGCTCAATCAACGGCATCCGGCTCGGCGAGGCCGGCACCCGTGAGTTCGTCGCCGACAAGACCGCAGGGCGAGCGCAGGCGCTTCACCTTCCTTCCCGTTCCGGCACTGCCGTCCACCGGCTGCCCCTCACGCACGCTCTTGAGGTCGAGGACGTCTTCTTCACCTACGACAAGGCTGACGCACCCGTGCTTCGAGGGGTCTCGCTCACGATCGACGTCGGCTCCACCGTCGCTTTCGTCGGCGGCTCGGGCGCAGGCAAGTCCACGCTCCTCGACCTCATCATGGGGCTCCAGACACCCAGCTCGGGCAGGCTCCTGGTCGACGGGACCGACGTCGCCACCAACCTCGCCGGCTGGCAGAGCAATATCGGCGTCGTCCCGCAGGAGGTCTTCCTCACTGACCGCACGATCGCCGAGAACGTCGCCTTCGACTGCGCCAAGGATGACATCGACGAGGCCCTTGTCGAGCAGGCACTGCGGCAGGCCGACATCTGGGACTTCGTGAGCGAGCAGCCCGAGGGCATCTGGTCCTCCTTCGGTGAGCGCGGCCGCCGCCTGTCAGGAGGCCAACGTCAGCGCATCGGCATCGCCCGGGCCCTCTACCGCCGCCCCTCCGTGCTCGTCCTCGACGAGGCCACCTCCGCGCTCG
>CALEXZ010000105.1 GCA_937926195.1 uncultured Actinomyces sp.
ACGTAGGGGCGGTGCTCCTGGTGCTGGCCGGCGTCGGTGAAGTAGACGCCGAAGGACTCGATGCGTCCGCCCTCCCCGCCGAAGCCGAGGTCGGAACTGATGCGCACGTCTCCGCCCAGGGAGACGACGACGTGCTTGAGGCTGCCGCCGCCCTCGACGCGCACGCGGTGGTTGGAGGCGTGGACCGCGGCGTCCTGCCACTCCTGGACGGTGACGAGCGTGAGCTCGGCGGCGGGCTCGACGACGATCTCGACGGTCTGGGTGAGGGCGGCGGTGCCGGTGTGCGACAGGACGACGGTGCCGTGTGAACCTGCGGCGGCCCGCACGAGCAGGTGGGAGGCGGCCGGGCGGGTGAAGCCCTCGGCTCCGGGCTCCTCGTGGCCCACCGTCGACACGCGCACGGAGCGCTCGAGCCGGGCACCGGCGTCGAGGGTGACGCTCGTGGCGGTGCGGAAGGCGGCCCAGGCGACGACGCCGGTGCGGTCAGAGGGGGCGCTGACGGTGCCCAGGCGCTCGTCGTCGCGGGCGAGCTCCTCGACCGTGACGCCGGCGGGGGCGTCGACGTCGACGCTCACGGAGCCCGTGGCGGTGCCGGCGGTGACGGCGTCGAGGTCGAGCAGGGGCTTGAAGCGCTTCATGGGGGTGAAGCGCCACTCCTCCTCACGGCCCCGCGGGACCGGGATCAGGGCGGGATCGAAGGAGGTCGGGCGGTCGGCCCGTGAGGAGGCGTAGCGGGCCTGCGGGGCGCCGTGGGAGTGGGCGCCGTCGAGGGCCGCCTGGGAGTGGTCGGTGGACAGGTGCATGGAGTGCGGCTCCTTGCCAGGGTCTGAGGCGGGTGAGGGCTGTGGGTGAGGCGGAGGGAGTCTCGCGGCGTCAGCCGACCGAGTTCTCCATCTGCAGCTCGATGAGGCGGTTGAGCTCGAGGGCGTACTCCATGGGCAGCTCGCGGGCGATCGGCTCGACGAAGCCGCGCACGATGGTGGCCATGGCCTCGGTCTCGGTCAGGCCGCGCTGCATGAGGTAGAAGAGCTGGTCCGCGCTCACCTTGGAGACGGTGGCCTCGTGACCCATCTCGACGTCGTCGGTGCGCACGTCGACGTACGGGTAGGTGTCAGAGCGCGAGATCTCGTCCACGAGCAGGGCGTCGCACAGGACGTTGGACTTGGAGTGGCGCGCGTTCTTCATCACCTGGACGAGACCGCGGTAGCCCGAGCGCCCGCCGTGGCGCGCCACGGACTTCGAGACGATGTGGCTCGAGGTGTGCGGCGCCATGTGGACCATCTTGGCGCCGGTGTCCTGGTGCTGGCCGGCACCGGCGAAGGCGATGGACAGGGCCTCGCCGCGCGCGTGGGGTCCCATGAGGTAGACCGCCGGGTACTTCATGTTGCGCTTGGAGCCGATGTTGCCGTCGATCCACTCCATGGTGGCGCCCTCGGCGCAGGTCGCGCGCTGGGTGACGAGGTTCCACACGTTGTTCGACCAGTTCTGGATCGTCGTGTAGCGCACGCGGGCGTTCTTCTTGACGATGATCTCGACGATGGCCGAGTGCAGGGAGTCCGTGGAGTAGATCGGCGCGGTGCAGCCCTCGACGTAGTGAACGTAGGAGTCCTCGTCGGCGATGATGAGGGTGCGCTCGAACTGGCCCATGTTCTCGGTGTTGATGCGGAAGTAGGCCTGCAGCGGGATCTCGACGTGGACGCCCTTGGGGACGTAGATGAAGGAGCCGCCGGACCACACGGCCGTGTTGAGGGCGGCGAACTTGTTGTCGCCGGCGGGGATGACGGAGCCGAAGTACTCGCGGACGAGCTCGGGGTACTCCTTCACCGCGGTGTCGGTGTCGACGAAGATGACGCCCTGGCGCTCCAGGTCCTCGCGAATCTGGTGGTAGACGACCTCGGACTCGTACTGGGCGGCGACCCCGGCGACGAGGCGCTCGCGCTCGGCCTCGGGGATGCCGATGCGGTCGTAGGTGTTCCTGATGTCCTCGGGAAGGTCGTCCCAGGAGCTGGCGGGCCGGTCCGTGGCGCGCACGTAGTACTTGACCGAGTCCATGTCGAGCTCGGACAGGTCCACGCCCCAGGTGGGCATGGGCTTGCGCTCGAAGATCTCGTAGGCCTTGAGGCGCTTGGCAAGCATCCACTCGGGCTCGCCCTTGATCGCGGAGATCTCCCGGACCACCTGCTCGTCAAGACCGCGTCTGGCGTTGGCGCCGGCCTCGTCGGAGTCGTGCCAGCCGAAGTCGTACTGCGTCGAGATCGAGTCGATGATCTCGTCGTCCGTGGGACGCGGCTTCTCGGTCGTGAGTGTGGTCATCGGGTTCCTTCCGTTCGCTGGGGCCGGCGGCCCCGCGTGTCAGATGCGGCGGCCCTCACCGCGCGCTTGCGCAGGGCGGGCATGGCGATGGGGACGTGGGTGGTGCAGACGTGGGCGCCGCCGGCGAGGGTGGCCAGGCGCTGGACGGGCACGCCGAGCAGACGGGCGAAGGCCTGGGTCTCGGCGTCGCACAGGGCGGTGAAGCGTCCGGCGACCTCGCGCACGGGGCAGTGCCCCTGGCAGAGCTGGACGGCGAAGGAGCCGTCGCCGACGTCGCGGATGGTCGCGGCGTAGCCGTCGAGCGTCAGGGCGTCGGCCAGCGCCTTGGCGCGGTCGGAGGGGTCCTTGCCGGCGGCCTCGACGACGGGCATGTAGCGGCGCTCGAGGTCGCGTCCGCGCACGGCGGCGAAGGAGTCGACCGCCTTCTCACCCGCGACCTGCTCAAGGTAGGACAGGGCGCGGTTGGCGATCTCGGAGTAGCCCTCGGCGAAGGAGGTGTGGGCGCCGGGCGTGGCAACGTAGTGGCGGGCGGGACGTCCGCGTCCGCGCTTGCCGACGGCGGCGGGGGTGCGGACCTGGATCTCACCGCTGTCCTCGAGCGCGGTGATGTGGCGGCGCACGGCGGCGGGCGTCAGGGAGAGGATCTTGGCGAGCTGGGCGGCGGAGACCGGGCCCTTCTCGACAATGAGGTCCAGGACCTTGGCGCGGGTCGACTCGTCGTCCGTCTGCCTCATGGCCGCTCCTCCCTGGTCTCGCTGCGCTCCGGCCGGGGCGGACGCGTCCGCGGGCCCCGTGGCGTCAAAGAGTTTAGCCAAGAAGTGGCTTCCGATATTCACTCCACCCCGGTTCCAGGCCGGAAGGTGACGTGGTGTCAAGCACGCTTACCAATGAGAAGGTCGCCTTATGCAGGTTCGCCTTACCGATCGGGGGTGGCGGAGCGGCCTCCGCCCGCCCCTCCCCCTCCCACACGTGCGGGCGGGTCCGACACCGACCTGTCGGACCCGCCCGCCTCAGCCGAGGTGCTCACCCGCGAGCGCGGGTGTCACCTGGGGTCCTTCCACACGATGTTGCTGAAGCGGGCCGTGCCCCCGTAGGAGTACAGGCGCACGTACTCGTCCCCCTCGAGGAAGTAGACCTGCTGGGACAGCACGGTGAAGCCCGCGTTGACGAAGACCTCGACGCTCTGGCGGTCGACGAGGATCCTCAGGTGCACGTGCCTGGCCGCCGGGTCGATGGGTGCCTCGGCCTGGCGGTAGGGCAGGAAGGAGTACTCCGGGCGGTCCGAGGGGCCCCGGTCGACGTAGACGCGGCCGTCGTAGACCCCGATATTCGTGTGGCGTGAGTCGTCGGCGTTGCTGCCCACGGCCACACCGACGTTCGTCGCCTCGCTCCAGTCGATGTCGAGCTCGAGGGAGTAGGCGCGCCCGGTGCGGGGCAGGGCGATCCTGCCGTCGACGTCCCTGTCGGAGATCCTCGCCCCCGCGCAGAAGGCGCTCTCGTCCAGGGCGGCGGCGGGCGCGCTGAGCAGGGTGTACCAGCCGCCCGGCTGCCTCTGGAGGGTCAGTGAGCGCACGACCGAGTTCTGCCCGTTGTACCCGTCGGTGGCGTCGGTCGGCACGTCGCGGGCCGCGTACTTCCAGTTGTTCATCCACCCCAGCGCCAGCCTGCGGCTCTCGGGATCGGCCGGGTCCGGCCAGGTGACGGCCGCGTACCAGTCCCATCCCCAGTCCAGCCACTGCGGGTTCGTCGCCGCCGTCGTGAAGCGGATCCCGTCCCAGTCGCCGACCCAGTAGGCGTAGGTCATGGGCAGGCCCGCGCCCCAGGCGTCCATGCTGGCGGCGAGCACCCAGTGGCGGGTGCCGTCGTCGGCCGTCATGCGGAAGAAGTCGGGGCACTCCAGCCCGCCCAGGTCGGGCACGATGCCGTCGAGGTAGTCGAAGTTGGCGGTCCACCTCCACGACTTGAGGTCCGTCGAGGTGTAGATCGAGGCGTACGTGTGGCGTCCGATGACGCAGACCCACTGTGAGCGCTCCTCGTCCCAGACGACCTTGGGGTCACGGAACCACTCGGCGTTCTCGATCTCCTCGGGCGTGCGGGCCGCGTCCCCGTCGGGGTTGACGATGACCGGGGTCTCGTAGCGGGTGAAGGAGCGACCGTCGTGGGACCAGTACAGGTACTGCTCCTGCTTGCGGCGCACCCCTGCCGTCGGCTGGGTCGCGAGGACGACGACGGCGCCCGCGCCGAAGCCCGCCGTGTTCCTCTCGTCGATGACGGCCGAGCCCGTCCACACGGGGAAGGAGGGTGTCAGGGGGATGGCCACTGAGCTGTCGCCGAAGTGCACGAGGTCGGTCGTCGTCGCCACGTCCCAGCCGCCGTCGCCGTAGTTCGTGTCGGAGTGGAGGTAGTACAGCCACGTGCGTCCGCGGTACTGGATCGGACGCTGGGGGTCGCACAGCCATCCCCTGGGCGGCGTCATGTGGTAGATGGCGCGCTGTGACGCGGGCGCGGCCTGAGCCTCGGTGGCGATCCCGGCGGAGGTCGCGGCCACCGCGCCGAGCCCGGCGAGCTCGAGCACCGTGCGGCGCGACAGCGCCCGGGCAGGGACCGCAGGTGTCATGCGTGGAGGCAGGGTCATGGTTCTCTCCTTTGAGACACGGCCCGGGGCGTACGGTCCGCCGGGCCAGGCGTGGGGGGTCAGAGGGTGAGCACAGAGCTCCTAATGACGGACGGGCACTCGATCTCGACGCGTCCGTCGGCCGGGACCTCGTCGAGGCCGAGCAGCAGGCGCACGCCGGCCACGCCCAGCTCGTAGTGCGGCAGCGCCACGGTGGACAGGGGCGGGTGGAGGTAGCCGGCGATGACGTCCTGGTTGTCGAAGCCGACGACGGACATGTCGGCGGGAACGCTGAGCCCGCGGTCACGAAGCGCGTCGTACAGGCCCATGGCGACGCGGTCGTTGTGGCAGCACACCGCCGTCGCCCCCGTTGCGAGCAGCCGCTCGACGCTGGCGTAGCCGCCCTCCTGGTCGGGCTGGGCGTCCCAGATGAGCTCTGGGGCGAGGTCGATGCCCGCGGTCTCAAGGGCCTGGCGATAGCCCTCGAGCCGTCCGCTTTGGGCCGGGGAGGGTGAGGTCGTGTTGATGAGGGCGATCCGCCGGTGCCCGGCGGCCAGGAGCGCCTGCGCGGCCCGGCGTCCGCCGCCGACCTCGTCGGGCACGACGCAGGGGTAGTCGCCGGCATCGTCGTAGCAGTTGACGAGGACCGTGCTCGTCTCGCGCAGCGAGGTCGGTGGCGTGACGCGACGGTGGTACCAGCGCGAGAACAGGATGCCTCGCACCTTGTACTGCAGCATCATGGAGATGGCGCGCTCCTCGGCCTCGGCGTTGCCCTCCGTGTTGGCGACCAGCAGGATGTGCCCGCGCTGCCACGCGGCGTCCTGTGCCCCGCGCACGATCTGCCCGGCGAAGGGTGTCGAGGCGATGGAGTCGGACAGGAGCCCGATGAACGGGCTGGTTCCCTTGACGAGGGTCTTGGCCAGGGCGTTGGTGCGGTAGCCCAGGCGGTCGACCGCCTCAAGCACGCGCCGCCGCGCGTCCTCGCCGATCCGCGCCCCCCGTTTGTCGTTGACGACGTGGGAGACGGTGGTGACGGAGACACCTGCCTCCAGCGCCACCTGCTTCATCGTGACCCTCGGCTCCCCGCTGGCCTCCATGTGCATACCGACTCACCCCTTCGTAGAACCGCTCTCAAGCCCGTAGATCATCGCCTTGTTGAGGACGAGGAAGGCGAGGAGCAGCGGCGTGACGGTCACAGACACCGCTGCGAAGGTCGCCGTCCAGTCGGTCTTTCCCATGTTACCGATGTAGTTCTGCAGCCCCAGCGGGATGGTCTTGAGGCCCTCGGTCAGCACGAAGGTGTTGGCGAAGACGAACTCGTTCCAGATGAAGATCGCGTTCACCATGACCACCGTGATGACGGTGTTGAGCGACATGGGCAGCGTGATCCGCGCGAAGATGCGGTAGGGGCCGGCCCCGTCGATGGACGCCGCCTCATAGATCTCCCGGGGGATATAGCTGAAGAACGACATGAAGAGGAACAACGACATCGGCAGGGCGAATCCCGCCAGCGGGAGGATGATCGCCAGGTGGGTGTCGAGCAGGCCGATCCTGGAGTAGTCGATGAACAGCGGGACTAGCGCGATCTGGACGGGGACGACGATGCCCGTGAGAAACACGCCGCGCACCACCGAGGCTCCGGCGAAGCCGAGCACCTGGATGGCGTAGGCGCCCGTCATGCCGCACACGACGATGAGGGCGCAGGCGCCGACCGTCACGATCGCGCTGTTGGTGACGTAGGTGGCCACCGAGCCCTGCTCGAAGGCGCGCAGGAAGTTGTCGAGGGTGAAGGAGGTCGGAATGTCGAATGGGTTGTTGGCCGCGAAGTCCTCGGGCGCCCTCACGGAGGTGAGGATGAGCCACAGGAAGGGGTACACCTGGATGACGAGGACCAGTCCCAGCAGCAGCCGGTAGACGATATGCGCTGTGCGCAGGCGCTTTCTGCGCACGGGGGCGGGCAGGTCGGTGCGCGCGGGCAGCACCTGCCCGGCGACGTGGGTCGTGGAGCTGGCCATGTCAGTCGTTCCCCTTCCGGATGAGTCCGAAGATCACCGCGACGGCGATGAGGCACTCGATGACGATGAACACCGAGATCGCCGAGGCGTAGCCGTAGTTCGTGCTCACGAAGGCCGTCTTGTACATGTAGGTGGTCACCAGCTCCGAGGACCGCCCGGGGCCCCCGTTGGTCAGGAGGTAGGGGACGTCGAAGCCGCGCAGGCCGTAGGTGACGACCATGACGAGGGTGGTGGCCCACACCGGGCGGATGTGCGGGAAGCGGATCTTGGTGAACACCTGCCAGGCCCCGGCGCCGTCCAGGCGCGCGGCCTCCTCGAGCTCCTTGGGCACGGAGAGCAGGGCGGCGTAGAGGATGATCGTGTAGAGCCCCAGGAACCGCCACCCCTCGGGGACCGACACGGCCGTCAGCACCGTGTGCACGTCCGAGAGCCACGGGCGCGCGATCGTATCGAGGCCGACCGCGGACAGCAGGCCGTTGACAAGGCCCGTCGGGTCGTAGGAGTAGATCCGCTGGAAGAGCAGCGCGATGGCTGTCGTCGAGATGACGGCCGGCATGAGGTACATGACCTTGAGGACCTCTCGGCCGGGCGTGATCGTCAGCAGCAGGCAGGCGATGCCCAGGCCGGCGCCCATCTGGATGAGCACGCAGATCGCCAGGTAGACGAGCTGGTTGACGAAGGCCTTCCAGAAGGTCGGGTCACCGGTGAGCATCTTCGTGTAGTTGTCGAGTCCGACGAACTCCATCGCCGTGATGCCGTCCCACCGGAAGAAGCTGAGGACAAGGGACTGGGCGATGGGCATGAGCACTCCCCCGCCGAACAGGAGCACCGGTGGCAGGAGGAAGAGGAGGACTGAGGTTCGTGAGCGATGAGGAAGCATGGTGGTCTTCTGGTTCTCGTCGTGAGGCACGGTCTCGGTGGGGGGCGGGGCGCCGCCCCCCACCGAGGGCCGTTACTCGCCGAAGTAGGCGGGGGCGTTCTCGGCCAGGGCCGTGTCCATCGTCTTGATGAACTCCTCGACGCTGATGTCGCCCTGGACGAGCAGCACCTGCTCCTGGACGAGCGTCGTGTTGGTGGTGGGATCGAGCTGGGTGTCCCACGGCATGAGCGCGGTTCCGGTGACCTTCGCCGCCTCGTCGATGGCCTCCTGGTAGATCGGCAGCGCGTTGTCCGGGATGACGGGCTCCACCGTCGTCGGACCCATGAGGCCGGTCGCGGCGTACTTGTCGGGGTAGCGCTCCAGGGCGAAGCGGAGGAAGTCGTGGATGAGGGGGTCGTAGGTGGCGGCGTTGACCGCCACCCCGATTCCCGACGGCGCGACGTACTCGTTCGCCTCGGTCTTTCCCCCGGCCACGGTCGGCAGGGTGAAGAAGCCGATGTTCTCCTGCAGGTCCGCGGGCAGCTCCGTGGTGGCCAGGCTCGGCAGCTCCCACGTGCCCATGTTGTAGATGGCCGCCTTGCCGGAGGTGAAGAGGTTCTGGGCGTCGGTGTAGCCAACGGAGGAGAAGCCCTGCTGGAAGGCTCCCGCGGCCCCGAGGTCGTGGAGCCACTGGGCCATCTTGCGCCCGGGTTCGTCGCTGAAGGCGGCCTGCGCCCTCTTGAGGGTCTTGATGTAGTCCTCGCCGGCGACCCGGAACGGCTGGTAGGCGACCCACCTCTCCAGCGGCCAGCCGTCGAGCCCGTCGAGGGCGATGGGGGTGACGCCGGAGGCGGCGAGCTTCGTGCACAGCTCGGGGAAGTCGTCGAGGGAGGTGGGCACCTCGACCCCGGCAGCAGCGAAGAGCGCCTTGTTGTACCAGAACACCTCGATGCCGTACTCCAGCGGGATCATGTAGAGCGACCCGTCATCGAAGCGCTGGTAGTCCAGCGCCGAGGGACGGTAGCTGTCCGTGATACCGAAGCTGTCGAGCAGTGCCGCCACGTCCACCATCCGGTTCTGCTTGGCGAGCCTCTGAGCGAAGGGCGTGGCGTCGGTGTCGAAGAGCTCGGGGAGCTTGTTGGCGGCCGCCAGGGTCTCGTACTTCTGGATGTAGGAGGGGCGGTCGGGAGTGGTGATGAGCGTCAGCTTGAAGCCGGAGTGCTCAGCGGCGTACTCCTCTGCGATCTCCTGCATCGTGGAGATGACGGCGCCGTCAGCCGCGCGAGACAGCAGCCACGTGATCTCGCGCGGCTTGATCTCTCCCTCCGGGTTGATGACGACGGGCTCGCCCGAGGGGGCGCTGGCGCCGGTGCAGGCGGCGAGGGCGGGGGCGGCCACGGCCATGGCGGCCAGCGCAAGGAAGTGGGAACGCGTGATCTCCATAGTTCTTTCTCCTGTGAAAGATTGGGGGTTGCTACGGACGGGTGTGGGTGCTGAGAGCGGTGACCGTGACGGTTCCGTCGAGGGCCGCGACGCCGACGTGCCCGCTCGTGCGGGCGTAGACGCTGGTCGACATGACGACGGCGTCGTCCACGCAGCACTGGAGGAGCTCGTGGCTGGAGATGACGTCGAGGTGGGCGCGCCCGGCTGACAGGTCGACTGGTCTCTCGAGCTCGATGAAGTGCGGGACGTCGCCAGCGACGTGCCACTGCTCCGGGCCCGGCTCACGACGCGGCCACCGGTCGAGCACCATCCGGCGTTGACCGGGCTCGAGCCTGAGCACGTAGCCGGTCTCCCCCTCGGCGTCCGTGCGCAGGAGCAGGGAGATCTCCCGGGTCCCGGTGGTCCACTGCAGGTCGATGCTCAGGCGCAGCTCCTCTCCGAGCTCGGGGGTGAGGACCTGCGCGCGGTAGGAGGTTGGTGCGTCGAGGACGACGGGTGTGTCGAGGCAGGTGAGCTCCCGGCTGTAGGCCCCCAGGACCTCGGGGGGGATCCTCATGCTCAGGGAGCCGTCGGGCGCCTGCACCGCCTCGAGGCAGGCCATGGTGCCCGCCCACAGCCAGGGCCCCTCGTCCGTGCCGCCCTGCCGTGAGGCGATCCAGCCAAAGAAGAGGCGCCGACCGTGCCACTCGACGGACTTGGCGGCGTAGAAGCCGCGCCCGTCGAGGGTGTCGTGCTCGGGGGCCTCCCAGGGGCCGGTGGGGGTGCGCGACACGCGGTAGCGCGTGACGAAGCGGTCGGTGAACTCCGAGTAGACGAGGTACCACCACGAGCCGATGCCAAAGACCTCCGGGCACTCCTGGGTGACGAAGCGGCGCGGCTCCCACAGTGGCTCGGTGATGCTCCAGTGGGTGAGGTCCTCGCTGACGAGCCGGGCGACCACGCCTCGCCTGCGGTCGGGCCCGTCGAGGTGGCGGGCCGCCAGCACGAGGCTCCAGTGCGTGTCGCCGGGGGCGCGGTAGACCTGCGGGTCGCGCCAGTCGGCGGGGTCGTAGCCCTCGGGGGCTCCGAAGGTGTCCTGCGGGTGCTTCGTCCAGGTGCGCATGTCGGTGCTCGTGGCGTGGGCGACGAGCTGGAGGGACCTGCCGTCGGCTGCGAGGCGGGCAGGGTTGTTGGCGGTGTAGAAGAGGTGGTAGACCCCCGCGTCGTCCTTGACGACGCTTCCGGTGTAGGCGTTGAAGTCCTCGGCGTCGGCGCCGCCGGAGGCGAGTGCCTCCCCGCGGTCCTCGTAGTGGACGAGGTCGCTGGTGACGGCGAGGTGCCACGGCATGCCGGGCCGGGGCTCCTGGCGTCGTTCGAGGAGGTAGTACAGGCGGATCTCGTGTCCGTCGGACCACGGGATGACGTCGCCCACCCAGTGCGGGGACGGCCTGAAGAAGATGTCGCGAGTCACGGTCACTCCCTCGTGATCAATCGATTAACCATGAGGCTACACACACGCCCCCACCTTGGTCAAGCGATTGATCACATGCTGTCGGTGTCCGTTTCTCGCGCAGCGGGGACCCGGCCGCCCGTTGCGCACCCGGGCGGGCACACGTGCGGGTGGGTCCGACGCCGAGGCGCCGAACCCACCCGTGAGCACCGGGCCCTCCCCCGGCACCGCGCTCAGTCGCGCGCCGTGAGCACGACCTCCTCCCACGCGAGCGGGTCCGGGGCGACGCCCCTGAAGACGCCGTCGGCGCCGTCGTCGAAGCCGGTGAAGACCCCGCCGCCGTCGCGCAGGGTGAAGAGCTGGCCGGCGTACAGGTGGGTGGGCTCGACGTAGCGGGCACCGTCGACGTCCCAGGGTCCCAGGGGGCTCTCCCCCTCGGCGACCCACACCGTTCCGGGGCACGGCCGCTCCTGCATGTCCCGGCCGCAGGAGAAGACGAGGTAGTGATGTCCGTCCACGGTGCGTGACTGGCTCACCTCCAGGTGGCCGAAGGGGCCGGGGGCGGTCAGCGGCTCGCACACCTGCCAGTGGTCGAGGTCCTCCGACACGGCGTGGCCGATGACCCCGGCCCGCAGACGCTCAGCGCCCCGGGCGCGCGCGGTGATGAGCATGTGCCAGCGTCCCTCGTGCTCGAAGACGAAGGGGTCGCGCCAGTGCTCGTCGCGGGTGCCGTCGACGCCGAGGGTGGCGTACCAGCGCGGGTCCGCCTCCAGCGGCTCGTCACAGGCCCGGTGGAAGGTGCGGCCGTCCTCGCTGTCGGCCCAGCCGATGCGCTGCACGGCCCCGCCCTCGCGGTGGCTGATACCGGTGTAGAAGATCCGCATCGTGCCGTCCGGCTTGAGGACGGTCGAGCCGGTCCAGATCGCCTGGTCGTCCCAGGCCGGTGCGTCCGAGTGCACGAGGGCGTCGGGCACGAGTGTCCAGGACCGGGCGTCGTCGGAGACCGCGTGCCCCAGGCTGGCGCGCCAGTGGCGCCGGTCGGGGTCGTGAAGCGCCCGCGAGGCCCGCAGGAAGAACAGGTGGTAGCACGAGCCGTCGTCGAGGACCCAGTGGTCCCACAACCAGTGGTCGGCAAGTGACAAGGACATGGCGCTCCTCTCAGCCCTTGACCGCCGTGCCCGCGAGGGACTGGACGAAAGAGCGCTGGAAGATGATGAACAGGATGAGCATGGGCAGGGTGATGAGGGTCCCGTAGGCCATGATCTGGCCCCACACGGGGTTGAGCTGGAAGAAGTACTGCATACCGACCGACACCGGCCGCAGGCTCTCCTCCTGCACGACCATGAGCGGCCACAGGTAGGAGTTCCAGGCGGGCAGCATCATGATGATCGCGACCGTCGCGAAGGTCGGTGCGGACAGCGGGACGACGATCCTGCGGTAGATCGTGAACCAGCCGGCGCCGTCGACACGTGCGGCCTCGTCGATCTCCTTGGGGATGTCCCCGAAGTGCTGGGCGAAGAGGAAGATCGCCAGGGCGTTGGCCACGTAGGGCAGGATCTGGACCTGGTAGGTGTTGAGCATGCCCTGCTTGACGAGGAAGCCGTCGACGACCCACTGCAGGGAGGGCATCTTCGCCACCCAGAAGACCAGCGGGACGGCGATGGTCTCGAAGGGCACCATGAGGGTGGCGAGCACGAGGGACAGCACGATGTTCTTGCCGCGCCAGCGCATCCGCGAGATCGCGAAGCCGATCATGGAGTTGACGACGAG
This sequence comes from uncultured Actinomyces sp., assembly GCA_937926195.1. Taxonomy (GTDB): domain Bacteria; phylum Actinomycetota; class Actinomycetes; order Actinomycetales; family Actinomycetaceae; genus Actinomyces. The sequence goes on from CALEXZ010000105.1 coordinate 12,444, forward strand.
CCCCAGCACGACGATGCACACCGTGACGATGATGCTGTTGCGGATGAACTGGGCGGCGGGGACCCGCTCGAAGACGCCCGTATAGTTGTCCAGGCTCAGGTCACCCACCGGCAGGAAGGCCCGCAGCGAGCCGAGGTCGGCGAAGATCTGCCGGTCCGGCTTGAAGGACGAGAAGATCATGAACAGCAGGGGGAAGACCGCCACCGCGGCCGCCACCGTCAGGCCGACGTAGGTCAGGGTCACCGATTGGCGCCTGGTGGCCGCGCGACCGCGACGACGCTCGGCACGCTCAGGACGCGAGACGGAACCGGGGGGCGCGACGTCGGGGATCGAGGAGGTGTGCTCGCTCATGTCAGTCCTTCTCCCGTGTGAGTCGACGCTGGATGAGGCTGATGGCCAGGACGACGAGGAAGAAGATGAGCGAGATCGCGCTTCCATAGCCCATGTCCTGCTCCCGGTAGCCCTTGCGCACCGCGTGGTAGACGAGTGTCGAGGTAGCGTCCTGGGGGCCGCCGGAGGTCATGACGTCGACCTGGACGAACAGCCCCAGGGCCGCGATCGTGATGGTCACGAGGATGAAGACCATCGTCGAGTGCAGCCCCGGCCACGTGACGTAGCGGAAGCGCTGCCAGCCGTTGACGCCGTCGAGGTCCGCCGCCTCGTACAGGGCGGGGTCGATGCCTTGCAGGCCCGACAGCCAGATGATCATGTGCAGCCCCACCGC
>CALEXZ010000106.1 GCA_937926195.1 uncultured Actinomyces sp.
GTGGGCTGCTGCGAGGTGCGCGTCAGACACGGGTCTCTCCATCGGTTGCGTGCTGAATAGGTCTGTGCGACAGGTCGCTGCGGACCGGGTCCAGCGCAGTGGCTCGGGGTCCGCGGCGGCGCCGCCGACCCCGACGATACAACTAAACAACACCGATGTGACACATGATCCAGTGGTCGGACCTGCCTCCCACCACAATATGTTGTGGTGTAGCACCCTGCTCTCGACGCGATAGGACTGTGTTTTCGCCCAGATTCCGCGACAGTGAGACAGGGCGGTCAAGGTCGTCTTGAGTGACGGGGATCACACTGAATGCGGTGCGGCGAGGCGTGTCCCGCGTCGGCCGACGAGCCCGAGGCGGGCGGGATGACCGGCGGCGTGTCAGCGTGGCGGTCAGACCAGGACGACGCCGGTCTCGTCGGCGAGAGCGGCGAGCAGGGCGTCCTGGAAGGCCGGGTTCTCGACGGCGGGCGCGGGCCGTTGGGCGCGCATGTGGTACCAGTAGCGGCCGGAGCGGCCCACGGCGTCGTCGGACGCAGTGCACAGGTGCACCTGGGTGACGTGGGCGAGCTCAAGCGGGTCAGGCGCACTGGCCCCACCCATACGTGTGGGGACCCAGCCGGGGTCCACGGCGTGGGAGGCGAGGCAGGGCCGCAGGCGCGCCACGGCCGCCATGAGCGCGGTGACGTAGAGCTTGGCGTCGCAGTAGCGGCGGTTGCCGCGACGCCAGTCCAGGCCCCGCAGGTCCGCGCGCCCGCTGCGGTGCATGGAGGAGGACGTGTAGATGTGCCGTGCCGAGGGCACGAGAGCGGTGAGCAGGTAGGGCGCGACGACGTTGACGAGGAGGACGTCGCGGTCGTCGCTGCCGGCGTTGTGGATGATCGCGTCGGCCCCGCCGAGGCACACGACCTGGTAGGCGAGGTCGTGCACGTCGTCGAGCCGGCCCAGGTCGGCGACGACACAGCGGGCACCGCGCTCAAGAAGGTCGGTGACGGCACTGCGGCGCGCCTTGGCGCGCACGTGCACGAGGACCTCGTGCCCTGCGTCGAGCAGAGCGGTGGCGGCGTTGCGTCCGACGCCCTGCGCGGAGCCGGTGACGAGGATGCGAGCCATGTTGGCAGTGTGCCCCATCCCCGACCTCCTCGGTTTGCGCGCGAGCGTACGGCGATTCGCCGTACTTTCGAGCGCAAACCGAGGAGTTGGAGCGGAGGGTGCGGAGTGGGGGTAGGGGCGGAGGGTGCGGAGTGACTCGGGTCACTCTCCGACGGCGGCCTCCGCAGTTTTCAAGGCGTTCCTCAGGGCGTTCTTGACCCCGCGAGCCCCCAGCTTGCGCTTCTTGCCGCTCAGGCGACGCAGTGCCGCCTGGTAGAGGTCGTCAGGCGAGTCCCATCCCGTACTGGTGTCAAGAACGTCAGCCATGAGCGATGCGAGCTCACGCGGGTGGATCTCCTCGATCGAGTCCACGTGGTCCAGGGCACCGCGCCGGTAGCCCACCGGGGCCAACGAGGCGTCGTAGGTGCGCCAGACGAAGTCGTGCTCGTCGATGTAGGCGAAGGACTGCCCCAGCACGGAGCGCACCCTCGCCTCCCGTGACGCCGTGGTGCGCGACAGCCCGAAGGCCCGGCACAGCTTGACGACGAGACGGCGCATCGTCAGCGGCGACTCGACGTCGCAGATGCTCTGGGCCACCTCGACCACCCGCGCACGGGCCACCGGGTCCTTCTCGGCCTCGTCCAGGAGCCCCGGGGCCAGGACACCCGCCGGCTGCCAGCTCTCGTAGCCCTCACAGCGGCCCGCGCCCCTCAGCGGGCCTCTCGTCCGCTCCGGCACCGGTTCGTCATGGAGAGCCGACGGCGCTGCCACCACAGGAGCCGTCGGCTGGGCCGCCGTCGACTCGGCTATCACCGTCGTCGCTGCTGCTGCCGCTGGCTGGGCCGCCACCGTCGTCGCCACCGTCGTCGCCACCGAGACCGCCGCCGGCCGCGGCCGCCCCTCGACAATGCTGATGAGACGGTCGCAGACGCCGCGCGGATCAGCCACCCACTGCGGCAGCCACACCCTCTCCACCCGGGACCAGCCCATGCGCCTGAGGACGTCGACCGGCAACAGGTCTCGGTCAGCCACCGTGCCCCGCCGGTTCCAGCCGGGCCCGTCCAGCAGGACTGCGACGCCGGGCGCCGTCGTCCGTCCCGCGGGGGCGAGAACCAGGTCGATGGCGAAGCTCGAGTGCCCCACCCCGGTCCTGACCTCCAGCCCGCAGGCGCGCAGCTCCTGGGCGATCTCGTCACGGCTGACATCAACCTCGGACTGCGAGTGCAGCCGGGCCCGCGGCGCGCGCCCGGAACGGGCCATCTCGAGGTAGCGGCGCAGGTCCTTGACGCCCCGGTGAGCCGAGCGCTCGGCGTGCAGGTCCTCGGGGTCGAAGCTGGAGAAGACGACCATCTGGCGCCGCGCCCGCGTGATGGCGACATTGAGCCGCCTCTGCCCGCCCTGGTGGTTGAGCGAGCCGAAGTTGAGGGGGACGTCTCCGCGCTCGTTGGCGGAGAAGGTCAGGGAGAACAGGAACGTGTCCCGCTCCTCCCCCTGGATGTTGTCGAGGTTGCGCACAAGCAGCCCGTCGCGGGCGTCCAGGGCCTCGACAATGCGTGACGATCCCCTCTCGCGCAGCATGTCCTCGATGAGGTCGCGCTGACGGACGTTGAGCGTGAGGACACCGAGGGACGGGATCCGCTCCGCGCTGGCCTCGAAGCGGCGCAGCACCTCCGCCACGACCTCGTGCGCCTCCACCGGGTTGGTGCTGGGGCGGACCTCCGCACGCCTGGCACGCCCGGCACCCACCTTGTCCGGGTAGTAACGGCCGTGCACCCGGCGCCACGACACACCGAAGCCGGTCGGACCGGGATCCGGCGCCGCGAGGGTGAGGGGGCCGGGGAAGGTTCGCAGGTCACCGCCGTAGTAGTGCTTGTTGGAGAAGGCGATGAGCGACTCGACCTGGCTGCGGTAGTGCCAGCTCAGGTTCCGTCTCAGGACGCCCACCTGCTCGCAGCGGTCGAGGATCGAGGTGGCGGCGCCGTCGGCTCCGCCCTCCAGGTCCCCGCGGTGCGCGGTGGGAGGCGGGGGCATCTGCTTGCGGTCACCGACGACGACGGTCGAGCGCCCGCGCCCGATGGAGCCGACCGCACCGGGCACCGTGATCTGCGAGGCCTCGTCGAACACGACAAGGTCGACGTCGACGCTGCCGACGGGAAGGAAGCGCGCCACGGAGTCAGGTGAGACGAGCAGGCAGGGGGTGATTGCGGTGATGAGGTCCCCGTAGGTGCTCATGAGCTCGCGGATGCTCTTGGGCGAGCGGCGCAGGCCGATCTCGTGCCTCAGCTCCTCGGCCCGCTGCCCCGCCGCGTCGAGGGCCTCGTCGCGCCGTCGCACCACCGCGGCGATGACCTCGCAGGGCAGCATTCGGCGCAGCTGGGCGCGCTCGTCGCGGTAGTCGTCGATGAGCCGGGTGTGGGCCTGCGCGTCAAAGGCCTGAAGCCCGACGGCGCGGGCCCGCTCGTCCAGGGCCGTCCGCGCCCTCGCCTCCTCGTCACCGCAGGCGCACACGAGCGCCTGGTGGGTCTCGTAGTAGGAGGGCCCGTCGGTGCCGCGGCCGTGCAGGGCCCGCCGGTACTCCTGGAGCCGCGCCCGCGAGCGTGACAGCCGCGCACGCACGGCGTCGAGCTGGGCCCCGTGGTCCTCGGTGGCCTCCACCGCGAGGGCGTGGCGCAGAGCCTCGCGCACGTCGCCGGGACTGACGCTGTTGTCGTGGAGGTTGAGCAGCAGGCTCCCGATGCCGGCACCGACCTCCTCGCGCAGGCGGCGGGCGACGACGTCAAGGGCGGAGGCCTTCTCCGCCACGAACATGACGGTGCGTCCCTGCCGCAGGGCGTGGAAGATGAGGTTGACGACCGTCTGCGACTTACCGGTTCCCGGTGGCCCCTCCACCACGAGGCTGTGGCCTGCCGCGGCCCGTGCCACGACCTCCGCCTGGCTGGCGTCCGCGTCCAGCGGCAGGTTCTCGGTCAGCTCGTCCAGGTCCGTGACGGCATCGAGGTCACCGGTCAGGCCCTTACCGACGGCGGACGCCGTCGGGCCGGTCCCGGCCAGGCGGGAGACGAGCGGGTGGGCGCCCAGCTGCGCCCAGTGCTCGTTGAGGTCCTCCCACATGCGGTAGGTGGAGAAGCGGAACAGTCCCAGGTGGGTCGTCGCCTCGACACGGGCGTCGACCTTCTGGCGCCTGAGCCGGGTGGCGAGCGCCGTGAGGACCGCGTCGACGTCGATGCCGTGCTCGTCGCGGGCGGGCTCGCGCAGCTCCGTGAGGTCGATGCCCGTGTCCGCCGCGAAGCGGGCCAGGAGCGAGTAGTTGGGGGTTGAGACGCCCGCCTGGTCCAGCAGGAGGTAGAAGGCGTCCTCGTCCTGCTTGAGCGTGACCGGAACCAGCACCAGCGGTGAGTGCAGCCGACGCCCGGACGCGGACCATGTGAGGGTCCCCAGGGCCAGGTACAGGTTGTTGGCGCCTGTCTCTTCCACGCCGACGCGGGCCTCGGCGGCGAGCGCCCCCAGGCGCCTGCGGTACTCGCGGGTCGGCAGGTCTACCTCGACGGCCCGTTCCTCCTTCAGGAGGGACTCGGCCCGGCGCGCGTCCGGGTCGGGCTCGGAACCCTGAGCGGGGCGCAGGAGGACCTTCTCCACACGGTTGACCAGGTCCTCGAAGCTGCCGAGGAGGCTGTGCGGGACCATGAGCTCGACGGTCTTGTGCGTGTCGCGGCGGATGAGCGGGTTGCGGGCGGACAGGTCGAGCAGGTGGCGCTTCCACTCCTCCACCGCCGCGGGCGCGTGCGGCGCGCAGTCCCCGGAAGCCGCGCTGGCAGCGGCGGCAGCGGCGGCAGCGGGCCTGGCGTCCTCGGCCTGCGTGGGGGTGTCCTCGGCCAGCGTGACGGCTGCCGCCACGGCTCCCACGTCCGCGACGGTCAGCGTCGGTCTCGGGCGGGTGCGGTGCTCAACGACGAGGTCGTCCTCCTGGCGCTCCAGGTGAGGCTGGGGCGCGGCTCCTTCCTTCCTGGCCTGCGCGAGCGGGACCTCCAGGACGATGTCGTTGACGGCGGCGAGGGCGGACCTGCGGGCCGAGGCGCTCAGACGGTGCAGGACGGCGAGCGGCGAGCAGGCGGCGAGCTGCGGGTCAATGAGTCCCACCTGCCCCTCAGCGACACGCGTCACCCGGCCCGTCAGCCCCGGGTCGGCCGGAGCCGCGGAGGCCGGGTCAGTCTGGGCGGCGGGCGAGTGGTCGGCGGATGGCCGGTCGGCCTGAGCGGTTCCCGCCACGACGTCGGGGCGCAGGCGGGTGCGGTCGTAGGCCACCAGGGCGTTGTCGTCCGTCAGGGCGAGCGTGACCGCCAGTCCGAGCCTCTCCAGCACGGCGGCCAGGAGCACGGCGACATCGAGGGTGGTGCCGGCTGCGGACTCCAGGAGCTCGGTGGGGGTGGCGATCCGGTGGGGCCTGGCTCGCCAGGGCTGTGACGGCTTGCGGACGGTCAGGCGCCGTAGGCGCACGGCGGCGCACACGGCGTCGACGAGCGCGTCAGGACCGGGGGCCTGTACCCCGGGTACCGTCCCCTCCTCGCCGAGGGCCCCGCCTGCGGGGGCGGGGCGTGGAGCCTCGTCAGCCGCAGGGGCGGCGAGGCAGGCGCGCAGCGCCTCGTGGGCGAGCGCCTCGACGGCGCCGTCGTCGGGCTGTACGAAGGTGGCCAGCGCCGGACCCGCCCAGGGTGCCCCGCCCCCGAGCTGCCACTGGCGTGGTGCCAGGGCGTGGCAGCGAGAGCCCTGGGCGAGCGGCGTCCAGCCGTCCTCGCTCCGCAGCTCGACGCGAAAGCCCGCACCGCCCGAGCTCGCCACCTGCAGCAGGCTCTCGCGGTCGAGCGTCAGCTCCGCGGTGAGGGTCGGCTCGGGCACCGTGCAGTCGAAGGTCAGGGTCCGGGGCTCGGTCAGCTGTCGGGCGCCGTCGTGCTCGATAAGAGACAGTCGCGCCTCGACGGTGTCCCCCGCCTGGGTCGGTGCCCCGCCGTCGGGCCGGGCACCGCCCGTCAGGCGTACGTCGACGGGCAGCCTCAGCCCCGCGGCGGCGTGGGCGTAGCCGATCACCCGCGGGCACCTGATGACCTCCACGTGCACCGGTGCCGGTGGGGCGGGCGTCCTGCCTGCACCGCCGTCGATGGCGTGGATGAGCTCGCGGATCTCCTCGCGGCTGTCGGCAGAGGCGTTGATGAGACGCAGGGTCTCACTGACCGCGACGAGGGCGGCCAGCGCCTGATCCGAGTCCAGATCACGTCCGTGGACGACGCCGTTGCGAAAGCGCCGGACCTCGTGGAGCTTGGGGCCCAGGCCCGCAGGCAGGGTGAAGACGTAGCGCCCGTGCTCACCACGCGCCGTGAGCACACGGATCTGGGTGGACAGGTCCGCGAGATCGACGGGGTCGTGGCGCTCGGCCTCGCGGCCTGTGCCGAGAGCCTGCGCCTGGCGGGGTCCGAGCAGCGAGAGCTCGCGACGGACGAAGCGCTCCAGCTGTGGGGGCAGCACGCGCAGGAGCCCGCACAGGACGAGGTCGTGGTTGCTGAGGTTCATGGGAGTGGGGAGGGAGTCGGGGGACGGCCGTCGATCAGGCCGTAGCCGCAGCGTAGCGGGCCACAGAGCCCCCAACTCCTCGGTTTGCGCGCGAGCGTACGGTGTTTTGCCGTACTTTCGAGCGCAAACCGAGGAGTCGGGCGGGGCGGAGGGCGGGGGCGGGGCGGAGGGCGGGGGCACGGGTGGGCGACGACGGCGGCTGCCGCGGTCCTGGGGCACACTGGCGCCGTGCCCGACCGCCCCTCGCCCACCACCTCCGGCCTCCCCGCAACCCCGGGCACGCCCGACACCCCAGGCGCGCCCCTGCGTGACCTCACGGCTCTGCTGGAGTCCGTCGGCGCGCGCGACGGCCGCCTCGTCCACCTTGAGCGCGTGCCCGCCCGCCCAGGTCGGCACGGCCACTGGCCCGACTGGGCGGACGCCGACCTCGTCGCCGCCTACGCCCGCCTGGGCGTCACCCTCCCGTGGACGCACCAGCAGGCGGCGGCCGAGTCCCTCCGCTCCGGCCGCCACACGGTCCTGGCCACCGGCACCGGCTCCGGCAAGTCCCTGGCCGCCTGGCTGCCCGCCCTCTCCGACGTCCTCGCCGCCCAGCGCGCCGACGGAGACGCCCCGGCCACACGCATCTCCGCCTACGGGCGGCGCCCCACGACCCTCTACCTGTCTCCCACCAAGGCACTGGCCGCAGACCAGGCCTCCGCCCTGGAGCGGCTCGTCCACGAGCTCGAGGCCCTCCAGCGCGAGTCCGGCACGCCCGCCGGGGCCGTGCGCACCGTGCGCACCGGCACCTGCGACGGCGACACCCCGCTGGCGGAGCGCGACTGGGCCCGGGCGCACGCCGACATCGTCCTGACCAACCCCGACTTCCTGCACTTCTCCCTGCTGCCCGGTCACGAGCGGTGGAGCCGGTTCCTGCGCTCCCTGCGCTACGTCGTCGTCGACGAGTGCCACGCCTACCGCGGCGTCCTGGGAGCGCACGTCGCCCTGGTCCTGCGTCGCCTCCTGCGTCTCGCGCGGCGCCTGCACCCCGGCGAGCCCGGGCCCGTCGTGCTGTGCGCCTCGGCGACCGCCGCCGAGCCCGCCCTGACGGCCGCGCGCCTCATCGGCGTCGACGAGCAGGCCGTCGTCTCCGTCACCGACGACGGCGCCCCCGCCGGCGAGCGGACCCTCGCCCTGTGGCAGCCGGCGCTGCGCGACCCGTGGGCGGCCTGGGAGAGCGCAGCCGCCTCGCCGGACTCCGACGACCCCGGCGAGGACCCCGGCGCTCGGCGCTCGGCCGTCGTCGAGGCCGCCGAGCTTCTCGTCGACCTCATGAGCGTGGGGGCCCGCGCCCTCGTTTTCGTCCGCTCGCGGCGCAGCGCCGAGCTCGTCGCCGAACGCGCCCGCCACAGCCTGGGCCTGTCCGTGCCCGAGCTTGCCTCCACGGTGCGCGCCTACCGCGGCGGCTACCTGCCGGAGGAGCGGCGCGCGCTCGAGCGCGACCTGCGGCGCGGCGCCCTGCGCGCCCTGGCCACCACCAACGCCCTCGAGCTCGGTATCGACGTCACCGGCCTGGACGCCGTCCTCATCGCCGGGTGGCCGGGCACGCGGGTGAGCCTGGGCCAGCAGGCGGGGCGATCCGGCAGGGCGGGCGCGCGCGGGCTGGCCGTGCTCATCGCCTCCGACAACCCGCTCGACAGCTACCTCGTGCACCACCCCGAGGCCGTCTTCGCCGCACCCGAGGCCACGGTCTTCGACCCGGCGAACCCCTACGTGCTGGCCCCGCACCTGTGCGCCGCCGCCAGCGAGTCGCCGCTGCGCGCAGAGGACCTGGCACTGTTCGGGCTGGAGGACGAGACCCTCCTTAAGGACCTGGCCGCCCGCGGGGCGCTGCGCCGTCGGCCCTCGGGCTGGTTCTGGAACACGGGCCTGCCCGGCCGGGCCCAGGACCTCACGAGCCTGCGCGGCGACGGGCCACCGGACGTGCCCGTGGTGGAGGCCTCCACCGGCACCGTCATCGGCACGGTGGGCGGGGCCTCGGTCGACTCCACCGTCCACGAGGGCGCCGTCTACGTCCACCAGGGACGCAGCTACGTCGTTGATGAGCTCACCGAGGAGGCCGCGCTCGTCACCGAGCGCAGGGCCGTCGGCTACCGCACGCGCGCCCGCGAGCACACGAGCGTGCGCGTCATCGCCGAGCGCGAGCGGCAGGAGTGGGCCGACGGCGTCACCTGGTCCTTCGGCTCCGTGGAGGTCACCAGCCAGGTCGTCGGCTACGTCACGCAGGCGCTGCCGGGGATGGAGGTGGTCGCGCAGCACCGCCTGGACATGCCCGAGCGCATCCTGCCGACCGCGGCCGTGTGGTGGACCGTGCCCGTGGAGGTCACGCAGACGGCCGGGCTCACACCCGCCGAGCTGCCGGGGGCGCTGCACGCCGCCGAGCACGCGTCGATCGGGATGCTGCCGCTGCTGGCGACCTGCGACCGCTGGGACATCGGCGGCCTGTCGGTGGCCGTGCACCCGCAGACGATGGCGCCGACCGTCTTCGTGCACGACGCCCAGGCGGGCGGGGCGGGCTTCGCTGAGCGCGGGTTCCGCGCCGGGCGCGAGTGGCTCAGTGCCACGCTCGCGGTCATCGAGGGCTGCGGCTGCACCACGGGCTGCCCCTCGTGCGTGCAGTCCCCCAAGTGCGGCAACAACAACGAGCCCCTCGACAAGGCGGGCGCCGTGACGCTGCTGCGGCTGCTGCTCGACGCCGCTCCGGGCGCACGCGCCTGAGGGCGCGCAGGTGGCAGGTGAGCCCGGCCGTCATGACCGGGACCCAAACGCACGGTGGCGGTGCCTGAGGGCCCGCGCCGGCGCGAGCGGCGCTCAGCGCCCGAAGGTCGCGGCCACCCGCGGGTTGTCGTCGAGGTAGCCGTCGAGGACGTCGCGCGCGACGTTGACCGAGTCGACCAGCGGGTGCGAGGCGAGGGCGCGCCAGGCCAGGGAGAGGTCGCCGCTGAAGGTCGCGTCGATGACGAGCTCCTCGCACCCCTTGACCGTCGCGACCAGACCCATCTCGGCACCGCCCAGGGCGCCGACCCGCTGGGGGTGGACGCCGTCGGCGTCCACGACGCAGGGCACCTCGATGACCGCGTCCTCGCGCAGCTGGGGGATGATGAGGCCCGCGCCGTCGGCCGCGTGCGCGTCCGCGTTGGAGACGTCGAGGATCATGCGCGCGCTCGCCCCGGTGGTCACGGCCGTCATGAGGTCGAGGGCCACCTGCTGGTAGCCGCCGCCCGCGATGTCCTCCTCCCGGCGTCCCGCGCGCTCAGACTCGTCGCGGGACTCGGCCATGTATGTCGCCTCACGCTCCTCGTGGGCCTCGGTCCACAGGCGGCCGGCGCTCGCCGGGTCCTTCTCGACCGCCTCGTAGAAGGCCTGCTGCTGGCGCTCGAGGAACTCCCCGCGAGTCTGCACCTCCTGGCGGATGCGGTCGACGGCCTCGCGGTTGAGGTAGTAGTAGAAGAGGTACTCGTTGGGGAGCATCCCGAGCGTGCGGATCCAGTCGGCACCGATGGTGCGCGCCTCCTCGATGTGGTCGAGGGCGGCGTCGTCGGCGATGAGGCCGGCCAGACGCTCCTCTCCGCCGACGCTCAGCGACCGCAGCCATCCGAGGTGGTTGAGGCCCACATAGTCGAAGTCGACGACGCCGGCGTGCCCGGCCGTCCCCTCGACGGCGCTGACGCGGCAGGCGTCCCCGCCGACGGCGGCCGTCACGCGGCGCACGAGCCCGATCGGGGTGTCACAGATGCCGACGACACGGTCTCGGAGCACCGTGCGCATCGCCTGGGTGATGATGCCGGCCGGGTTGGTGAAGTTGATGACCCAGGCCTCGGGGGCGAGGTCCCGCACCGCGCGGGCGAGCTCCATGGCCACCGGGATCGTGCGGAAGGCGTAGGCGTAGCCGCCCACGCCGACCGTCTCCTGGCCGAGGACGCCTCGGGTCAGGGCCACGCGCTCGTCGATGACCCGGCCCTGGGTGCCGCCGACACGGACCGCGGAGAAGATGAAGTCGGCGCCGACGACGGCCTCGCGCAGGTCCGTCGTCGAGGTGATGACGGGGGCCTGCGGGTAGTCGAGGTCGGCGAGCACGGCGCGCATGACCTCGAGACGGCGGCGCGAGGAGTCGTACAGGCACAGCTCGTCGACGACGAGTCCCGGGTAGGCGCCGGTGCCGGCGCGCGCCTGGGCGAGGACCTCGGCGACCTGCGGGACGCGGAACCCGCCGCCTCCGGCGATGAGGAGCTTCATGCGAGCACGACCTCCGTGTCGGTGCCCGCCAGGGTGTCCAGCGGGGCGGTTGAGGGATCGACCGTGGTGATGACGGCCTGAAGGTCGGTGACGGGCAGGACCGGCAGGAGGCCCGAGCCCGGGAACTTGTCCGCCGTGGCTGCCAGGACGGTGCGCTCGGAGGCGGCGTGGATGGCCTGCTTGATCGGCACCTCGGTGCCGGTGGAGTCCATGACGGTGCCGTCCGCACGCAGGCCGGAGGTGCCCAGGAAGGCGATGTCGGCTCGCAGCCGGGCGAGGGCCTCCTGGGTCAGCGTGCCCACGAGTGACAGGTAGGAGGAGCGCAGCACCCCGCCGAGGACGATAACCTCGACGTCGTGGTCCCCGCGCAGCTCGTCGACGACGGCGAGCGAGGCGGTGACGACGGTGATGGCGCGGCCGCGCAGGTGACGGGCGATGGCGGCGCAGGTCGTGCCGATGTCGAGGACGACGATGTCGCGGTCGGCCACCATCGCGGCGGCGGCCGCGCCGACCCGGTCTTTCTCGTCCGCGGCGCGGGTGGCCACGTGACGGAAGGGCTGGTCGTCGGCCTCCGGGGCGCCGCCTCCGCGCACGCGCTGAAGCAGCCCGGCCTTGTCCATCCGGTTGAGGTCCCGCCGAATCGTCGACGGCGAGACCTCCAGGCGCTCGGCGAGCTCGCCGACGGAGGCGCCGCCGTGCGTGCGCACCATCTCGAGGATGGCGGACCGGCGCTGCTGGGCAATCATGAGCAGAGGATAGCGCGACCAGACCGCAGATTCAGTCAACTTTGAGCAAAATCGCTTACGATGGTGCACGAGCGGCGTAGAGTGACGGCCAACGCCGGCGACACACGGCATTCGATGACGAGAGGAGGCAGGTGATGGTCCGAGCAGCGACCCCGGACCTCGGCCTCGGCGCCCTCATGCCGATCACGCCCGGTGCGGAGCACCCCGTCGTCGCCGTCGGCCCGGTCTTCCTCGACGTGATCATGACCGGCCTCACCCACGCCCCGCGCCCGGGAGAGGAGCAGTGGGTGAGCGACTGCGCGCTCATGCCCGGCGGCGCCGCCAACCAGGGTGTCGCCCTGGCCCGGCTCGGGCTGCCCACGGCCCTGCTGTGCCACCTCGGCCTCGACGCCGCAGGCCTCCTGGTCCGCTCCATGCTCACGCGCGAGCGCATCGACCTGGGGTGGGCGGTCGACGTCGAGCGCCAGAACGTCACCGTCTCCCTCGCCTTCGACGGCGACCGCGCCATGACCACCGTCGGGCGCGACGACGCCCCCACGCTCGCCGCGCTTGCGCAGGCGGGCACGGTCCCTGCCGCCGTCGTCACCGACCAGCGCACCGTCACGGCCAACACCGCCGTCCTGACGGCGTGGAGGAGCGGGCACGCGCACCCCTGCGTAGTCTCCGACGTCGGGTGGGACCCCACTGGGGCCTGGAACCCCACCGACCTGGACCGGCTCGACCTCGTGGACGTGTTCGTCCCCAACGAGGCCGAGGCGACGCGCTACACCCGCACCACCACCGCCGAGGAGGCCGCCCGGGCGCTGGCCGGACGCGTGCCCCTGGCCGTCGTGACCCGCGGCGGGGACGGCGTCGTCGCCTGCACCGGCGACGAGATCGTCACCCTCCCGGCGGCGCCCGTGCGCCCCGTGGACACGACGGGCGCCGGAGACTCTTTCACGGCGGGACTCGTCTGGGCGCTCGCCCAGGGACTGGGCCTGCGTGCTGCGCTGAGCGCCGGCTCCGTGACCGCCTCGTGCACCCTGACCCGCCCCGGCGGCTCGGCCAACACGCCGACGCCCACCGAGGTGGCCGCCCACGCCCGCTCACTCGACCTCGCCCAGGTCTACGACCTCAGCTTCCTCGACCTCATCGACCACACGGGCAGCGCGTCCGGCCGCTGACGCCGACGCTCGGCACGCACCCGCACCACCACGGACCGCGGAGCTCACCGACGAGCGCCGCACACCACCACCCCAGTGAAGGAGAAGGCCATGATTCCCCATTCCGTCCCCCCGGCCTCACAGCCGCGCCGTCACGCCACCACCCGCCGTGGTTTCCTCATCTCCACCGGTGTGCTCGCCGCATCGGGTGCCCTCGCCGCCTGCACGCCCGGCGCCTCCACCCCGGGCGGCTCCGGCGCGGCCCCCGTGCAGGTGACCACCGACATCTCCTCCCTGCCCGAGCAGACGCTCGTCGTGTGGGACCAGGAGGTCCGCGGCGGTCAGAACGAGCAGATCGACCGGCTCAACACGGCCTTCATGAGGAAGTACCCGAACATCACGATCGAACGGAACTCCCAGTCCTTCGACGACTTGCAGACCACACTGCGCCTGGCGCTGACCGGGGACGACGCCCCCGACGTCGTCGAGGCGAACAACGGGCGCAACACCATGGGCCAGTTCGTCGCCGCCGGCCAGCTCATGGCGCTGGATCCGTGGATCGAGGCCTACGGCTGGGACTCCTCCTACTCGCCGTCGATCCTCAGCTACTCCTCCTACTCCGAGGACGGCACGACCTTCGGTGAGGGCAAGCTGTGGGGGCTGCCCCAGGTCGGCGAGTCCGTCGGCATCTACTACTCGCCCTCACGCCTGGCCGAGCTCGGCATCACCCTGCCGACCACCTGGGAGGAGCTCGTCGCGAGCCTGAGGACCATCAAGGACGCCGGCAAGACGCCCCTCATGCTCGGCAACGTGGAGAAGTGGCCCGCGCTGCACGTGTTCGGCCCCGTCCAGGGCGCCCACGTCAGTGCGCAGACCATCCGCGCCCTGGGCTTCGGCAACGCGGGCGCCTCCTGGAGCACCCCAGAGAACCTCGCCGCCGCCACCGAGTTGCAGGGCTGGGCCACCAGCGGCTACTTCAACGAGGGCTTCAACGGCGTCGACTACGACACCGTCTGGCAGGACTTCTCGACCGGCACGGGCGTGTATCTCATCGCCGGGTCCTGGCTGGCCCCGGACCTCGCCTCCGTCATGGGCGAGGACGTGCGCTTCATGCTCCCGCCCAAGTCCGAGGCCATGAGCAAGGTCGCGACGACGGGCGGCACCGGCCTGCCCTTCGCCATCACCTCCGCGGCGAAGGACCCGAACGTCGCCGCCGCCTACATCGACTTCATCACCAACGCCGACGCGATGAAGGTCCTGGCGGAGACCGGCAACGTGCCCGTCAACGACACGGCCTCCTTCACCACGGACGCCACCAGCGTCGTCAACGACGTCATGAACGCCTTCGAGGAGGTCACCACCGAGGGCGAGGTGCTGCCCTACCTCGACTACGCGACCCCGACCTTCGACCAGGTCATGGGCGACGCCCTCCAGACGCTGCTCGACGGCCGCTCGACCCCGCAGGAGTTCCTCGACACCCTTGAGGCCTCCTACACGCAGTTCACGGGCGCCTGACCGCCGTCGGCGACGGTTGGACCGTCGCGCGCACCACCACCGCCCGCCTCACGCCCCGGGCCGGGCGCCGCGGCACCGGCGCCCGGCCCATCCCACCACCTGAGGTTCACTCATGACCACGCAGACCACCTCGCCACCGACGCCGACGCGGCCCCGTGAGCGCAGGAGGCTCTCCACGCGGCGCAACCACGCTGTCGTGTCCGTCGCTCTCCTGGCCCTGCCGCTGACCGTCTACGCCGTGTTCATGCTCTACCCGCTGACCAGGGTGGTGCAGCTGTCCTTCTTCAGGTGGGACGGCCTGAGCCTCGGCACCTGGGTGGGGCTGGGGAACTACCGGACCACCTTGAGCGACGAGCGGCTCGTGGGCGCCTTCGTCCACGCTCTCGTCCTCATCATCTTCTACGCCGTCATCCCGCTGGCGATCGGCCTCGTGCTGGCCAGCCTCCTGGCCCGGGCCAGGGTGCGCGGCATCGGCTTCTTCCGCACGGTCGTGTTCCTGCCTCAGGTCATCGCGATGGTCGTCCTCGCGGTGTCGTGGCGGAGGATCTACGCCCCCGACGGTCTGCTCAACTCGGCGCTCAGGCTCATCGGGCTCGACGCCCTCACCAGGTCGTGGCTGGGGGACTTCGACACGGCGCTCATCGCCGTCGGTCTCATCGGCACGTGGGTGAGCACCGGGCTCGTGACGGTCCTGCTCATGTCCGGCATCGCCGGCATCCCGCGGGACTACTACGAGGCCGCCACGCTCGACGGCGCCGGGTGGTGGCGCCGTTTCTGGTACGTGACGATCCCGGGGGTGCGCGCTGAGATCCTCGTGTCCCTCACCCTGACGGTCATCACGGCCCTCAAGACCTTCGACCTGGTGTATGTCACCACCTCCGGCGGGCCGGGGACGTCGACGACAGTGCCCTCCTACGAGGTCTACAACCAGGCCTTCCGGCTGGGCAGTGTCGGCACGGCGTCCTCCCTGGCCGTCATCCTCACGCTGGTCATCTTCGTCATCAACCTCGCCATCAACCTGCTCGGGGAGCGCGAGCGATGACCACCACCCGCACCGAGAGGACCGTCAACTACGTCGTCCTCATCCTCTTCGCCTTGCAGGCCCTCATCCCCGTCCTGTACGTCATCTTCCTGGCACTGAGCTCGGAGACGATCGGCGACGCCTCGTGGGGCCACCTGGAGAACTTCGCGACGGCGTGGGAGCAGGGGCACTTCTCCCAGTACATGACCAACTCGGTGCTCGTCGCCGTGCTCGTCGTCTGCCTCGCCCTCGTGCTGTCGCTCATGAGCGGCTACGTGCTGGGCATCCTGCGTCCCAGGGGCGCCGACCTCATCTTCTACGTCTTCCTCATCGGCATCATGGTGCCCTCCGAGGCGATCGTGCTGCCCCTGTTCTTCGACATGCGCGACCTCGGACTGACCGACACGATCTGGGCGGTGGCCCTGCCGCAGACGGCGCAGTCGCTGGCCTTCGGCACCTTCTGGATGCGCGCGTTCTTCCGCGGCGTGGACCCGGCAATCCTTGAGGCCGCCCGCATCGACGGCGCGACGGATGTGAGGATCCTCCTGTCGATCCTGCTTCCCATCGGCCGGCCCGCCATCGTCACCCAGGTGGTGCTGACCTTCATGTGGACGTGGAACGACTTCCTCATCCCGTTGGTCATGAGCCCATCGGGGCGGATGCGCACCGCGCCGCTGGGTCTGGCCTTCTTCCAGGGGCAGTACACGCAGGGGACGACGCTGCTCGCCGCGGGCGCCGTGCTCGTGGCTCTGCCCATGGTGGTCCTGTACCTCGTTCTGCAGAAGCAGTTCATCTCCGGCATGACCGACGGCGCCGTCAAGGGCTGACGCCGCCTCCCCACCGGCGGGGCGGGCGGGTACGGGAGGGGACGGGATGTCCGGGGCGGGCACTGCCCGCAGTGCCCTGAGAGAGGAATCGCCGGTACAGGTCCCGTGCCACCTGCACAGCCGGAGGAGGTCGTGGCCGACTACGACTACGTCGCCGCCGGTCCCGAGCTCGGACGCACCGTCCTCGTCACCGTCTGAACGGTGCTCACCAGCGAGGCGCCGACCCCGGGACCGTCTGGGCCACACGGCCCGTGAGCGGCCTCAGTCCGCTTCCACGGGGCCGGCGCGGGCGCTCGCGGCAGCGGAGCCCGTGCCTCCGAGGATCGGCGCGGCGACGCTGACGCTCACCGTCACGTCCTCGCCGTCGACGGTGCAGCCGGTCAGCGTGGCCCCGTTCGCGCGGGCGACCGTCCCGGCGACGGCGCACGGATCACCCGGGGCGACGAGCGAGCTCAGGGCCGTCGCCCCGCCCAGTGCCGCCAGGTCCGCGGCCAGGCGCGCCCTGCCTGCCGCCGCCTGGGCCTGGATGAGGCCAACGACGCCGACGGCGAGGACGAGCAGGACCGCGATGATGGCGAGCGCCATGACGGTCCCTGCCCCGCGCTCAGCCCCACGGCCGTGGGCACCGGGGAGCGGCTCACCCCTGCGTCCCAGACTCATGGGCCGCTCCAACCGAGGGCCGCGATGGAGCACAACCGAGAGCCTGCGTCCCGGGCTCATGGGCTGCTCGGCTCGGTCCAGGCGCAGGCGCGGCTGCGCGCCGTCACCCCGGCGGCACCCAGCGGCCCGGGCACGGCGCGGCTCACACTGACGCAGGTGAGGTCCCCCTGTGCGGAGACGCTCAGCTCGACACCTCCGGCCGCCTGCGAGGCGATCCCCGCGAGGTCTGTCCGGCCGATGGCGGCGGCTCGCGCCGCCACGCGCGCCGCGTCGGTGACACGCAGCTGGGTGACTCCGGCACTCACACCCGACAGGACGAGGAGCAGCACGAGGGCGACCGCCGGCATGGTCACGGCCAGCTCCGCCGTGACCATGCCGCACTCGGTCTGCCGCGTCGGGACCCCGTCGTGCGCCGCCCGCCGGACCGTCCAGTGCCACCGTGGCCGCTGCCGGTCCCGGCTCATGGCTCAGCCGATCGACAGGGCGGACTCGATGATGCCCTGGAGGAGCCCGGTGAGGGAGCCGGAACGGATGATGGCGAGCAGCAGCCCGCCGAAGGCGGCGGCCGCGAGCGTGCCGATCGCGTACTCGGCAGTGGCCATCCCGGCTTCCCCTGCGGGATCGGGGGTGCCGTCCGGCGCGGTGCGAGAGCCGGGGCCCTCGGTGCCGAGCTGGTGGCTGAGATGTCCGCCGGCCTCGGGGTGGGTCAGCAGCCATGCGGTGCGGACCGCGTCCAGCAGGCCGCGGGTGTGGGCCGTCGTCGTGGGCATGTCTCCTCCTCAGGGTGAGGAACGGCGGCCCGTCTCGTTCAGGGCCGGGAGGGCCGCCGTTCGCGGGCGATCTGCCCGCCCCTCAAGAGTGGTCTGGTCCGTGACGCAGCGCACTCTCAGCTCTCATGCCTGTGGACAGGGGTGTCGCGAAGCGTGCCTGTGATGCCCGGGCTGTCGTCAGGGGCTGACGCGACCGACGAGCCAGGCGAGGCAGGAGCGCAGGACGATCCGGGCTCGGCGGGCTCGGCGCACCCATGAGACGCAGCAGACGAGGCGGGCCGCCGGTAGACGAGGTCGCGGTCCTCGTGACCGCCGATGAGGAAGACGTGGTCGCCAACTTCCTCGAAGCCGAAGCGCTGGTAGAAGCGCTGAGCTCCGAAGTTGTTCTCCCACACGCCCAGCCACAGCACACGGGGCCCTTGTGCCAGCAGCCACTGCATGGCCGCGGTCATGAGGGCGCTGCCGCGGCCGCCGCCTTGGTGCGTGCGCCTGAGGTAGAGGCGCTTGACCTCGCCGTCGCCGGGGCGCACCTGCTCGTGCTCAAGGTCACAGGGTCCGGCGAGCACGTAGCCGACGACGGTGGTGGCGCCGTCGATCTCCTCCTCCCCGAGGAGGAAGCGGTGTGCGGGGTCGTCCAGGAGCGCCGTGAACGCGGCCTCGCTGTAGGTCTCATTGAGGAAGGCCCGCAGGTCCTCGGGGTCGTAGAGGTGTCCGAAGGTCTCGCAGAAGGTATCGACGGACAGCGCCTGGAGCACAGGCAGGTCCTCGCGGGTGGCCGGGCGGATCATCATGGGGTCATTGTGCTCGGGATCGCCCCCGCTCAGCCGGCTCGGCACACCTCGCGCGCCCCTCATCACCCCTGCCCTCGTCGGCGTAGCGGCGTGCGCGCAGGAAGGTCCGCCCCCCGGCCCAGGCGACGAGCTCTTCGTCACTGACGCGGGCGGGCCAGTCCTCATCCGTGATCTCGCGCGCCGCTCCCCCAGGTTACGGGGCCCCACCGACAGCAATCCGCTGCCCAGCCGCGGGGCCGCACGCGGGCGGCATCATGGAGCCGACGGCGTCACCCGCCCCGCCCGCTCGGCCCGACGGCGTCGCCCGCCCCGCCCGCTCGGCCCGACGGCGTTGCGGGTCGCTGCGAAGGCCACCACCGTGCGCCCGGCTCATGCTCCTCAGCCGCGGCGGCCGATGAGGGGCACAAGCACGGGGGTTCGCGCCTTGTACCTCTCGTAGTCCGTGTCTCCGCCCCAGCGCGCATCGGCCTTGCGCTCCAGCAGCGGGATGCCGCTGACGCGCGTGAGCAGGATGATGACGAATACCGGGGAGAGCACCGCGACCCACTGCGCCCCGCGCAGAGCGGGGGCGGCGATGATGAACACGCCGATCCACAGCAGGATCTCGCCGAGGTAGTTGGGGTGGCGCGAGATGCTCCACAGCCCGTCGCGGATGAAGCGTCCCGCGTTGGCGGGGTCGGCCTTGAACTTCCACTTGGCGATGTCGGCCCTGATCTCGATGCCCAGGCCGAGGACCCACAGGCCGTAACCGAACCATCCCGTCCACTCCAGGGCGCCGCCACCGGCGCTGATGACGACCCAGGCGGCCATGGCGGTGGCACTGATCCACAGGGCCTGGACGGTCCACACGGAGGCGAAGCGCCACAGGTCCGGCGTGATCTCGTCGAAGCGGTCGTCTCCGCTGAAGCGGCGGATGCGGGCGTAGAGGAAGAGGCCCAGCCGCAGCGCCCAGAGGATGACACACGTGCTGAGCAGCACTGCTCTCGGTCCCGGCTGCGCACTGAGCGCGAGGAGCCCGATGGTGATGACGACGTAGGTGAGCGAGCCCGTGAGGTCGAAGTAGCGCTCGGTCTGAGCGAGGTAGGAGATGGCGAAGGCGATCCACTGGATGAGCAGGACGACGCCGACCGCGCCGGCGAAGACGGGAACGCCCTCGACCCGAGGCCCGTCGCTGCTGCCTGCCCAGGCGAGAAGGGAGCCGAGGGCGAGAACGACGACGATGACCGTCAGGGACCGTGCCGAGGGCCTCATTGTCCTGACGGGCCCGGCGTGCTGCTCAGGCTCCGCGGCCAGCTCAGGCTCCGCGGCCAGCTCCGGCTCCGCGGGCGAGCCCGCGTCGGTGGGGGTCACAGGGGTGGTGGACATGGGCGGTTCCTCCCGTCCTCGTGGTCAGGTTCCACATCTTCATATAGATTTACCCTAATTCTACTTGACGTTCCCATAATCGGCCTTTGTTTCGGGGCGTCGTTCCCTCCCGGCCGCCACGGAAGGCCCGCATGAGCAGGACCCCCGCCCTCATCCACCCCGACCCCAGCGACACCGCCCCCGACCTCCTCGCGGCGAGAATCGCCTCGACCCCGCAGGCCATCGCCTTCACCGTGCTTGCCGAGGGCGCCGACCCCGCCGACCCCGCCGGTTCCTGGAGGCCCGTCACCTACGGCGAGTTCGACCGCCGGGCCACGGCCGTCGCCAAGGGACTCATCGCCTGCGGCCTCGACGTCGGCGGACGCGTGGCCATTATGAGCGCAACGCGTTACGAGTGGGCCGTCGTCGAGATGGCCACCTGGTACGCGGGCGGCGTCGTCGTCCCCGTGTACGACACCGCCTCCACCCACCAGGCCGAAGCCGTCGTGGCCGACGCCGCCGTCAGCCTCGCCGTCGGCGGGACCGCCGAGCAGGCCGCCCTGCTCACTCGGGCCCTCGCCGCCGCCCTGCCCGGCGGGCCCGCGTCGGCCACCTCCGCCGCCCGCAGACGCACGCACTGCCTCGATGAGGACCCGGGCCTGGACGCGCTGGTCGTCCTGGGGGTGCAGGTCGGCGACGACGAGGTGGCCGCCCGCCGGGCCTCGCGCACGGGCGCCGACCTGGCGACCATCGTCTACACCTCCGGCACCACCGCCCGCCCCAAGGGCGCCCGCATCAGCCACACCAACCTCGTCGGTCAGGTCAGGAACGTGGCCGCCGCCTACACGCAGGTGGTTCGCGACGGCGGCAGCACCATCATCTTCCTGCCACTGGCGCATGTGCTCGCACGCGGGCTCCAGCTCGTGTGCCTGGCCAACGGGATGCGCGTGGCGCACCTGTCGCGCCCCACGGATGTCCTGCCCGCTATGGGGGCGCTGCACCCGACCTTCCTCGTCGTCGTCCCCCGCGTCCTGGACCGGATCCGTCAGGCGATGACCGCGCAGGCCCGCAAGCACCATCTGGGGGCGTTGTGGTCATGGGCACAGACGGTGGCCATCACCCGGGCTCAGCACATGGAGGCCGGCACCCGCCCCGGGATGCTCCTGCGTCTGGCCCACGCCCTCATCGACCGGACCGTCGGCGCCCGCCTGCGCGCACTCCTGGGCGGTCGCACCGACTACCTGCTGTGCGGCGCGGCGGCCCTGCCGACGGATCTGGGGCGTCTGTTCCGAGGGCTGGGCGTGCCCGTCATCGAGGGCTACGGGCTGACCGAGACCACGGCCCCGCTCACCGGCACCCGCCCCGACGACCTGCTGGCGGGCTGCGTCGGCACCCCGATCCCGGGCACGAGCCTGAGGATCGCCGACGACGGCGAGGTGCAGGCCCGCGGTCTCGGCGTCATCGACGGCTACCTCCACGAGGAGGACACCCGTCAGGCCTTCACCGAGGACGGATGGTTGCGCACGGGGGACTTCGGGCGACTGGACGAGCGGGGTCGTCTGTGGCTGGAGGGCCGCACGCGCGACGCCCTGACGACGGCGGGCGGCAAGACCGTCCGTCCGGCGGTCTGGGAGGAGAAGGTGGAACGTGCCGACGGCGTGGCCCACGCCGTCCTCGTCGGCGAGGGCCGCCCCTACCTGGCCGTCCTCGTGCTGGTTGACGACGACGGTGCCTGCGCCCGCTCACCCGCCGGTGCGGGCCGGGGCGCGGGCCTGCGCCGGGTGCGTGACACCGCCGTTGAGGAGGAGGCGCGGCGCGCCGTGGCCGCCGCGAACGCCCTGGTGTCGCGCGCGGAGCAGGCCAAGCGGGTGGCCGTGGTCGCCGCGGATCTCAGTGCCGGGGGTCCCTTCGTGACGCCGACGCTCAAGCTGCGTCGCGAGGCCCTCATCGATGCCGCCCAGGAGGTCATTGAGGACCTGTACGCCGCCTGAGCACGCACCCGCGGGGTGTGGCGCCGAGGGCAGACGCAGCCGGACTCAGTGCAGCCTGCGGGGCAGGCCGTCGCGCACGCGCTCACGCCACAGGCGCCGCTCCTCCTCGATGAGCGCCAGGCGCTCGGCCAGGTGCCGCGCCTCCTCGTGCGTGAGCCCGTGCTCCTCGGCATCCGCCGTCGGCTGCTCCGCGGGGCCCTGGACGACACCGAGGGCCTCGACCGCCGGGACCGAGTCCTCCTTGCTCTGCAGGAGCAGGCCGAGCGCGGGCATGACGAGCACGCTCACCGCCCCCGCCAGCACGAGCGTGGAGGCGAAGGTCGGGCTCATGGCACCGGAGTCCACGGCCACCTGGGTCACGGCGACGATGATGGGCAGGGCGGTGGTGGAGTAGACGGCGATCTGCGTGGACTGGCGCGGGGAGAACACGCGCCGTCCGTCGGTGCGGCGTTCGGCGCTCGCCGCGACCCACACCGGCAGGCCCCGCACCAGCACCAGCAGCACGAGGATCGCGCCGATCTGGGCCAGGGAGTCACGGTCGAGCACGAGCTCGAGGGCCATGCCGGAGCAGACGAAGAAGATCGGCACGAAGAACCCGTAGGCGAGCCCGTCGAGCTTGTCCTCCAGGGCGGCGTCGCCGTCGGGAACCGCGTAGCGCAGGATGAAGCCGGCGGCGAAGGCCCCCAGGACGACGTCGAGGTCGAAGACCTCGGCGAGCGTGCACAGCCCCACGAGCAGGACGGCGGTCAGGCGCACGGTGGTCTGCGCCGTCGTCGCCCCACCCAGGTGGATGGCGTCCACGAGCCGCTTGCCGACCCGCTTGACCTTCTCGGTGAAGCGGACGATGAGGATCGTGACGGCCAGGAAGGCGGTGAGCACGACGGCCGACTGCCAGGTGGAGCGCGAGCCCAGCAGCAGGGCCATGAGGATGATCGGCCCGACCTCCCCGACGGCCCCGTGGTTGAGGATGGAGGCACCCACCGCCGTGGGCAGCAGCCCCCGCTCGCGCAGGATCGGCAGGATGGTGCCGATGGCCGTGGAGGTCATCGCGATGGCGATGGCGATGCCGTTGGCGCTCAGGGTCCCCCCGGTCACCCCGATGACGGTGACGGCCGCGAAGGCGAGGACGAGCGAGCCCGTCCAGGCGACCATGGCGTGACGCCCGCCGGAGCCGCGCAGCTCGTTGACGTCGATCTCGTAGCCCGCCATGAGGAAGAGGAAGGCGACGCCGAGCTCGCGCAGGAAGTCGACGGAGGTGGTGACGGAGGCGATCCCCAGCGCACCGGGGCCGATGACCATGCCGCCGAGGATGAGCAGGACCGTGTCCGGCACGACCCTGCGGGGGACGAGGCGCGAGATGAGCGGCGCGAGGAACGCGACGACCATGATGAGGAAGAGCGAGACGAAGGACTCTCCCACGGGCACCTCCTTCCGGCCGGACGCTGCGCCCGGCGCGAGGGCAGCCTAGCGGGGCGGTGTGACACGCCGACGCCCTCGGTCCGACGGCGGAGCCGCCCGCGGCGGGTCAGCAGGCGCCGTCAGCTGTCGCCGAGCGCACGCAGCAGCAGGTCCTGCTCGGCACCGGACAACGGCTCACCCCCCTCGCCTCCGGCAGCGAAGGCGACCCCGGCCAGGACCGCCCCCAGGATCAGCCGGGCACCGGCGTGAGGATCCAGATCGGGGGTCTTCTCGCCGCGTGCCCGGGCCCGGTCCCGGATCCTCTCCAGGTGAGCGCGAGTGGCGGCGAGGAGCTGGCCGAGGAGCAGGTCCCTGAGCTCGGGGTCCCGGGGCAGCTCGCCCAGGAGGGACAGCACCGCCTGTCCTGTTGCCCCTGACAGCGCGCGGTTCTTGTGGGCGATGAAGGCCCTGAGGTCTCCCTGCAACGAGCCGGTGTCGACGTCCTCGGCCGCGGAGGCGTCCGAGGACGCGGTCTCGTCGGTCACACCGGCCTCGATCATGCGTCTGGTGGTGGCCAGGACGAGCTCGCGCTTGGTGGGCCACCGGCGGTAGAGGGTGGCGGTGGAG
>CALEXZ010000107.1 GCA_937926195.1 uncultured Actinomyces sp.
GACGGCCCCTGGGACCATCTGTGGGCCCAGCCCGTGCTCGTGGACTACATCAAGAGCCGGGTGGACCCCTCGACGACGACGGTGGTCTCCCCGGACGCCGGTCGCATCCGTGTGGCTGAGCGCTGGTCGCACTCCCTGGGCGACACCCCGCTGGCCTTTGTGCACAAGACGCGTGACGTCACGCGCCCCAACGAGTCGGTCGCCAACCGTGTGGTGGGTGAGGTCAAGGGGCGTTCCTGCGTGCTGGTGGACGACATGATCGACACGGGCGGCACCATCGCCAAGGCTGTCCAGGTGCTTATGGACCAGGGCGCCAAGGACGTCATTGTGGCGGCGACGCACGGGGTGCTGTCCGGCCCGGCGGTGGAGAGGCTGTCCTCCTGCGGCGCCCGTGAGGTGGTGGTGACGGACACGCTGCCGATCCCGCCCAGCAAGCGCTTCGGTCAGCTGACGGTCCTGCCGATCGCCCCGCTGCTGGCCCAGGCGATCCGAGCCGTCTTCGATGACGGTTCGGTGACCTCGCTCTTTGAGTCGGCGGGGGTGTGAGGCGATGAGCTTCCCGCTGCTCAGACGCGCGCAGGCCAGGGCTGTGGCCACCGCCCTGGCGCTTGTCACTGCCCTGCTCCTCGTGGTCCAGGGGCTGCCGGCCCCAGCCGTCGCCTCGGTGAGGGCCACGAGTGAGGTCGCCAGCCCCGCGTTGGCGCCGGGCTACGGCACCTTCAGTCTCACCATGCGCGTGGTGGGCGAGGGCCTGTCCCTGGTGCCTGAGGACGTGGCCTTTACTGTCACTGCGGACTACGTCCTGCCGGGTCCGGCCGACCAGTTCCCGGGGTGGACGGCTCCCGGGACCCTGGATAGCAACGGCAAGTCCGGTACGTTCACCTTGACAGTGGTCAAGGACGTGCCCACCCCTGGCAAGCCCTTGCCTGCAGGAAGCACCGTGAGTCTGAGTGAAAACGTTGACACCTCGACGGTCTCGCCGACCGTCGTCACGTGGGGGGAGCCCGAGTTCACGGTGAGGTCTGTGGAGACCAACACCTTCACGGTTGAGGACGGCAAGGTCACGCAGTCTGAGGTGATCAACAATGCCGTCCCGGTGGGGCAGAAGCCTCAGGAGCCGACGTCGGTGGTGACGACGACTCCGCCCCCGACGTCGGTGGACCAGAATCCTCAGGAGCCGACGTCGGTGGTGACTACGGCTCCGACCGCGGTGCCGTCGCCGACGCCGTCGCGTCCGGGCAGGCCGCTGGCCAGGACGGGTGCGTCGAACGTGCTCGTGCTGGGTGTGCTGGGCTCGGTGCTGGTGGCTGCCGGTGGTGTGGTGGTCGCGATCAGGCGTCGTCGTGAGCAGGCCTGACGGCGGGGCGCCTGGGTGGCTGCTGGCTGTCCCTGGCCTGTCCTGACGGTGGTGTGAGCCGCTGCCGCTGCTGCTAGGAGCGTGAGCGTCCTCATCCCGGTGCCCCGGGGTGGGGGCGCTCACGTGTGCCGCCCCGGGTGGAGGCGAGCCCCACCACACCTACCACCAACAGCTGCGCCTGCGGTGTCTCTCACACCCCCGCGTCAGAGGTGGGCCGACACCAGATCATTAGGTGTGATAATCTGTTGAGACCATTGTCTAGTGGGACGTAAGGCTCGTGTGGGTCGTCCGCTATGACGTGTTGTCCTCTATCCGATGACTGTGAGAGACGAGAGTATGCAGACGCAGATGCGGAGCCTGACGTCCAGGGGGGCGAGGTCGAGGGTGGTTGCCACCGCCCTGACGTTGCTGGCGGCCCTGGCCTTGGTGGTCCAGGGGCTCGCCGTGCCCGCGGCGGCCGATGTCAACCCCCAGATCGAGGTCACCAACCTCAGGCTCACCAAGGTGAACTCGGAGAATCAGGCGCAGGTTGGAAAGTTGGTGCTGAGCAACTTCGAGCGCCTGGCTTTGCTGACGTTTGAGTGGGACGCGTCGAAGACGACGCCGAAGGCGGGTGACTCCTTCACGATCACCCTGCCCGAGCAGCTGGACTTTCACTCGACCCTCGAGAGGCCCATCCATTACAACGAGGCTGACGTGGATCTGGGTAAGTGCACCATCGACGGCAAGACCGTCACCTGCACCTTCGACGAGAGGATCACCCCGCTGGTCGCGGCGGGAAACAAGGACATCCATGGGACCGGGGATTTCCAGCTCATCGCTGTCTCGTCCACGGAGGCGGAGGAGCTGCCCTTCAAGGTCAACCTTGACAAGGAAGTCGAGGTTGACCTCCCCGGGGAGGGTGGGATCTTGAAGCCGTCCGGCGGCACCTACCGCCCGGACATGCGGTTGTACAAGAGTTACAACGGCATCATGAAGGAGGGTGACACGCAGGCGTTGTGGTACTTCAACTTCGGAGGGCCGAGGCTGATCAAGGCCCTCGGTGTGACCTTCGATGGTGTCACGCAGCGGACCATCACCTTCAATGACACGCTCGGCGCAGGCATGACATGCCCTCTGGAGCAGATCTACCTCCACGCCATCGACTCTGAGGACAACCCCACCCAGTCGCTGCTGCTGGACAAAGGATCCGAGCCGGGGCCGGAGGACCATGGCCAGGGCTCCTTCGAGGTCACCGGCGAGTGTGGGCAGATGAGGCCTGACGGGACGACGCCGATCACCATTGTGGCGAAGGGCCCCTTCAGGGAGAAGACCAACTACTCGATCTCCTACAGGACCCGCTTCGTTGGTGGGGCCGACGGGGTCAGTGGGACTGCGCTTCCTGGCACTGAGTACACCAACACGGTCACGGTTGAGGGGACCCAGATTACGGAGAGTAAGACGACGTTGTTTGTCAAGGCGGGGTCGGTGCAGGCGACGATGAGGCCGGGTGAGGGCAACTTCAGTGTCACCAAGAGGATTGCGTCGGACTACGCCCAGCAGGTGGATGAGCATGTTGCTTTCACGGTGGCCTTTGACTACGCGCTGCCGGAGGGCACGACGGCGGCGAGCTTCCCGAGCTGGAAGCCGGTTGTGAACACGGACCGGGGCAGCAGGAGCATCAATGCTGACGGGCGCACGGGGACTGGGACGATCAAGGTCACGCGGGGTGAGGGGGTGTCCTTTCCTGAGCCGTTCCCGGTGGGCACGACGATCAGCAACCTGCGTGAGGACACCTCGTCGGCCAGTCCTGCGCTGCCTGCGGGCTACATCTGGAAGGATCCTGGCTTCACCATCGACGGGAAGCCTGCTACGAGCCTGACGATCGCGGACCAGCAGACCACGAAGGTCCAGCTGCTGAACACGGTTGCTGCTGCGGACAACGGCTTCCACGTGGTCAAGACGGCCAGTGGTGCCCCGGGTGCGGATGCGAGGAGCTACTCCTTCACCTACACGTGCACGCTGCCGGACCAGACCCAGAAGACGGGGAAGGTCGAGAACGTCCTGGGTGACTCGGTCCCTGTGGCCAGCCCTGAGACCTTCCCGGTCGGCACCACCTGCCTGGTGACTGAGGACACCGCGGGGGCCGTGATTGACGGTCACAGCCTTGACCCGGCGGGCCACGACGCGCAGACGGTGACGATCGGCCTGGTCAGCGCGCCGACGGTGACCGCCTCCTTCACCAACACGTACACGCCTGACACAGGTCGTTTCTCGGTGACGAAGGCGGTGGTGGGTGACGCGGGCGACAGTGCGCCGGGGACGTACACCTTCGACTACACGTGCACGGCGGCCGGCAAGGACACTCTCACGGGCACGCTCGTCGTTGACAAGGGTGGCTCGAAGGAGTCTGACGAGATCCCTGTGGGATACACCTGCACGGTGAGCGAGCGGGTGTCCGATGGTCAGGAGGGCACGGCCTTCCTCCCGGGCTACACGCTTGACGTGACTACTGGTGCAGGCGTCACCATCGCCAAGGACAAGGTGGCGGACATCGCCGTGACCAACGCGTACACGGTGAACACGGGGAGCTTCTCGGTGAACAAGGTTGTTGCGGGTGCCACCTTCACTGGTGCCGACAACACCTTCACGGTGGACTACACGTGCACGAACAGCTCGGTGGCGCTCACTGCTGAGCAGACGGCCGGCAGCTTGACGCTGACAGGTGGTGGGGACGCGGTCCAGGGGCCGACTCTTCCCTTCGGCACCTCGTGCACGATCACGGAGCCCGCTGGCAGCGCGGCGCGTGCGGGTTACGCCTACGCCACCGCGTACTCGACCGGCCAGGTGACTGTTGGGACGCTGACCCCGAACCCGGCAGTCACGGTGACCAACACCTACACCGCGCTCAAGGGTGGTTTCACCATCTCCAAGACCGTGGACGGTGACGGAGCCGCCCTGGCCGCCGACACGGAGTTCACCTTCGAGTACACGTGCACGCCTGCTGCTGCCGGCGCGGACGTGGTGAGTAACACGGTCACGCTCAAGGGTGGTGAGACCGTCTCCGTCCCTGACGTGCCTGTCGGCTCTTGCTCCGTGACTGAGCGTGATGCCACGATCGACGGTGCGAGCCTGAGCACGGTCCTGACCGTTGACGGCTCCTCTGACGGTGTGAACAACGGTGTCGCGCGCTTCGACGTGCGTGACGGCGCGACCGTCCAGGTCGGCGCGACCAACACGTACACGCTTGACCGTGGCTCGTTCTCGGTCGCCAAGACGGTTGTGGATGGTCAGGAGTCCTTCGTGCAGGACGTGTTCGTCTTCGACTACGTCTGCACGGATGGCAGCCAGGGCCGGCTGGATGTGCCGGGCGACGGTACGGCGGTGACGGGTCCGTCGGTCCCCACGGGTACGCAGTGCACGGTGACTGAGCGTGCCGACTCTGCGAACCGTGAGGGCTACACGGTCGTGTCGGATGTCTCCGGTGGTGGCGAGGTCACTGTTGCTGACAAGGACGAGGTGGTGGCGCTGACGGCGACGAACACGTACTCGCCGGTGCCGGTGCCGACAACGACGCCGACGCCGACAACGACGCCGACGCCGACGTCTCCGGGTGAGCCGCTGGCCAGGACGGGTGCGTCGAACGTGCTCGTGCTGGGTGTGCTGGGCTCGGTGCTGGTGGCTGCCGGTGGTGTGGTGGTCGCGATCAGGCGTCGTCGTGAGCAGGCCTGACGGCGGGGCGCCTGGGTGGCTGCTGGCTGTCCCTGGCCTGTCCTGACGGTGGTGTGAGCCGCTGCCGCTGCTGCTAGGAGCGTGAGCGTCCTCATCCCGGTGCCCCGGGGTGGGGGCGCTCACGTGTGCCGCCCCGGGTGGAGGCGAGCCCCACCACACCTACCACCAACAGCTGCGCCTGCGGTGTCTCTCACACCCCCGCGTCAGAGGTGGGCCGACACCAGATCATTAGGTGTGATAATCTGTTGAGACCATTGTCTAGTGGGACGTAAGGCTCGTGTGGGTCGTCCGCTATGACGTGTTGTCCTCTATCCGATGACTGTGAGAGACGAGAGTATGCAGACGCAGATGCGGAGCCTGACGTCCAGGGGGGCGAGGTCGAGGGTGGTTGCCACCGCCCTGACGTTGCTGGCGGCCCTGGCCCTGGTGGTCCAGGGGCTCGCCGTGCCCGCGGCGGCCGCCCAGGCCAACACCCTGTCCAGCGTCAGGACCGCAACCGTCTTCGACGACGTGCCCTCCGGCTTCGGCGGGTTCAACATACTGAAGCTTGTCGGTGGCGACGCGCACGACGTGGTCCGCGAGGACACGGACTTCACGGTGGAGATCCGTTACGTCCTGCCCCGCACCGCCGACGTCTACCTGGGGTGGCAGCCGCCGGGGATCCTGGAGGAGGACAATATGTCCGGTTCCACGAGCATGACGTTGAAGGCCAATGACAATGACGCGGTCTCCTTTCCCGGGTTATTCCCTGCCGGGACCAGGATCATCCTGAGCGAGGACACGGCCAGCATCGTCCCCGCCCCGAACGGCTACACCTGGGGCGCCCCGGTCTTCACCATCGGAGACGAGCAGGGGCCGACAGGCACCTTGGTCATCGAGGACCAGAAGGCCACCGCGGTCCTGCTCGTCAACACGGCGACGCTCGTGCCCGTGCCGCCGGACCCGCAGCCCACTGCCGACCCGACATCTGCTCCTACTTCTGCCCTGAGCTCGGTGACACCGTCCGCCTCCCCGCCCGCTTCCAGCCCGAGGCCCGGCAGCTCGCTGGCTGCGACGGGGGCCGGCATCCTGGCTCCGCTCATGGCCAGCGGGGCTGCGCTGCTAGGCGGTGGCGTGCTCATGCGGCACCGTCGTCACAGCGGCTCCTGAGTGTGCCGGAGCCTGAGCGCGCCGGCGGCCAGGCGCGACTCAGGCCCTACACTCCCCAGCGTGCGCCTGACCGCTCTGCTGCCCCCACTGCTCCTAGACCCCACCACCGCTGACCTCGTCGCCGACGCGGGCCGCCACCGGCGCACCGACCGCAGCGTCGTCGTTGCCGCCGGGGCCCGGCCCGCCGTCCTGGCCGCCATGGCCTACGGGCAGCAGGGCGTCGCCCGCGCCGTCGGAGCTGAGGACCTGCCCCCCGCGGCGGGACAGACGTTTCCGGCTACCGAGGCCGCCGCCGGCGCCGGGCCACAGGGCGGCACCCCGCTCCTCGTCCTGACCGCCACCACCCGTGAGGCCGAGGACACCGCCGCCGCCCTCACCTGCTACCTGCCCGAGCACGACGTCGCCGTCTTCCCCGCCTGGGAGACCCTGCCCCACGAGCGCATGTCCCCGCGTGCCGACACGGTCGCCGCCCGTCTCGCCGTCCTGCGCCGCCTGGCCCACCCCGAGGACGGACTCACCGACCCCTCCCGTGGCCCCATCCACGTCCTCGTCGTACCGGTCCGTGCCCTACTCGCCCCCGTCATCGACGGCCTGGGACAGTTCGAGCCCGTCACCCTCGCCGCAGGACTGGAGGCCGGGCTGGAAGCCACCGCCGCCCGCCTGGCCGACGCCGCTTACACCCGCGTGGACATGGTGGAGAACCGGGGCGAGCTCGCCGTCCGTGGTGGCATCCTCGACGTCTTCCCCCCCACGCAGCCGCGTCCCGTGCGCGTGGACTTCTTCGGCGACGAGGTCGAGTCCGTCTCCTCCTTCTCCGTCAGCGACCAGCGCACCGTCGAGGAGCTCGGCACCATCACCGCCTACCCCTGCCGCGAGCTCCTGCTCACCGAGGCCGTGCGCGAGCGCGCCCGACGGCTCCAAGGCGTCATCCCCGGGGCCAGCGACCTGCTTGAGAAGATCGCGGCAGGCATCCCCGTCGAGGGCATGGAGTCCCTCGCCCCCGTCCTCGTGCCGCGTATGGTCCCCCTGCTCGACCTCGTCGGTGACCGCCTCGTCGTCGGACTCGAGCCTGAGCGCCTGCGTAAGCGTGCCGAGGACCTCACCGCCACCACCCAGGAGTTCCTCGCCGCCGCCTGGACCAGCGCCGCCAACGGCGGGCAGGTGCCCGTGGACCTGTCAGCCGCCGCCTTCGCCCACCTTGCCGAGGCCCGAGCCCTCGCCCTGGCCACCAACCGCGGCTGGTGGTCGATGACCTCCCTCAAGGCCACGCCCGACACCGTCGAGCTGCCCCTGCGTGACCCCCGCGGCTACAGCGGCCGGCTCACTGAGGCCGTCACCGACCTCGGCGCGCTCGCCAAGGACGGCTGGAGCGTCGTCGTCACCACCCCCGGCCCCGGGCCCGCCCGCCGCATGGCCGAGCTCCTGTCCGACGCCGACGTCCCGTCGCGCATCGTCAGCCAGCTCGACGAGCCCGCCGATATCGCCCCCGACGGCGTCGTGCGCATCACCCAGGCCAGCGCAGGGCACAGCCTCGTGTCCGACGCGCTGCGCCTCGCCCTCATCGCTGAGTCGGACCTCACCGGCCGCGCCGCCACCGGTTCCCGTGAGCGCAAGGTCCTGCCCGCACGCCGCTCCCGCAAGAGCGTTGACCCCCTGTCCCTGCACCCCGGGGACCTCGTGGTCCACGCCCAGCACGGCGTCGGACGCTTCGTCGAGCTCACGCGCCGCCCCATCGGCTCCGGTAAGAGCGCCGCCACCCGCGAGTACCTCGTCATCGAGTACGCCGCCTCCAAGAGGGGTCAGCCGGCCGACCGCCTCCTCGTGCCCACCGACGCCCTGGACCAGGTGAGCAAGTACGTCGGCTCCGACAACCCCTCCCTCAACAAGATGGGCGGTGCCGACTGGCAGAGGACCAAGTCCCGCGCCCGCAAGGCCGTGCGGGAGATCGCCGGCGAGCTCGTGCGCCTCTACGCCGCCCGGACCGCCACCACCGGACACGCCTTCGGCCCCGACACCCCCTGGCAGGCCGAGCTCGAGGAGGCCTTCCCCTACACCGAGACCCCCGACCAGCTCGCCACCATCGACGACG
>CALEXZ010000108.1 GCA_937926195.1 uncultured Actinomyces sp.
CGGTCATCGACCACGGTCGAGTCAAGGTCAAGTCGCTCCCGGAGACGTTCACGCCCCCGGCCGGCGCCGACGACGAGACCACCTTCGTCTACATCAAGGAGGCCTGAGCATGGCTCTGTGGACCGACGTCATCGAGCCGGCCGAGCTGACCGGCTACGCTCGCGAGTCTCTTGAGGCCCGCGAGAAGGCCAAGGGCTCGCTCGCTCGTTTCCTTCCGCACCGTGAGGTGATGGACACTGTTGCCCGTTTCTTCGTCGGCGACAACGGTCTCGTGTCCGAGGCGACGTTCCGTGCGTACGACGCCGAGATCGAGATCGGCAAGGGCGATGGCGGCCGGCGCGTCACCATCGACCTGCCGGCCATCGGGAAGAACGTCCCGGTGTCTGAGTACAGCCAGCTGCGTGCACGGAATGCGTCTGACGAGGCCATCCGCAAGGTCATCCTGCGGGCGACGGACAATGTCGTCGCGGCTGTCTCTGACCGCATCGAGCGCCTGCGTGGCACGATCCTCGCCACTGGCAAGGCGACCACCGGCCAGACGAACTTCGCCCTGGAGGCGGACTTCGGCCGCGACAGTACTCTGACTGTCGCTGCGGCCACGCTGTGGTCGGCGTCGGGCGCGAAGCCTCTCGACGACCTGACTGCCTGGTGCGACAAGTACGCCGAGATCAACGGCGTCATGCCTGGCCGGATCGTCATGGGCTCGAAGGCGCTGCGGGCGCTGCTCGCTTCGGAGAGCATGCGCACCGTCCTCGTCGGTGGCGCGTCCCGTCCTGCCTCCCTGGCTGATGCTCAGACCGTCCTCGACGGTCAGGGTCTCCCGGAGATCGAGAGGTTCACCCGTCGCACGTCGGGTGGTCTCGTGGTCCCCGAGAACACGATCCTGCTCCTGCCTGAGCCTGTGGATCCGCTGTCGGGCGTCTCCGAGCTCGGCGCCACCTTCTGGGGGCAGACGCTCACCGCGTCTGCCGGCGAGTACGGCATCGCCGAGGACGAGCAGCCCGGCATCGTCGCTGGCGTGTACCGGGGTGAGAAGCCGCCGATGATCGCCGAGGTCATCAGCGACGCTATCGCGCTGCCGGTGCTGGCGAACGCGAACCTGTCCATGGCCGCGAAGGTCCTGTGATGGGTAGGCGGCTCGCTGAGAACGTCGTGGTGCACTCGCCCGCCGGCACTGTCTGGTGCCTGGCGGGCGAGGCGCCTGCTGACGACATCGCTGCTCTCATCCTGAACCCCAGTGTGTGGGCTGAGGGTGAGCAGGAGGAGCCTGTCGTCGAGCAGGAGCAGGTGCCGCCCGTGCAGCCGGAGGAGGCGGCGGCGACCCAGCAGGAGCCCCCGCGCTCCGGCAAGGGGGCTAGCGCCGAGTCCTGGCACGCGTACGCGCAGGAGATCGGTGTCGACGTCGACGAGTCCGCTGGCCGCGATGACGTGATCGCGGCCGTCGACAACGCGCGAGGCAACTGACCTCGCACCATAAAGCAGGAGATGGGGTGTCCCAGCATGGCAGCAGTGGAAGTCAAGGATGTCGAGGCCGAGCTGGGGCGCCCCATCTCTGACGACTTAGAGCGGGCGCAGGTGGAGAGGTGGATCGCGTCGTGCGAGCTCCTGATCAGGACTCGCCTGCGCACGCCGTTGGACGACCTGGACCAGGGGGCGCTCGACGTCGTCATCCCCCAGGTCGTCGCCCGCAAGGTCCTCAACCCCGAGGGGAAGACCTCGGAGAGGATCGACGACTACTACTACACGAGAGACGTCGCTGGCTACGGTCTCGGCCTGACCGAGGAGGAGTGGGCGATGCTCACTCCTGAGGACGTGCGGGATAAGCAGGGTGCGTTCTGCATCAGCACGATCCCGCCGTCGACGGGGGCGTGCTGGTGAGCGGGCGCCTGTCTCCTGTCATGCGGGCGGCGAGAGCGCTCGCTGAGTCCCTGATGGTCGAGCACTGCCGTGTCGAGCGCCCAGGACCACCCGAGGTAGGGCCCGACGGCTACGAGCGCCCGAAGATGACCCTCGTCTACGAGGGCAGGTGCAAGGTGCAGTCCTACGAGTCCTACGAGGTGACGCCATCTGCCGGCGAGCACCGGTTCACTCAGCAGCGCTACCAGATCCACCTACCCGTCACTGCGGGCCCGTTCGACGTCAACGACGTCATCACGGTCGACGGCTACCAGTACGCCTTCGACGTCAGCAACGACTTCGCAAAGACGTACGCGACCGCGACCCGCCTGTTCGTCTTCAAGACCGTGCACTAGACCGCGAGAGGGTGGGACCGGATGGCCTCGGTGAGTATCGACGTGAGCGAGGTCAGGGCGGTAGCAGCCGACATGCGACACGTCCCCGCCTCCCTGGTCCGCCACATTCGCCCCGTCCTGTCCAAGGGGGCGCTCAACATCAAGACCCAGCTCCAGGAGGAGGCCCGCTCCTCGACGCACTTCAAGGGTATGGCGTCTGGCATCACCTACGACCTGCACGACTTCGCGGGGTTCGGTGGTGGCGAGATGTACGCCGAGATCGGGCCGGTGAAGCACACGCCTGGCTCGCTGGGCAACATCGCCTACTTCGGTACCTCGCGTGGCGGCGGCACGGTCCCGGCGCCCGAGGGTGCTCTGCACGCGGAGGCTGCTCGTTTCGAGCAGGCGCTCGGTGATCTGACGGAGAGGCTGCTGCTGTGACCGAGACCCTGAGCGTGCTCGATCACCTTGACGCCGTCGAGGCGATCCTGAAAACGGCTGGCTTTGACGTCTACCTGATCGACGTGGATGTCAAGATTCCCGCGTACCCGTACGTGGTTCTCTGGGCGCCCAGAATAGTCCCTGACGGTGTGACTCTCTGCGGTGCGCGCACCGTCATCGACACGAGCCTCATGGTGACTGTCGCGGCGGACAGCGCTCGCAACGTGCTGGTGGCGCAGTCGAAGTGCCGTGCTGTCCTTGACGGCGCCCGGCTGACAGTTCCCGGGCGCATGGTCGAGCCCCTCGTTCTCATAGGCGGCCAGGGGGCGGTTCCTGACCGGGACGTTGTCGTTCCCGGCACGGGCAGGCACCCGGTCTTCGCTGTCGATGAGTGGCATCTCGTATCCACCCCGACCTCATAGGAGGTGCGCTTCATGGCGCTCATGACCGCATTCGACAGGAACGGGCGTCGCGTCCTCATCCCGGATCACTGGATGGCGGACCCGGACCTGTCCCGGGAGTTCTCCACCACCCCGCCTGAGGGTGCCTCCGAAGGCTGCTGCGGGGGAATGGCACTCGACGACGAGGATCCCGAGACTCCCGCGCCCGCGGGAGACCCCCACGACAACATCACCAACACCTGGCCAACCGACACCGGTGAGGCCGAGAAGGAGAACTGACCATGCCTCTGCGTCTTTCAGACGGCAACATCGCCCTCTACGCGCTCACCACGCGCCCCAAGAACCTGGCGGCCCCCACGGTCGAGGAGATCAAGAAGGGCGTCCGCGTTGACTGTGCGATCAACAAGGAGGACTACAAGCTCGGCCCGACTGGTTCTTCCACGATCGGCGAGGTTCCTCTGTGCAAGCGAGGTGACGGCAAGTCGTTCGGCCCGTCCCAGTACGAGGGCTCGGTGACCCCGTTCTGGTACCTCGACGAGAACGGCCGGCCTGTCGAGGCCGAGATGAAGGTCTGGAACCTCTTCAAGACCAAGGGGACCACCCTGTACCTCGTCGAGCGCGAGGGCCCCGAGGCTGACGTCGAGATCGCGGAGAACGACATCGTCTCGGTGTACGAGGTCATCACCGACGTGGCGCAGACACCCTCCGGGCGCACGGTGGGCTACATCAAGCGCATCGTGCCGCTGGGTGTCCTCGACGCGCGCCTGGACGTTTTCGTCAAGGCGGCGTAACCGCAAGCGTGGCCTGGGTGTGGGAAGGGGGTCCTCGCACCCAGGCCACAACCACCAACCGGCCCCCACCTGTACCGCACCAGAATCCGATCGAAAGGCCCCCTCATGATCGCCGAGCCCACCTACTCGCCCGAGCCCACTACTGACGCCGTGCTCGCCTCCAAGGATGCGCCTGAGGCCCCGCTCGACGTCGAGACGTTCGACCTCGCCGAGTGGATCGCGGGTGTCCGACCCACCCGGCGCGCTGTCACCCTGTACGCCCGTGGTGACCTGCTCGCCGACATCGACCTTCTGTCTGAGAGGATCCGCCTCGCCAGGCTCGCCGGAGACGACACCACCGCCGACCGTGCAACCCTCAGCGAGGTGTACGAGGCTCTCGCGGCGTCGGCGCTCGACGTTGTCGTTGAGGCCCGCTCCCTCGAGGCAGTCAAGGCCGTCACCGACGCCATGCCGTCAGACGCGACCGTCCTCGACCAGAACCTCGCCACCATCGCCGCCCAGATCGTCGAGCCCGCGGGGCTCACCACCGAGATGCTGCGGACGGTCTGGCAGTCTCAGCCTCACCAGGTGGACCTGCTCCTGGCCGCGTGCCGTGAGGCCAACCTGAAAGCGCCGAAGGTGACGCCCCCTTTCTCGGGCGCGTCCTCGCCCGCCCCGAGTACCAGCCGGTAGTCAAGGCGCTCCGGGCCGCCCAGGAGTGGGGGAGGTCTCCGCTGTTCATGCTGGGAGTCTCCCCCACGTCTGAGTGGTCCGAGACCGACCGGATGCTAGCCCTCGCCCTGCACGAGTACGAGGACCTTCTGTGTCCCTGTGGGTGCGGGTTCCTCGCAGAGGACACCCTCGGCGACAGTGAGGGCCTGTACGAGGTCGACCCGCTCGTCTGTCACGCCCGTGAGGCGCAGGAGCGCTACATGCGCGACGTCGAGCAGCACGACGCAGGCGAGCTCGTGTTCCTACGTCGGCTACCGCTCACCTGCGGCCGAGAGTCATCGTCCTGACGATCCTTGCCCACCGCGCCCACATGGCGCCGAACACGACGGTGAGAAGGAACGCGGCAGTCCACGCCTGCACCTCGTTGACGACAGCGAGGACGGTCAGTGCGGCGAACAGCAGCGTCCAGAACCGGGCGTTGCTGGCCTTCCTGATGGCGAACTCAAGGGTAGGGGGAGTGGACACAGGAGGCTCCTAGGTCGACGTCAACCAATCACCTCAATCATGCCACCTGGCTGACGAAGACAGGAGAGGAAACCTGTGGCCGACCGCTCCATTCGGGTAACTCTGCGCGCCAACGTCGCCGACTTCAACGCCCAGATCAACAGTGCGTCAAGAAGCCTGGAGGGCCTGGCGAAGAAGGCCGACTCTACGGGCGAGGTCGCCGGCACGTTCCTGGGTCGAGTCGCCCAGTCCGCCCAGCTGCAGGCCGAGGCGTGGACCACCGTGGGGTCGGCGGTCGCCGTCGCCGGTGCCGCGATGGTCGCGGTCACCGCTAACGCGGTCTCCTCCTACGCGGACTTCGACCAGGCGATGGACCGGGTCCAGGTCTCCACCCGGGCATCCGCAGAGACCATGGACCTGCTGCGCGAGGCCGCCCTCGACGCAGGCAGGCGCACGGTCTTCACCGCCACCGAGGCCGCCGCCGGTATTGACGAGCTCGCGAAGGCAGGTGTCAGCGCGTCCGACATCCTCGGTGGCGCTCTCGACGGCGCTCTCGACCTTGCTGCGGCGGGCGAGCTGTCGGTGGCGGACGCTGCCGAGATCGCGGCGACCGCGCTCACGCAGTTCAACCTGCGTGGCAGCGAGGTGTCGCATGTCGCGGACCTGCTTGCCGCTGGCGCCGCGGCCGCGCAGGGTGGCGTCTCCGACCTGGCGTTCGCGATGCGCCAGGGCGGTCTCGTCGCAAACCAGATGGGGCTGTCTGTCGAGGACACGGTCGGGACACTCACCGCCTTCGCGGCGGCAGGACTCATCGGATCGGACGCCGGCACGTCGTTCCGCACGATGATGATCCACCTCATGGCCCCGACCAAGAGGGCCAAGACCCTGATGGACGAGCTCGGGATCAGCGTCTACGACGCGTCCGGGCAGTTCGTCGGCATGGAGGGCCTGGCGGGCCAGCTGCAGTCGGCGCTGTCTGGTCTGTCTGCGGAGCAGCGGAACGCCGCTCTGGCGACGATCTTCGGCATGGACGCCATTCGTGGCGCGAACGTCCTGTACCAGGAGGGTGCCGAGGGTATCCGTAAGTGGACGAACACGGTCAACGACCAGGGGTTCGCTGCCGAGTCCGCCGCGACGCGCATGGACAACCTCAAGGGTGACATCGAGCGGCTGTCGGGCGCGTGGGAGACCGCGCAGATCACGGCCGGCGAGTCGATGAACGGGGTCGCCCGGTATGCCACGCAGATGGCGACCGACGTCCTCAACGCCTACACGGAGCTTCCCGAGGGTGTTCAGAAGGCGGTCAACGTCATCGCGCTCAGTGGTGGTGCTGTCGCTGTGGTGGGCGGTGCCGCTATGGCTGCTCTACCTCGCGTTGTGGCCTTCCGTACCGCCCTGGTCGAGCTCGGTGTGATCTCGGAGGCCACTGGCGCGAAGCTGAACGGCGTCGGCGGCAAGATGCGGGGTCTCGGCAAGGCTCTGGGTGCTGCGGGGATCGCTGTTGCGCTCGCGTCCGCCGGTGACGCGATGAACGACTTCACGCGGTCTGTCGAGGAGTCTGAGAACGCCCTCCTGACTGCTGTCCGAACCGGCGAGAACGTCGCCCTGTCGTTCGACACGGCTGCCTACTCGACGGACACTCTGCGGGGTGCACTGAACACTCTCGCGGACCCGTCCATGCTGGACTCGGCCGTTATGTCGTTCCAGTCGTTCCTGGACAGTGTCGCGAAGGTTGCTGGTGTCGACGCCCGCACCGACATCCAGAAGATGAAGGACGACCTCGCCTCTATGGGGCAGGTCCTGGCGTCCATGGACACGGACCAGGCTGTCGCAGGATTCAAGCGTCTCGCGGAGACCCTCGGTGCGGACACGCCAGAGGCCATGGCTGACCTGCTCGACGCGCTGCCCGCGCTGCGCAACAAGCTCGTCGGCCTTGCATCAGACCTTGGTCTTCCGGCTGATGACGCGACCCTGCTCGGCCTCGCTCTCGGTGAGATCGAGGCGCCCGCGGGAGAGGCGGCGGACAGTATCGCTGGCGTCGGCGAGGAAGCGGAGTCCACGGCCTCGAAGATCGAGGACATGGTCGACGCCCTGATGTCACTGCCTGGGGCGATCCTGAACGCTCGTGACGCGGCCCGCGACTACCGTGAGGCTGTCTCTGACGCGTGGGAGACGATGGCCAGCGGCAAGGCGTCTGCGGACGACCTGGAGGAGGCGCTGGACGGCATCGCTGATTCTGCCTGGGATCTGGTGGATGCTCTCTCCCAGGAGGCGGCCGCCGACGGCTTCGTCGACGCCAGCGAGATCGCCGCGATGTCGGAAGCGCTCCGGGCCGGCCGAGAGGACTTCGTTTCCTTCGCGACCGCGATGGGCATGAGCGAGGATGAGGCGAATGCTCTCGCTGACGCTCTCCGGCTCATCCCTGAGCAGGTGACGACAACGATCCATGCGGACACTGAGCCCGCTCAGGCTGAGGTGGAGGCGTACACCGGTGGGCCGCCGCTCGCCAACGGGTCGATCCAGGTGAGTGCGAGCCTGGATGAGGCGCGCGAGAACCTGATGGGCATGTCCCAGGAGGTTGACAGCACCACTGGGACGATGACCATCACCGGTGACACGCTGGCGGCGCAGGCGCAGCTCGCGTACGCGATCGGCATCATCGACAACTCGAACGGGACGGTGACGATCCAGGGTGACAGTGGTCCTGTGACGGTCACGAAGGACTCGGTCAAGGCTGAGATCGACCGGACCACTGGGGCGGTGACGATCACGGGTCGCGACAACGCATCCGGGACGATCCAGACGATCCGCACGAACTTGAACTCGCTCCAGGACCGTACTGTCACCGTCACCACCTACCACAAGACCATCGGCAGCGTGATGGCGAAGGCTGACGGTGGTGCGGTCTACGGGCCGGGCACCGGCACCTCGGACAGCATCCCCGCCATGCTATCCGCCGGCGAGCACGTGCTGACCGCCGCTGAGGTGCAGGCGGCCGGAGGCCAGGGGGCGATCTACAGGCTGAGGAGCCTGATCCGCCAGGGGCGTGCGCGGTTCGCTGAGGGTGGGGCTGTAATCCCGTCCAACGCGTACGTGCCGCCTATGTCCGTGTCGTCGACGTCGGTGCCGCCCGTGAATCTGACGGTGGTGGTGGACAACCCGCTGACTGGGGAGCAGATCAGGCAGGTGATGACGACGGTCGCTGATGGGCGGATCGTCTACTCGAACCACCTGAATCGGTGACGGAAGGGGGCTGCTGTGGCGCTGACTGGGTGGGTGGCGTCGCACACGGGGATGCCGTGCGTGACGCCGTCTGAGCCCGGCCCTGTGTGGGCAGGGCGGCGGTTGCTGGCGGTCGTCGGCGAGTCCCGTGTGGGGGTGCCGGTGTGTGATCCTCTGGCGCCGGTGGGCCGAGAGACGGTGTACCGGCAGGGGGTGTCTGAGGTCCGGCTGGCTCGCGCGTCGCTCGGGTCGCACATGGTCACGGACCGGACGGGCCACGTGGT
This sequence comes from uncultured Actinomyces sp., assembly GCA_937926195.1. Taxonomy (GTDB): domain Bacteria; phylum Actinomycetota; class Actinomycetes; order Actinomycetales; family Actinomycetaceae; genus Actinomyces. The sequence goes on from CALEXZ010000108.1 coordinate 8,526, forward strand.
GGCGCCGGTGAGGTGGCTGGGCTCTGATGACACGGACATGGGTGTGTCTGTGGTGTCGCAGCGGACGAGTCGGGGTGTGGCTGACCGGTGGCCGCTGGTTGGCGCGCCGAGCTCGTTCTCTATGGAGTGCGTGACGTCTGGGGCTGCGACGGATGCGTTGCGGGCCCTGGTGTCTGGGGCTGGCCGTCTGGTCGTGGTCCATGACGAGACGGTGTGTGACGTGGACGGGTGCGATATCGAGCCTGTGCGTGTCGTCGTCGTGTCGAAGGCGGCGAACCAGCGCACTGCCCATCGGCCGGCTGTGCGCCGCTCCTGGTCGCTGTCCTGCGAGGTTCGTGATGGCCTGGAGGACGCGACCGGCCCCACGTTCCAGGGGGCACGCGGGTACGCCTCGGGCGTGGTCACCTGGGGTGAGTGGGACGCCATCGATCGCGGGTGGGCGCATCGCACCTACCTGGATCTGTGCAGGATGATTGCGGGGATGCCGTGAGGGTGGGTCCGCCGTCGTCGGCTCTCGCCAGCGGCCTGGCTGTGGGTGTGCGCGTGGATGTGTCGCTCGGGCCGCGGACTCTGGCGGTGGGTGTGCCGGTGTCGGGTCTGCGGCTGGAGTGGACGAGCAAGCGTGTCGTGCCTGCCCTGCTGTCGTATGAGGCGCCCTTGTTGTGGGCGCCAGGCTCGCCGGAGGATCCGCTGGCCCGGTTCGGTCAGCGGTCGCACGTGACCGTGGTGTGCGAGGCGCCGGACGGGCGCCGGTGGGAGACCCCGCTGGGGATGTTCGTGCACTCGTCGTGGTCTGTGGGTGACCGTGGTGTCACGGTGCAGGCGCATGATCTGATGCGGGTGCTGGAGGATGATCCGATGGCGTGGCCGTCGTCGCCGGAGTCGGGTGCGACGGTGCGCAGCGAGGCGCAGCGGCTGGCTGGGACGGTGCCTGTGGTGCTGGATCCTGGTGTGGATGACGGGCCGGTGAGCGTGTCTACGCAGTGGACTCTGTCGCGTACCGAGTCGCTGTCGAAGCTCGCTGAGTCGCGGTCGGCTGGGGTGCGTGCCGGGGTGGACGGGTGCCTGCACCTGTACCCGCTGCGGGACGCGTCATCCCCGGACGTGGTGTTCACGCCGGCGACGGGGCTGCTGGACGCGCCGCCGGCCCCGGGCCGTGACGACCGCACCCCGAACCGGTGGGTCGTGACCGGCACGCACCGTGAGGGTGAGACCGAGGAGAAGTGGACGGCGGTGCGGGAGAACCGTGTGCCGCCGTTCGACCCGGACTCGTACGGGTGGGTGACCCGCCACGAGGAGTTCAGTGCGGCCTCCTCCCGTGAGGCGGTGGAGAAGGCTGCTGAGACCTACATGCGTCAGGACCTCTCTGCTGTGGTGTCCCGCAGCATCGAGGTGGCGGCGGATCCACGGATCGAGGTCGGCGACGTCATCGGCGTCGTCCCCGCGTCCGAGCCGGCGTTCGCTGGGCGGGTGGTGGCGTACACGCTGCCCGTCTCCGAGGTCGGCGCCTCCATGCGCATCGACCTCGACGTTCTCGAATGGTGACCTGTAGAGGAGTGCCCGATGGCTCTGCCCCCGTCCCTGTGGCTGTCCAGTACCCCGCACCACGACGCTCGCGCCGCGGCACGAGCCTCCGCTGAGGCGGCCGCACAGGATGCGCCGTCGATGGTGCTGGGAGTCGTACAGGCCACCCCCGCGGAGGAGCCCGACCTGCCTGCCGGGTGGGTGCGTGTGGGGATCCCACACCCGTCGCCGACGTCATCGGTCACGGGGCGCACCGATGGCGGGCTGACCGCGGTCGGCGCGGTCGTGGCAGTCCTGCTGGACCGGTACGGTCGGCCGCTCCAGATCACCTCACCGATCAGCCTGCCCGAGGGGGCGAGGCCTGTGCCCATGGGTGCGCTGGGTGCCCGGGTGGAGGAGGCGATGATCTCCGGCGGCACCACGGTCCTGCACCTGGCGCACGAGCCGCGCGCCGAGGACGCCGCCGGGCGCCCGGCTGGCACGCACGCGTGGGTGTACCCGTCGCCGACGCTCACCGGGCGCGTGCAGTCCTGGTGGGTGTGGGACGGCAGCGCGTGGGTGCGTCAGGAGATCGCGCCCGAGCTGATCGTGCCGTACGTGACCACCGACATGCTGACCGCGGGGGGCGCGACGATCCTCGGCCGTGCGGTCGTCGGCGACCTGCTCGGCAACCTGATCGTGGGCGGCCGCCTCGTGGGCGGCGAGTTCGAGCTCGCTGACGCGGGCCGTCTGGCTACCGCTGTCGCTGTCCCCCGGCGCTGGTCGTCCCCGTCGGGGGCTCCGACGGTCTCCGGGTCGACCGTGTCCATCGACATCCGCGAGGCGTCGGCCCAGCAGCCCGGATACCTGACGTACCTGTCGTCACCGACGGGCGCCCGCCCGCTCGCGGACCTGTCAGCCCGGCTGCGGCTGCGCTCGTCTGTCACCCAGGACGCGCTCGTGACGATCGACGACGGCGGGGGGCGCGCCCGGCAGGTCGTGCACCTGGAGGCCGACGTCGACACTCCTGTGACGGTCACGGTGGGTGACGTCACCCGCACGCTCACGAGCGCCAGCGCGCAGGTGCAGGTGCTCCAGCCGTGCCGCCTGGAGGTGCTGGAGTACGTCGAGACGTGGCGTGAGCCCGACTCCGGTGGGGCTGGCCTGCACATCGGCCGCGACAGTGCCGGCAGCGCCAGGATCGAGATCCGCGAGAGGACCGGCGGCGGCCGGGCGGTCCTGGACTCGTCCGGCGTCACCTACCAGGTGGGCGACACCCTCGTCGGCCGCGAGGACTGGCGCAACCTCATCGCCCCTCCCCGGGCGGTCGTCCAGTGGCCTGCCAACGCCGGCCTCAACGCCGCCAGCGGCAAGGACGGCATCCTCACCCTGAACGACGCTTCCCTCATCCAGGAGTCGGGCGGATTCACCCACGCGGGCGGGTGGCTGGTCGTCCCGGTCACCGGCTGGTACTGGATCGTCGCCTCCGCCGGATTCAAGTGGCCGACGACACAGTCCGGGTGGGCGGCCGCCGTCGGTCTCTACCGGCGCAGCATCGGCCGGGTCGACTGGGACCGAGACCCCGCAGACACGCGCGCCCTGATCCCCAGCGTGACCACACGCCCCATCGCCGTCGGCATGGCACACCTGGCCGCCGGCGAGGGCCTGTGCCTCGGCCACTGGCAGAACACCGGCTCCTGGCGCCCCAACATCGGCTTGTCGACGCTGTCCGCGATGCTCGTCGACGCCGACTGACCAACTCGGAAGGAACCCCGTGCACCAGACACCCAAGGGCATCCCCGTCCCCGACCCCGGCGACGACCTGCTGGACGCCTACGAGGCCGGCTTCGCCGCCGCCGGCATCGTCGTCAGATTCCCCAGCGTCGCCGCGTTCCGTGCGGCGCTCGCGGCCGCGCAGGCTGCGGGTGCGCCGCCGACGTCTGCGCACCCGTGGTACGGGAGCGTCGGGCCGACGATGTACGTCGCCGACGGCACCACCAAGAACAGCGCCTACGTGCTGACCGCCGTCGGCACCCCGCAGACGTGGGAGGCGAGCGCCGCACCCTCTGTCTCGGGGACACAGACCGTGGCCGCAGGCCGCTGGGTCGAGCTCGTGCGCGTGCCCATCGAGGCGGCCCCCTACGACCGCAAGATGCTCGTCATCGGCACCGCGTGGTGCCAGGTGACGTCGGGCACGATGGATGTCGAGGTCTACCACGACATCCATGGGACGACGCCGATCGGGCGCGCGAGGGTCAACTCGGCGGACGACGGCAACACCGGCGTGTCGGCGTTTTTCCACCTCAAAGCGGGCCAGGCGGTAACGGTGGGCATGTACCTCAAGAGCGTGCACGCCCCGCAGGCCTCGACGGTGAAGACCTCCGGTGACGGGTGGACGAGGGTGCAGGTCATGGGATGGCCTGCGGACATGGGAGGCGAGTGAGCATGGCTCTGATCGACGACGTGCGTGCGCTCGACGCCGCCGGCTGGGCTGAGGTGTGGCCGCTGCTGCTGGCGGAGGCCCATCGCCGGCAGGTCCTCGCTACTTCCCAGGCTGAGGCTGAGCGTATCGCTGCCGATTACCTGGCTGCCCGCGACCGTGCTGATGGCGCGCCGGCGGGCCGGTGGCCCGCGTGGGTGAGGCCGACGGGCGCGCATGACGCGTACCCGGTCGGCTACCAGGTCACGCACGGCGGCCGTGTGTGGAGGTCGACGGCGTGCGCGAACGCGTGGGAGCCCGGCGCGTCCGGGGTCCCTGGGGGCTTGTGGGTCGACGTCACCGACTCCCCCGAGCCGGCCGAGCCCGGCCAGGACACCGCCCCCGACACCGGCGGCGGCCCTGGCACCACCGGCGGCGGTGCTGGCGAGGCGCCCGGCGCGGGCGGCGAGTCCGAGCCCTACACGCCGCCGCCGTCGCCGGTCGCGCACCCCTGGGAGGCGGGCGTGCCCTACTACGAGGGCGACCTCGTCACCTGGCAGGGGACCACCTGGAGGGTGCTGCAGGAGCACTCCTCGCAGCAGGACTGGACTCCTGACGTCGCGCACAGCCTCTACGAGCGCACCACCTGACCCCCACCCACACCACCCACCTACCAGCCCCGGCCACCCCGATGGTGCCGGGGCTTTCCTATGCCACCACACAGAAAGGACGCACATGGCACTCGCTAACGAGTCCGCGTGGGAGATGCGCAAGAAGTGCGACTACGAGGACGTCGGCTACTCCCAGTACGAGCGCGGCGACACCCGCGACGGCGGCAGCATGGACTGCTCATCCGGCTGCGCGCACGCCTACAACGTTGGCGGCATCCAGCCGCCCTTCCCTCCCGACACGTACACCGGAAACTTCCGCGCCTACGCGGCCGAGCGTGGCTTCGCCATCCTGGACTACAGCCAGGTCGGCCCCTACCCCGACAACCTCGCCATCGGCGACAGCCTGCTGTCCGAGGCCGCCTCAGGGGGCGTGGGCCACATCGCGATGGTCACCGGTCACAACGAGGTCTCAGAAGCCTGGATCTCCGAGATCGGAGACATCTACGGGGCTCCCGGCGACCAGACCGGCGGCGAGACCCGCACCGTCAGCTTCACCGGCCACCCGTACACCCTCAGCGGCTCGTGGACCCATGTCCTGCGCCCTCCCGCCGACGGCGACGGCGCCGCGCCCACCCAGACCACCCCGACCACCACCAACACCACCACGAAGGAGAACTCCTCGATGTTCCTCATCTCCACCCCGCTCTCAGACGGGTCCTGGTCCTACGCGCTCATCACCGAGACGAGCGGTGCCTGCACCCTCGACGACCAGCAGAAGGCCGCCTACATCAGGATGCTCGGTGACGCGCGCGGCTACCCCTGGGACTGGTACTGGCTGCTGATCCGTGAGGCCTGGGAGCGGCACAACGCGCTCGCCGCGATCGTCGGCCGCGAGGTCGACGAGGCCGCTGAGAGCATCGTCGCCCGGCTCAAGGCTGGACTCGCCCCCGCGGAGGGCTGAGCCGAGACCGCCACCCGCCCCTGACCCACACAACAACACCAACCACCAAAGGAGTCATTATGACCGTCACCGCTCTCGCTACCGCACCCGCAGTACTGGCGCTCGTCCAGCTCGCGAAGGACTCCGGCCTGCCCACCAAGGCTGCCGCACCGCTCGCCGTCGTGCTGGGCGTCCTGCTCGCCGTCGCCGACCACACCCTGGCCGGCACCGGCCTGTACAGCGCTGTGTCCAGCGGCCTCATCCTCGGTCTCGCGGCCGCAGGACTGTACGACGCTGCCCGTGTCGCCCGCCCCTCCGGCCGTCCGGCTGAGGGTGTCGAGCGCGCATGACCTGGGCGACGGCGGTGGTGGCCGGGGCTGTGCCACATCCGGCGGTGCAGGTGCTCACCGCCCCGGAGGTCGTCTCCGCGGCCGCCACACTCGTCGTCGCCATGCTCGGGTGGGTGACATGGCGTCTGCGGAGCGCCCAGTCACTGACTGAGCGTGTGGTCGCGCACGTCGGCGTGAACGCCGCCCGCGCGGCCACCGCCGCCGAGAAGGCCGCCGAGCAGACCACCAACAACCACGATCTCAACCTCCGAGACGACCTGGACCGGCGGTTCGAGACCGTCCTCGCTCGCCTCGACGCCGCCGAGACAGCCCGCCAGGCCGACGAGGCCGAGCGACGCGCCGAGGCCGCTGAGGTGGCCCGCCGGATGACCCGCACCGAGGCCCAGCTCGACGGGCTGCGCGACGACGTGCGCGCCATCGACGGGCGCCTCACGCACCTGGACGAGCAGGCTGACGTCGAGCACGCGAGGCTGCGCGAGGAGATCCACGCCAGGCGCGCCTGACCACACCACGACGAAGAGCCCCCTCCACCCCGATGCTGGGGTGGAGGGGGCCTCTTCGCGTGCTCGGAGACGCTCGGGCGTGGTGGAGGCGAGCAGGTCAACCGCCTCCTCGACGCGGGGGTGACACGACACGAGGGTGCAGCCCCCAGCAGAGAGGCTGCACCCTCACTCCACGCCCAGCAGGAGCCAGTCACCCCTCGATCTGCGGCAGCGCCTGCACCATCGCCAGGTCCATCGCCGTGGCCGTCCGCACCAGCGCATCCGGCATCAGGTGACCGTAGGTGTCCACGGTCGTCTGGATCGACTCGTGTCCGAGTCTCTGCTGGATCTCGGGCAGCGGTGTGCCTGCGGCGATCAGTGCTGACGCGCACGAGTGCCGCAGGTCGTGCACGCGAGGGCGCGGAAACAGCCCGGCGCGCTCGACGGCGGGGCGCCAGGCGTCCTCATGGAACGTCGACGAGCGCACCGGCCCCCCTCGCCTCGACGTGAACAGCAGGCCATCCCCCTGCAACCCCTTGGCCTGCTCGCGCAGGACGGGCACCAGCGAGGCCGGGACGCTGACTGTCCGTGTACCTCGACGGGTTTTCGTGCTGCCGAGGTACGGGGCCGACTGGCCCTCCTTCCAGGCCCTGCGGATCCGCACGGTGGGCACGACGGCCTCCAGGTCGAGGTCGGCGGGCGTGAGTGCGGTCGCCTCCCCGAATCGGCAGCCGAGCCCGTACAGGGTGAGGACGAGGGGGCGCCAGTAGTCGTCGGTGGCGTGTGCGAGCACCGCGACCTCGCCGGGTGTGAGGAGCCTCATCTCCCGCCGTTGGGCGTCCGTTGGGAGGGGGACGCCCTTGGCGACGTTCTTGGGGATGGTGTCGGCGTCGACCTGGCGCTGTAGCACCGCGCTGAGGAGGCCCTGGACGTTCTTCAGGGTCTTGGCTGACGGCGGGCGGCCGGTGCGCGTGGGGGTGTTGCGCATCCACGCGATCCACCCCTCGATGGTGCGCCTGGTGAGCATGTCGACGGGCATGGTGCCGAGCTGGGGGGTGATCCAGTCGCGTGCCATGGATCGGTAGTGGCGGATGGTGCCGGGGGTGGCGGAGGCGGCGAGGGCGGTGAGGTGCTCTTCGACGGCGGCGGCTGTGGTGGGGGTGCTGGTGGCGGCGGTGGTGCTGAGGTCGCGTGCCTGGCGGGCCGCGGTGCCTCCGACCTGCTCGACGAGGCGGGCGAATCGGACGGCCTCGGCCTGGGTGTCGAAGGTCTCGCAGACGGGGTTGCCGCCGCCGTCGAGGCGGAAGCGGACACGCCATGAGACCCGTCCGTCTCTGTGTCTGACTGGGGTCGGTCTGGGCATTGCTACTCCCTCACTGAGGCTGTCTGCGTGCTCCCAGTGTGTCACTGGGGTGTGTCAGGGATGCAGCGAACCCCTGGAATCTGTTGCGATTCCAGGGGTTCGACGGTGTCCGAGGGGGGACTTGAACCCCCACGCCCGTTTAATAAGGCACTAGCACCTCAAGCTAGCGCGTCTACCTATTCCGCCACTCGGACGTTGTCATTGCCGACGCTGGGCGATGCCCGCGCTGGCGACGAACAGAAACTTAGCACGGCCGCCGTCGGGGCAGGCAAATCCGCTGCCGGTGCCGTGCGTCACAGGGCCGGGGCGGGAAGCCCGGCGGCCCGGCCGGGCGGCTCAGCTCAGGGGCTCGACGAGGACGCAGGTACCGACCGACAGCGTCTGCCCGGGTGCGAGCACGGTCTCGTTGTCGCGGACGATCGCGTTCTCCACGCACACGAAGACGGGCCACTCGTCGTTGGCGAGGTCCGCCATGGTCTTGACGCCCTCGCTGCCGGGGTTCCAGACGACGGCGTTGGGCGTGCCCTGGCCGGTGACGAGGATCCTGCGGCCCTTGGCCGGGTCGTTGACCGTGATGGTGTGGCCGGAGGCGGGCACGTCGTAGACGCGGTCGGTCTCGCCGCGCAGGACGACCGCACCGGGCAGGCGCTGGCCCGCGCCCTCGGTGCGCGTCCAGAAGGGACGGTCCTCAAGGCCGTCGATCGTCACGGCGGTGACGTCACCGACGCTGTAGTAGCTGTGCAGCGCCATCTCGACGCTGCGCTGGGTGGTGGAGGCGTTGCGCACCGACAGCGACAGGGTCAGGGCCGTGCCCACCCCGACCTCGTAGAGCCAGCTGAGCCCGTCGGCCTCGAGACCGAGCAGGGCGGTGACCCCGCCGTCGGGACGGGAGGTGACCGAGCGCAGCACCCACTCGCTCAGGCGGGCGGTGCCGTGCTTGGGCCGCTTGTCGCCCTGGGGGCCAGCGGCGAACCAGGGGGCGCACAACGGCACCCCGCCCCGGATGGCGTGGGTGGCGTCGAAGACGGCGTCGCGCGACAGGAACAGGACCTCGCTGCCGCCGCGCGGGCGCCACGAGGTCAGCTGCGCACCGTGGAGGTAGATCTCGGCGTAGCCGGCGGGTGCGTCGATGAGAAGACGGGGCTGGCCCCCGCGTCCGGCACTGAGGGCGGCGGTACGGGGAAGGGACACGTTCGTCGTCGGCACGGTGCCTCCTTGTCGTCGGGTGCCGGGGCTCAGGCCTTGCGGCAGGCTGTCGGTGGAGTAAGACCACCCTAGTAGGCTGTGAACCGTGACCACGCCCGAACAGGACGAGCAGAAGGAGCCGCGTGCGCAGGCTCAGGCACCATCCGGGCGCGGACCTGACCGGAGCGCCGTTGCAGACCACCATGGCACCGACACTGACAGGCACGAGGGAGGCAGCACGGTGAGCACCGAGGCTCAGGAGAACGACGACAGGCCGGAGCCGTCGCCGCGGCCGCCCGCCTACCGCCCGGGCCTGCTGTACCGCGCCCGGCGCGCCTTCAGGGCCCAGATCGACAGGGCCGAGCAGCGCCGTGAGGAGCGCCGCCAGGTCGTGCTCCGTCTGGAGCCGGGCACGGTCATCGCCCCCGCCTCCGCCGTCCCGGCGACCGTCACCCCCGTCCAGGACCCCGCGTCTGATGCGTCGGGCTCCCCCGCCCTGCAGGCGGGCGGGGTCCCCTACCGGACCTCGCCGCTGGAGTCCCTGCCCTCCTGGCTCGTGCGCGGCGGTATCGGCGCCTGGCTCCTGCTGGGGCTGCTGGTCATCATCGGGCTCGTGGTCTTCGTGACCTCCAAGATCGTGCCGGTGTTCATCGGTGTGTTTATCGCGCTCGTCGTCTCCTCGCTGCTCCAGCCCATCGTGGACCTGCTGGCGCGGATCATGCCCCGCTACCCGGCGACCTTCCTATCGCTGCTGGGGGCGCTGGGGGTCGTTGTCGGGCTGGTCACGTACGTCGTCACCTCGGTGACCAACCAGTGGTCCTCGCTGGCCGCTCAGTTCTCCGACGGCGTCACCACGATCCTCGACTTCCTGGAGCACGGCCCGCTGCCGCTGCACCTGACCCAGCAGCAGCTCGTCTCCCAGTTCCACCTGTGGATGGACAAGGGCCAGGAGTACGTGCAGTCGAACGCGCCGACGCTCGCCGGGGAGGTCCTGTCCAACGCGGGCACCGTCGTCGAGGTGTTCACGGTCCTGGCTCTGGCCCTGTTCTGCACGATCTTCTTCCTCGCCTCGGGCGGACGCATGTGGCGCTGGTTCATCAACGAGCTGCCGACGCGGATGCGGCCCCGCGTGCACATGGCCGCCGGCGCCGGCTGGTACACCTTCGCCGGGTACGCACGCGGCACGATGATCGTGGCGCTGACGGACGCGCTCATGGCGGGCGCCTTCCTGCAGGTCATCGGGATCCCGCTGGCGGCGCCGCTGGCGGTGCTCGTGTTCATCGGGGCCTTCATCCCGATCGTGGGCGCCCCGGCCGCCATGATCGTGGCCATGGTGGTGGCGCTGGCCTCCAAGGGCCTGGTCATGGCGATCGTCGTCGGCCTGGGTGTGGCGGGGATCGGCCAGATCGAGGGGCACATCCTCCAGCCGCTCATCATGGGCCGGCAGGTGTCGCTGCACCCGGTGGTCGTCATCATCGCCGTGGCCGTGGGCACCTACGCCGCCGGCCTGCTGGGAGCGATCATCGCGGTGCCGGTGGCGAGCGTGGCCTGGTCGGTGTACTCGGTGCTCCACACCAAGGACGCGCCGGAGGAGGGCGAGCTGCCTCGTTTCCAGCCGCGCTAGCCGGTCGTGGTGGCTCAGCTGCCTCCGAGGCGGCGGCTCAGGTGCCGGCTCAGGCCCAGTCCCGGCTGCCGGTGGCGGTGACGCCGTCGAGGGCCTCAAGACGGTCGGCCCGCAGGGCGGTGACACCGTCGGCGCTCTCGACGGTGCCGGTGACGACGACGGCTGCGGCCCGGCGCCCGACACCGCGGTAGCGCTTCCACATCCCGGCGCTGCAGATGATGTTGAGCAGGCCGGTCTCGTCCTCGATGTTGAGGAAGATGGTGCCTGCTGCGGTGTGGGGCCGCTGACGGTGGGTGACGACGCCGGCCGCCCGAAGCCGCTGCCCGTCGAGCGCTCTGCCGCCGCGCAGGAGCTCGTCGGCGCTGAGGACGCCGTCGGCCTCCAGCAGGGGGCGCAGGAAGGCGATCGGGTGGGTGGAGGTGGACACGCCGGTCAGGCGCAGGTCCGCCACGTGCTCCTCGTGGGCGCTCATGTCCCTCAGCCGCGGTGCCCGGGCACCGGGGGTGGTGCCGGGCAGGGCGGGCTGGTACCAGGCCGTGGCCACCTGGGCGCCGGTGGGCGTGCGTGTCCCGGCCCCCGGCCGTCTCCCGCCGTGCCTGCTGCCGTGCTCACCCGCCAGGGCGCCGGCGGCCCACAGGGCCTCGCGGCGGCTCGCCCCGAGACAGGTGAGGGCTCCCGCGGCGGCCAGGCTCTCCAGGTGCGTGCGGCTGAGCCGCACGCGGCGGGCGAGGTCGGCGACGTCCCGGTAGGGGCCGTGGGCCTCGCGCTCGCTCACAACCGCCTGCGCGGTGGCGGAGCCGATCCCCTTGACGGGGGCCAGTCCCAGGCGCACCGCCAGCTCCGGGTGGACGTCGAGGGGGCTCAGGGCGTAGGGAGTGGGGCCGGCGGGGCGGATCTCCTCGTCGGGCAGCCGCTCCACACCGGCCTGGACACCGGAGCGGTTGACGTCGGCGGGCTCGACACGTACCCCGTGGCGGCGGGCGTCACCGACGAGGGTCTGCGGGGACCAGAAGCCCATGGGCTGGGCGGCCAGGACACCGGCGTAGAAGTCCTCGGGGCGCCGGACCTTGAGCCAGGCGGAGGCGTAGACGAGGTAGGCGAAGGAGAAGGCGTGGGACTCGGGGAAGCCGAAGTCTGAGAAGGCGCACAGCTTGTCGTAGATGCTCTCGGCCGTGGGGCGGTCGATCCCCCGCTGTCCCATGCCCTCGACGAGGCGGGCGTGCAGGGCCTCCATGCGTGCGCGTGAGCGCTTGGAGCCCATGGCCTGGCGCAGGGCGTCGGCCTCGGCGGGGCTGAAGCCGGCGGTGTCGACGGCGATCTGCATGAGCTGCTCCTGGAAGAGGGGCACGCCGAGGGTCTTGGAGAGAGCGGGCTCGAGAAGGGGGTGCGGGTAGGTGACGGGCTCTTCGCCCAGGCGGCGGCGCAGGTAGGGGTTGACGGCGTCGCCCTGGATGGGGCCGGGGCGGATGAGGGCGACCTCGACGACGATGTCGTAGAAGGTCGCGGGGCGCAGGCGCGGCAGGGTCGCCATCTGGGCGCGGGACTCGACCTGGAAGACGCCGATGGTGTCTGCGGCGGTCAGCAGGCGGTAGACGGCCGGGTCCTCCTCCGGCAGGGTGTGCAGGCCCCAGGGGCGACCGCTCTGGGCGGGGCGCAGGGTGCCTGCGCCGTCCTCGTGCAGGGGCTCGGGGACCGTCTCGCCGCGCTCGGCGAGGGTGGTGAAGGCCAGGCGCAGGGCGGTGAGCATGCCCAGGCCGAGCAGGTCGAACTTGACCAGGCCGGCGGCGGCGCAGTCGTCCTTGTCCCACTGCAGGACGGTGCGTCCCTCCATGGCGGCCCAGCGCACGGGACAGACCTCGGTGACGGGCTGGGCGGCGAGCACCATGCCGCCCGAGTGGATGCCGAGGTGGCGCGGCAGCAGCAGGAGACGGTTGGCGACGGCGCGCACCTGCTCGGGCGGCTCATCCGCACCCGCCTGCGCGCTGGGCTCGGGCAAGGGGGACCAGCGGTGCTCCAGGGAGCGTGTCCAGGTGTCGATGACACCCGGAGGGTAGCCGAGCGCCCGGGCGGCGTCGCGCACGGCCGAGCGGGACCGGTAGGAGATGACGTTGGCGACCTGGGCGGCGTAGTCGCGTCCGTAGCGGGAGTAGACGTGCTGGATGACCTCCTCCCGGCGGCAGGCCTCGATGTCGAGGTCGATGTCCGGGTAGCCGGAGCGGCCGGGTG
>CALEXZ010000109.1 GCA_937926195.1 uncultured Actinomyces sp.
GGCCGCCGTCCTGCGGGGCGCGGAAGAGGACGTCCTGCGTCTCGATCCAGCGCACTGGGGAGGCGAACTGCCAGGCCAGCAGCTCGACGAGCAGCAGGCGGGCGAGCTCACGCGGCTGGGCGGCACGCGCGGACCAGTCCGCGAGGGCCTCGCGCACGGGCTCGGAGGGCACGACGGCGAGGATCGACTCAGCGAACTCGGGCGTCAGCTCGAAGGGGCGCGCCACGAGGTTGGGCACGTAGCGGCCCACGAGGCGCTCGTGGTCGAGGTCAGCGGGGATGAGGGACAGCAGCCGCTCACGGAACTCGGGCACGCCCGGACGCAGCACCTCGGAGTGGAAGGGCACGTCGATGCCGGGCACGTACATGAAGGGGTTCTTCGCGCCACGTGCCTGCGCCCGCTCCCGCGAGTCGCGGGCGAGGGCCTCCAGGCCCTTGACCGTGCCGGCCACGGCGTACTGCTGGCCCGCGAGGTTGTAGTTGACGATCTGCAGGAACTCGCCGGAGGCCTGGGCGACACCCGCCACGTAGGACTCGACGTCCTCGGCGCGGATGCCCGCCATGACGGGGCGCAGGGCGCCCATGCGGTAGTTCGAGGCGCCGTTCTCGTCACGCTCGACGAGGCTGTGCATCGTCGAGCCGCGCTGGAAGACGATGGAGATCGTCGTCTCCACCGGCATGACGCGCCCGTAGGCGCTCAGCGCCGTGTACTCGCCCAGGGAGTGGCCGGCGAAGGCGGCGTCCTCGACGAGGGCACCGGCCTCGGACAGGCGGGCGACGGTCGCCATGGCGACGGTGGCCAGGGCCACCTGGGTGAACTGGGTGAGGTTGAGCAGGCCCTCGGGGTGGCGGTAGGTGGTGCCGCGTGCCGTCATCTCCGTGGGGTTGTCCCGCACGAGGTTGATGACGGAGAAGCCGAGCTCGGCGCGGGTGTGCGCGTCGGCGCGCTCCCACACCTCGCGGGCGGCCCGCGAGGCGTTCATCTCGTCCAGGCCCATGCCCTGGGCCTGGATGCCCTGGCCGGGGAAGACGTAGGCGGTGGGCTCGGCCACGGCGACGGCGGTGCCGCGCGAGACGACCTCGTCGCCGATGCGGCAGGTGACCTCCAGGGCGAGGCCGCCACCGCGCACGAGGCCCGTGCGCTCGACGGAGATCTCGACGACGTCCTCCAGGTCGACGGTGCCGAGCATGACGTAGGTCCAGCCGGCGAGCACGTGGCGCTGGCCGTCGACGTCGGTGGAGGCCGCGACCTGCTCGGCGGTGGCCGACAGCCACATGCCGTGCACGAGCGGGGCCTGCATGCCCGCGACCTTGGCCGCGTGGTAGCTCGTGTGGATGGGGTTGTAGTCGCCCGAGACGCGGGCGAAGGCCGTCATGTCCGTCGGCGCGGTGACACGCACGCGGCGCAGCAGGCGACGGGCGGCGGGCTCGATCTCGCGGCCGGTGCCCCCGGCGAGCTCGGGCGAGGAGGGCACGGCCGTGCCGTGGGCGCGACCACGGATGGCGAAGCGCTCACGCATGAGGGCGATGACCTCGCCGGCGCCCTTGCCGTCGCTGGCGTCGGTCAGCTGCAGGCGCACGTCGACGACGCGCCCGGCGCTGGACTCCTCCAGGGCGGCGACCCAGCCGTCGACACGCACCCGGGCCTGCGGGCCCGCCCAGTCGGCCAGCTCGGCCAGGGAGCGGTGCAGGTCGACGGTGTGGTCGAGGTGGACGGCGCCGAGGAGCCCCTCGATGAGCGGCATCCCGTCCTCGACGACGGAGCCCAGGGCGGCGTAGACCGTGGGCCAGCAGGGGCCCAGGAGCGCGTCGGGCACGAGGGAGGCGGCGCTCAGGCCCGTGGGCAGGGCGTCGGCGGTGACGGCGGCGTGGTCCACACCCAGGGTCGCGGCCAGCGTGAAGGCGTCGTGGACGGTGCCGAAGGGCTGGGTGGCGGGACGGCCGAGCGCGTCCACGGCCCCCTCGACGGCGGGGACGACCTCGGGCAGGGCCTCGATGCGGTCACCGGCGGCGGAGACGGAGCCGACGCCGGCGGTGCGGCGCAGCAGCTCGTTCATCGTGTCGCTGATACGGGCCGGGTCGACCAGGGGTGCGGCGCCGTCCCAGGCGGCGGCCAGCCGCAGGGGCACGACGAGGCGCCGCACGGCGTGGACCGACTCCCCGCCGGGGGTGTCGTCCCAGTGGGTGTCGAGGTGGATGTCGAGGTCGTAGGCGTCCTCGGCGATCTCGGGGCGGTGGACGACGTCGTAGGCGCCGTCCTCCAGCACCCGGGCCGGGTTGGTGGTCAGGTGCCCGTTCCACAGCACGTGCGGGGCGGAGCGCACGAGCTCGGTGGCGTCCTTGACGGGGTCGGCGACGACGGCCGGCCCGCCCGCGCCCAGGCGGCCCGCGGCGGCCTGCTCGGCGGTTCCGGCCTCCTGGAGGGCCTCGACGGCGGCGGCCTCGAAACGGCCCAGGAGGTCACCGATGGGCTCGTTGACGGTGGTGATGCCGGCGACGGCGGTGGGGCCGGGGATGATGCGCACCTGGTCGGCGGTGTAGCGCGGGTCCTGCGCCTGCCACAGCGAGTCCTGGCCCCAGCGGCGCAGGATGTCCGCGTCGAGGACCGGCACGAAGGGGCAGGGCTTGGGGTGCTTGGCGCACAGGTCGACGAACCAGGCGGCGTCGGAGGGCTCCACGAGGGTGGTCGCGGCGGACGGGTAGCGCCGGGCGATGGCCGCCAGGGCGGCGTCGGAGTCGAAGACGCTGGCGTGGTCGGCGAAGAGCGTGGGGACCTCACCGTGGTCGGCCTGGCTCAGGCGGGCTTCAACACGGTGCAGCATGTCGAGGAAGCGGTCGTACCAGCCCTCGTCCATCCAGTCGGCCTCGGTGGCGGCGCGACCCTCGTGCGGGCTGACGGTGAGCTCGGCGTAGCGGGTGAGCCACTCAAGGTAGGTCATGGAGTCGACGTCACCGAAGTAGGGCTTGGCGGTGCGGCCCATGGCCGCGATGAGCTCGTCACGGCGGGCGGCGACGGCCTCCTCGTCACCGGCGACGGCCTGGATGAGGCGGGCGGCGCGGGCCGAGGAGTTGTCGATCTCGTACAGGTCGGCGCGCAGGTGCGACAGGCCCGAGGTCATGCCTCCGGCGGAGGCGCCCGAGGCGACCCAGCCGTCGACGGCGCCCTCGGTGCCCTCGGTGATGCCGGGGGTGTCGACCAGCAGCTGCTTGACGTCCTCGTTGGTGCGGGCCTCCAGGGCCGTCATGGCGGCGGTGCCGACCATGACGCCGTCGACGGGGGCGTCAGCGGTGTCGTAGCGGCGCGCCCAGGCGCCGGTGAGGTAGCGGGCGGCCTTCTCGGGGGTGCCGATGCCGCCGCCGACGACGAGGACGATGTTGTCGCGGGCACGCACGGCGTCGTAGGTGGCCAGGAGCATGGTGTCCAGGTCCTCCCACGAGTGGTGCCCACCCGCGTGGCCGTCCTCGACCTGCATGATGACCTGGACGTCGGGCGCGGCCGCGGCGATGGCGATGACCTGGCGGATCTGGTCGACCGTGCCGGGCTTGAAGGCGATGTAGGGGAAGCCCTCGCCGTGCAGGCGCTCGATGAGCTCGAGGGCCTCGTCGAGCTCGGGGATGCCGGCGGACACGACGATGCCGTCGATGGGGGTACCGGCGCCGCGGGCCTTGGACAGCAGGCGCTGCGTGCCCAGCTGGAGGTTCCACAGGTAGCGGTCCATGAACATGGCGTTGAAGGCGGCGGTGCGGCCGGGCTTGAGCTGCTCCTCCAGGGAGGCGAGGTTGTCGGCCAGGACCTTGGCGGTGACCTGGCCGCCGCCGGCGAGCTCGGCCCAGTAGCCGGCGTTGGCGGCCGCGGCGACGATCTCGGCGTCGACCGTCGTGGGGGTCATGCCCGCCAGGAGGACGGCCGAGCGGCCGGTGAGGCGGGTGAAGGCGGTCGACAGGGTGAGGCGGCCGTCGGGCAGGCGGGTCAGGCGCGGCGCGAAGCGGGAGCGGTCGACGCTGGGCGCGGGGGCGGCACCGGGACGGTCGAGGTCGTCCAGGGCCCGGGCGGTGCCCGCGGCGACGACGCTCGTGCCCGTGCCGGCGACGACGGCCTCGGTGAGGCGGGCGAGGACGGTGCCGGGGCCCAGGTCGAGCACGAGGCGGGCGCCGTCGGCCTTCGCCAGGGCCTGGGTGACCAGGGCGGGCCAGTCGACGGGGTCGATGAGCACGGCGACGGCGAGCTCGCGCGCCAGGCCGGTGTCGATGCCGCAGCGCTCGGCCCAGGCGACGACGTCGGTGACGGCCTGCTCCAGCAGCGGGGTGTGGAAGGGCACGGAGGTGGCGAGGAACTCGGTGACGGGTGCCAGGACGGCTCCGCCGCGGCGGCGCTCCTTACGGTCCTCGGCGGAGCGGGCGGCCGCCTGCTCCAGGGCGGTGACGACCCGCTCGAGGTCCGCCGGGCGCCCGGAGAGGATGTGGGCCTGGCGGCCGTTGACGACGCCGACGGTGACGGCGTGCTCACCGGAGAGGCCGGGCACACGTGCGAGGACGGCGTCCAGGACGTCGCGGGTCACGCCCCGCACGGAGAGCATGGGGGTGGACTCGCCCGAGGCGCCCAGCCCCAGGCGCTGGGTGGTGCGGGCGGCGGCGGCGCCGATGAGGCGGGCCAGGGCGTGCACGTCGGTGACGGCCGGGGCGGTGACGTCGCCGTCGGCCTCGCGCAGCGCCCGCAGCAGGGCCACGCCGAGCACGCCCTGGGAGTGGCCGATGACCTCGGCGGGAGCGGCGGAGCCCAGGACGTCGACCCCGGCGGCGGGCAGGCCGGAGACGACCGCCTGCTGGGCCATGAGGATGCCGGGCACCGACACGTCGGCCGTGTCGGCTGCGGAGGAGGCCGGGGCCACCGGGGCGGCGGTCTCGTCGAGCAGGCGCGAGCCGCGCGGGGTGACGACGAGCAGGTCGGTGGACACGGGGGCCAGGCGGCGGCTCACGGCCTCGTCGAGGGCCACGAGGCGGGTGGCGAGGTCGCGGTCGGTGCCCGCCAGCTCGCTGAGGGTGGTGCGCCACGGGGTGGCCTGTCCTCCGAACATGAGGACGTAGGTCTCGCCCTGGGTGAGGCGGTCGGCCGTCGTGGTGCTGGTGGTGGGGGGCTGGGTGCTCATGCGGTCCTCAGTCGTCGGGGTCTGGGTCGGGTCGGTCATGGGTGTTCTCGTGCTCACGGGGCTGGGCTCACAGGGGTCCGTTGTCGTGCTTCTTGTTGGCCGTGCGCGCCGCGTCCTGCTTGGCCGCGAGGGCGGCGAGGGAGTCGACGATGACGGTGCGGGTGTCCTCGGGGGCGATGACGGCATCGATCTCCCCGATGGCGACGGCCTTGTCGGGGTTGATGACGCTGCTCTCGTACTCGGCGACGAGGCGCTCGTGCTCGGCGGCGGCGGCCTGCTCGCCCTGCTCGTCGCGCACGCGCGCCAGCTCGCGGCGGTGGATGATGCCCACGGCGCCCGCGGCTCCCAGCACGGCGATCTCGGCGCCGGGCCAGGCGAAGTTGAGGTCCGCGCCAATGGCCTTGGAGCCCATGACGATGTAGGCACCGCCGTAGGCCTTGCGCAGCACGACGGTCACCAGGGGCACGGTGGCGGTGGCGTAGGCGTTGATGACCTTGGCGCCACGGCGGATGATGCCCGCGTGCTCCTGCTCGGCACCGGGCCGGTAGCCGGGCACGTCGACGAAGGTGACGACCGGCAGGCCGAAGGCGTCACAGAAGCGCACGAAGCGGGCGAGCTTCTCGGAGGCGTCGACGTCGAGGGTGCCGGCGTCGACCATGGGCTGGTTGGCGACGATGCCCACGGGACGGCCCTCGAAGCAGGCGAAGCCGACGACGACGTTGGCGGCGAAGTCCTCCTGGACCTGGACGAGCTCACCGTGGTCGACCAGGGCAGAGACGACGTCGACGACGTCGTAGGCCTGGCGGGTGGAGGCGGGCACGATCGCGCCCACACCGGCGGCGGCCAGGGAGTCCTGGACCCGGTCGGTGTCGTCGTAGGCGTAGCGTGGGGCCTCCAGCTCGGCGCTGGAGGGCAGGTAGGCCAGCAGGGTGCGCACCTGGGCGAGGGCGTCGGCCTCGTCCTCGGCGACGTAGTGCACGACGCCGGACACGGAGCCGTGGATCTGGGCGCCGCCGAGGTCCTCGGCGCTGATGCGCTCACCGGTGACGGCGCGCACGACGTCGGGCCCGGTGACGAACATGTGGGAGGCCTCGCGGGTGGCGATGACGAAGTCCGTCAGGGCGGGGCTGTAGACGGCCCCACCGGCGCAGGGGCCGAGGATGACGCTGATCTGGGGCACGAGGCCGGAGGCGGCGCAGGTGCGGTTGAAGATGCGCCCGTACTGGCGCAGGGCGGCCACGCCCTCCTGGATCTTGGCGCCACCGGAGTCGATGAGCCCGATGACCGGGATCTGCAGCCGCAGGGCGTCGTCGAGCAGGCGCACGATCTTGTCGCCCTCGACCGAGCCCAGCGCACCGCCGGAGACGGAGAAGTCCTGGGAGTAGACGGCGACCTGACGGCCGTCGATCTGCCCGAAGCCGGTGACGACACCGCTGGGGCGGGCCTTCTCCCCCGCCCCGGAGCCGGTGTAGCGCCCGATCTCCAGGAAGGTCGAGGCGTCGAGCAGGGCGTCGATGCGCTCGCGGGCGGTCTGCTTGCCCTTGGCGTGCTGGCGGGCGGCGGCCTTGTCCTCGGCGTCGCGGGCGATGCGCTCGGCCCGCTCGCGGAAGGCCTCGGTGGCCGGGGAGCCGGCGAGGGTCTGCGCCAGGGGCAGGCTGCCGGAGGCCTGCTGGGGTGTCGGGGTGGGGGCGCCGGAGGCGCCGGGGGTGGCGGTCGTGGTCACGGCTCAGTCCTCCTGCGCCTTGTCGGTCTGCTCGGCGGGCTCGCTCAGGCGCAGCAGCTCCTCACCGGCGCTGACAGTCTGTCCGGCGGAGACGTCGATGGACTCGACGACGCCGTCGTGGGGAGCGTGCACGTAATTCTCCATCTTCATGGACTCCAGGACGACGAGGAGGTCGCCCTCCTGGACACGGCCTCCGGGCTCGACGCAGATGCGGG
>CALEXZ010000110.1 GCA_937926195.1 uncultured Actinomyces sp.
CCCCGCCCTACCCAGCCCCGCCGCGACCGGCCCCGCCCTAACCAGCTCCGCCCAGAGCCCGCTCGATGAGAAGGACGCCCGAGATGAGTGACACCACCGAGCCCGCCCGTCGCGGCGACACGTCCGGGAACGACGCCCCCGCGCACCCGACCCAGCCCACCCCCGCGGGCGCCGGGCCGTCGGTGGCACCACGGGCCGCCGTCACCGCGGGCACCGCCCCCGCCCCCGCCCGCCCGGTGCGCACGGCAGCGGGAACCGCCCCCGAGGGCCCGCGGTCCACCGACCGCCGCGGGGCCCTGCTCGGCCTCGTCACCACCGGCGCGGCCGTCGTCGTCGGCTCCGTCGCCGCCAACCGCACCACCTCGGCCACGGCCCCCGCCGTCGGCGCCGTCGCGGCCACCGGCAACACCGTTGAGATCACCGTGACCGTCAACGGCATGCGCTTCGTGCCCGAGACCATCGACGTCGCCGCCGGGGACCACCTGATCATCACCCTCGACAACACCGCCGACCAGGTCCACGACCTCGTCCTGGAGACCGGCGCCACCACCGGGCGCGTCGCCGCCGGCGCCAGCGCCACCCTCGACGCCGGCGTCATCACCGGCCCCACCGAGGGCTGGTGCTCCATCGCCGGACACCGCGCCCAGGGCATGGTCCTGCACATCACCACCAACGGCGCCTCCGACCACGCCGGGGACTCAGGCCACACCGGCCACCACCACTCCTCAGGTGCCACGGCCGTCCCCGACTACCAGGCGCCTCTTCCCGAGGGCTTCACACCCTTCGACGCCGTCCTCGCCCCGGCACCCGCCGAGACCACCCACCGCTACACCTTCACCGTCACCGAGCTGGACGGCGCCTACGTGGGGGCGGGCGTGACCCAGAGCCGGTGGACCTTCAACGGCACCTACCCGGGCCCCGTCCTGCGGGGCAAGGTCGGCGACGTCTTCGAGATCACCCTCGTCAACGAGGGCACGATGAGCCACTCCATCGACTTCCACGCCGGGATCGTCCCGCCCGACGACGTCATGCGCTCCATCAACCCCGGTGAGAGCCTCGTCTACACCTTCACCGCCACCCACGCCGGCATCTGGCTCTACCACTGCTCGACCGCGCCCATGAGCGTGCACCTGGCCTCGGGCATGCACGGCGCGGTCGTCATCGACCCCGTCGGGCTGGCCCCCGTGGACCGCGAGTACGTCCTCATCCAGTCAGAGATCTACCTCGGGCCCGAGGGCGGGGACACCGACGCCGACAAGGTCGCCGCCAAGACCCCCGACCTCATGTGCTTCAACGGCGTCGCCTTCCAGTACGCGCTCGCGCCCCTGCCGGCCCGCACGGGCGAGCGGGTGCGCCTGTGGGTGCTCGACGCCGGGCCGTCACTGCCCTCCTCCTTCCACGTCGTCGGACTGCAGTTCGACACGGTCTTCTTCGAGGGCGCCTACATGCTCGGCGGTCCCGACGGCGTGGGCCGCGCCTGGGGCGGGGGCTCACAGGCCCTGGGCCTGCAACCCGCGCAGGGCGGCTTCGTCGAGGCGGTCGTGCCCGGGGCGGGGCACTACGCGATGGTCACCCACTCCTTCGCAGACATGGAGAAGGGGGCCAAGGCCGTCCTGGAGGTCACCGACTGACGCTCGGGCGCGCGCCGGGGCGCCCCTGAGCCCGGGCCGCGGCACGCGCACCGCGGCGCCCGCGCCGGGATGCGCGCCCCCGGGCGCTCAGTCCGCGAGGCTCAGGTGGCAGCCGTCCGGGCGCAGGGGCTCCAGGGCGATGAGCGGGCGCGTCACGCCGTCGGGGTTCGTCACGGCGTCGTTGCGCCGCAGCTCCTCGTTGAGGAAGGCCTCGTGCATGAGGCACACGAGGGTGTGGGGCACCCGGCTGCGCGTCACCAGGGGGCAGGCGCGCAGCAGCACGCACTCGGCGCCGTGACGCTCGGGGGCGAAACCCATCGTCGTCAGGTGCGGGGTGAGGGCAGCCACGCGTTCCTCGTCGCTCAGCGGCGTGCCGTCCGCGTTGGCCTGGACCTCGGGGGCGTCCGTCGCCTGAGCCCAGCGCCGACCGATCTCCTGCGCGCAGCGCAGCCCTGCCTCGTCCTGGCCGATCGTCTCGCAGACGACGTCCAGGAGCGCCAGGTAGGAGTCCAGGACGTCCTCGGGGGCGGGCGCCGTCGACTGGTAGAAGATCGAGGGGCGCCCGCGCCTGCCGGTGGGACGGCTCTGCGCACTGATGAAACCCGCCTCGATGAGGGCGTCCAGGTGCTCACGCACCGTGTTGTGGTGCAGCCCCAGCTCCGTGGCGACCTCCAGGGCCGTCACCGGCTCGGCGTGCGACTCCACGCGCTCCAGCACCCGCAGACGCGTGGGCGGCAGCGCAGAACGCGTCGACAGGTCCGCCCACGAGGGGCGAGGCGCACGATGAGACGAGGACAGTGGCACGCCGCTCACCCTAGCCCGGAGCCACGTTGTGATCGTGTCATCGCCCAGTAGGCCGGCAGGGGCTCACGGTCCAGCACCGCCGCCTCACGGAAGCCCAGGCGCTCGTACAGGCGGCGCGAGCCCGAGGACGTGGACTCCAGGTGAGCGACGTCGCCCCCGGCGTCGACCCGCTCCAGCCCGTGGCGCAGCAGGGCCGTTCCGGTGCCGGTGCCACGCGCCTGCGGGGCGACTGCGACCATGTACAGGTACCAGTGCGGCGCGCGGGGGCGGGCGGCCTCGCACTGGGCGCCGTCGAGCAGGACCAGGTCCCAGGCGTCGCCCAGCAGGGCCGGGTCGAGCCCCGCGGGAACCGTGTCACCCGGGCCGAGCAGTCCCGCCGGGTCGCCCTGGACCCCGGACGGCACGGGGGCGTCCCACAGAGCGGTGCCGAGGACACGCTCCTCGCCGTCGGGGCCGGTGGCCACGGCGAGGTCGACGACCGAGCCCGAGCGCCGGGAGGCCTCGGGGCTGAGGTAGCGGTCGGCGAGCTCGACCCGGTGCAGGTGCTCCAGGGCGGTGCGCGGCGAGGGGGCGGCGGCCGCGATGACGCTCATGAGCGGGTCCGTGAGGAACACGTCGGTGAGCAGGCCGACGACGGCCTCCAGGTCGTCGGGTCCGGCGGGGCGGATCTGCGGCGCGGTGTGTCCCATGGTGACTCTCCCTTCGTGGCCTACCCCGACGGCGGACACTGTGGCACGGACGTCCCGTAGGAGCGAATCGCCACCCACGCGAGGACCTGCGCCGCGCCGGCACGGCGCTGCCGGCCCGGAGCGGGTCACGCTGCCGTGCCGCGAACGAGTCGACTCAGCCATGCGAGTGCGCACGGATTAGCATGACTGTGTGCCCAAGTTCATCGATCACGACAGTCGCCGGGAGGAGATAGCAGAGGCCACCTGGCGAGTCATTCACGCCCAGGGCATCAGTGGCGTCTCCATCCGCACGGTCGCCGCCGAAGCCGGAATCTCCACCGGATCGGTCAGGCACGTCTTCCCCAGCAAGACCGACCTGCTCGTGCACGCCACGGAGCTCGTCGGGCGGCGGGCACGAGCCCGCATCCAGCGTCATCTCGACGAGCCCGACCCGCGCAGGCTCGTGCTGTCCGTCGTCGAGGAGCTTCTTCCTCTCGATGCCCAGCGGCGGGCGGAGATGGAGGTCACCGTCGCGCTCGTCGCCGAGGCTCCGGGCAACGACCGCGTCCGGCAGGTGCGGGACGCCAGCTACGAGGCGGTCCGCGAGGTGTGCCGACGTCTGGTCACTCGGCTGCACCGTGACGGGCTCACTGCCCCGGCCCTCGACGTCGAGGCCGCGGCGACAGCGCTGCACGCCGTGGTGGACGGGCTCGCCCTCCACCTGCTCGTCGACCCGGACCCCGGCTTCAGGCAGCAGGCCCTGGGGGTGATCGAGGCCGCCGTCGACGGCCTGCTGCTGGCACCCGGCGAGAGCGCGTAGCGACCGGGGCCGTGACCCTACGGGCGGGGGCTCGTCGCTACCGGGGCTGGTCCCGGCGGCGCCCGGGCCCGACCGTGGGGTCCTCAGCCTCCAGGGAGGGCGTCAGCAGACGGCGGAAGGAGTCCACCCGTGCGCGACGCCGGGCGGCCTCGGGAACCTCAGGCTCCTCGGTGGCGTTGGTGGGCTCGGTGCCGGTGGCCTCGGACTTCTCAGCGGTGCAGGTGGTCTCGGCGGTGTCGGGCACCTCGGCGTTGGGCCCCTCAGCAGCAGACGACCCGCAGGCGTCCGTCACGGCCGCCCACCCGTCCAGGGCGCAGTCGATGACGCCCGTCTCGTGCGTGCAGCCGCGCGGGCAGTCCTCGGCGACCTGCGTCAGGTCCGGGAAGCCGCGCAGGACGTCGGCGCTGGAGACGTGGGAGACCCCGAAGGAGCGCACCCCCGGGGTGTCGATGACCCAGCCGCCGCCGGGCAGCTCCAGCGCCTGTAGGTTCGTCGAGGTGTGGCGGCCGCGTCCCGTGACCTCGTTGACGTGCCCGGTGACCCGGTCCGCGCCCGGCACCAGGGCGTTGATGAGGGTCGACTTGCCGACGCCGGAGTGGCCGACGAAGACGCTCGTGCGCCCGCTGATGGCCTCTCGCACCGCCTGAACGCCGTCGCCGCCCGCGCGCGAGGCCTCGGCCCGGCTCGACTCGTCCAGGCGGGTGGCGACCGAGCGGAGGCCGAGCGGCTCGTAGATGGCCAGCAGGGGGGCGGCGTCGGCCAGGTCCGACTTGGTGAGCACGAGCAGCGGCTCCATGCCCGCGTCGTAGGCGGCCACGAGGTAGCGGTCGATCATGCGCGGACGCGGCTCGGGGCTGGCGACGGAGGTGACGATGACGAGCAGGTCCGCGTTGGCGACCACCGGCTTCTCCGTGCCGGCGGCGTCGCCGTCCTCCGCGCTGCGGCGCAGCAGCGTGCGGCGCTCCTCGATGCGCACCATCCGGGCGAGCGTGTCCTTGCGGCCGCTGACGTCCCCGACGACGGCGACCCGGTCCCCGACGACGACCTTGCCGTGGCCGAGCTCGCGGGCCTTCATCGCCGTGATGTCGCCCGAGCCGTCCTCGGTCAGGGCGGGGTCCTCCAGGCGGATGCGGTAGTGGCCGCGGTCGATGCGGGTGACGGTGCCGTGGTGGGCGTCGGTGTGGGCGGGGCGCTGCTTGGTGCGCGGGCGCGAGCCCCGGCCGGGGCGCACCCGCACGCGCGGGTCGTCGGTGCCGATGTCGCGGCGGGCCATCAGCACCCCCTCCTGTGCGCGCCGCCCGCGCCCTGGGCGAGGACCGCCTCCCACAGGGTGGGGAAGTCGGGCAGCGTCTTGGCGGTGCAGGCGACGTCGTCGAGGGTGGTGCCGGGCAGGGCCAGACCGATGAGCGCGGCGAAGGTCGCCATCCGGTGGTCGGCGTAGGCGTGCAGAAGGGCCGGGGCCAGGCGGGCGCCGTCGGGCAGGGCGTCGATCTCGATGCCGTCGGCGTGCTCACGGGCGGTGGCGCCCACGCGCCGGGCCTCGGCCACGAGGGCGGCCAGGCGGTTGGTCTCGTGGCCGCGCAGGTGCGCGATGCCGGTGAGGGTGCTGGCGTGCCCCTGGGCGGAGGCGAGGACGGCCAGGGCGGCGACGGTGGGGGCGAGCTCCCCGACGGCGGACAGGTCCGCGTTGACGCCGCTGAGCCTGCCGGTGCCGCGGCAGGTGAGGCGGACGGTGCCGACGCCGTCGGGCTGCGTGGTGACGGTGCCGCCCAGGCGGGGCAGGAGCTCGCGCCAGGCGTCACCGGCCTGGGTGGTGGAGGTCGGCCAGTGCGCGACGCTGACGGTGCCGCCCGCGACGAGGGCGGCGGCGAGGAAGGGCCCGGCGTTGGACAGGTCCGGCTCGATCGCCACCTGCCCGCCGCGGGGGCGGCCCGGGTGGACCCGCCAGGTGCGCCGGCCGTCGCCGGCCTCGGGGGAGGGCTCGTCGACGGCGACGCCCCGCTCACGCAGGCAGGCGACGGTCATGCCGACGTGCGGCAGGGAGGGGACCGGGCCCCTCGGGGTGACGGCGAGGCCGCCGGGCAGCAGGGAGCCGGTGAGCAGCAGCGCGGAGAGGAACTGGGAGGAGGACGAGGCGTCCACGCTGACCGAGGTAGGGGTGAGGGCGGCTGCCTGGTCGGAGGCGGGGGCGGCTGTGAGGGAGCTGGCGGTGTCGCCGGAGCGGCCGTCAGCGGGGCCGGCCGGTGGGGTCAGGCGCACGGGCAGGAAGCCGGGCTCGCCCAGCCAGGTCACGCCGACGCCCAGGGCGCCCAGCGCGTCCATGAGGGGGGCTAGCGGCCGCAGGCGGGCGCCGTCGTCGCCGTCCAGGACGACGGGGGCGTCGGCCAGAGCCACGAGCGGCGGGATGAAGCGCATGACGGTCCCGGCCAGGCCGCAGTCGATGTGTGCGGCGCCGTCGGGGCCGGTGGACACGTGCAGCGGCAGCGGGGCGGGGGTCACGTGCAGGTGGGTGGTGTCGCCGTCGGCCTCGGTGAAGCGGGCGCCGAAGGCGGTCAGGGCGGTGAGCATGAGGTCGGTGTCGCGGGAGCGCAGCACGCCGGTGAGGGTGGTGGGGGCGTCGGCGAGGGCGGCCAGCAGCAGGGCGCGGGCGGTGAGGGACTTCGAGCCGGGAAGCGTGACGAGGGCGTCGAGGGGGCCGGTTGCCGCGGGGGCGGCCCAGGGGGCGGCGGGGGCGGGGGCGCTGCGGTCGTCCTGGCTGGTCACGGGCGCCATTGTGTCAGGAGGTGGTGGCCAGTCACGTGGACCACCCGCGCGCGGCCGGGTCGCGTGGCCGACGACAGCCGACCCGTTCCCGGGAAGTCGTACGCGCCCGCACCAGTCTGCAGCCGCCGCTCGCTGCCCCCGCCACGCCAGCCCCACGTGGGCGGATCACCTGCGTGTGCTTGGATCACTTGCGTGCGCCTGGCAGCGGCTTCAGTCCTGTCGTTGGATCACCTACGTGTGGGCGGACAACTTGCGTGCGCCCGGCAGCGGCTTCTGTCCTGTCGGTGGATCACGTGCGTGTGGGTGGACAACTTGTGTGCGCCTGGATCACCTGAATGCGTCATCCAGGTGGTCCAACCGGACGCACGTTGTTCAACGGGACAGAGGTGGTCCGTTGCGGTCGGTGCAGCTGTACGCGCCCGCACCAGCCTGCTACTGCCGCTTGCTGCCCCGCCATGCCCGCACCAGCCTGCCACCGCCGCGCCAGTCTGCTACTGCCGCGCCAGTCCTACGCGGACGGATCACTAACTCGTGGGCGGATCACCTTCGTGTGGATGGACAACCTATGTGCGCCCAAGGGCGGCTTCTGTTCTGTCAGTGGATCACGTGCGTGCGGTTGGATCACTCGCGTGCGGGCGGATCACCTGAATGCGTCATCCAGGTGGTCCAACCGCACGCACGTTGTCCAACGGGGTAAAGGTGGTCCACTGGCGTCTAAGTGATCCGACGGCGCGGAGGTGATCCGTCGCGGTTCGCCGCGTCACGGCATACGAGACGCCGTCCCGCCAATCGGAACGAATCGCTGTCCCGGAGCAGACCTCCCCGGCGCCGGAACGACGGGCGGCGCCCGCGCTCAGAGGGCGTCGATGATGGCGTTGAGGGTCGCAGACGGGCGCATGACGGCGTCGGTGGCGGCGGCGTCGGGCCGGTAGTAGCCGCCGATGTCCACCGGCGCGCCCTGCACAGCCACGAGCTCGGCCTGCACGGCCTCGTTCGCCTCCTCAAGCCGTGTGGCCACCGGGGCGAAGCGCTGCGCCAGCGCGGTGTCCGCCGTCTGGGCCGCCAGCTCACGCGCCCAGTACAGGGCCAGCCACGCGTGCGAGCCCCGGTTGTCCACCGAGCCCAGGCGCCGCGCGGGCGAGCGGTCCTCCTCCAGCAGCGTCGTCGTCGCCGCGTCCAGCGCGTCCGCCACCACGGTGGCCCGCGCGTTCCCGCTGACCTCCGCCACGTGCCGCAGCGCCTCCGCCAGTGCCAGGAACTCGCCCAGGGAGTCCCAGCGCAGGTAGTTCTCCTCCAGGAGCTGGCGCACGTGCTTGGGAGCCGAGCCCCCCGCCCCCGTCTCGTACAGGCCGCCGCCGTTCATCAGCGGCACCACCGAGAGCATCTTGG
>CALEXZ010000111.1 GCA_937926195.1 uncultured Actinomyces sp.
GCCGCCGGGACCGGGGAGGTCGTCGTCTGCGGGCAGTCCCTCGGCGCGCTCGCCGCGGCCACCGCCGCCCTGCGCAGGCCGGACCTGTGCTCGGGCGCCGTCGTGCAGTCCGGGTCCTTCTGGCAGGGCTCGGGCGTGCGCGGCCAGGGCGAGGGCGAGCTGCTCACGTGGCTGCGCGAGGGCGGCGCACGCCACCTGGGCGAGCCGGGGGCGCGGCCGCGCATCGTCATCCAGGCCGGTTCCCACGAGCGGACGAACCGGGAGACCTCACGCACGGTCGCGAGCCTGCTTGAGCAGGCGGGTGTCGACGTCACCTACCGGGAGGTGCGCGGCGGCCACGACTACGCCTGGTGGCGCCACGGCCTGTCCTGGGCGCTGGACCTGTGGGAGCAGGCGCCCTCGGCCGCGTCGGTGTGAGGTACAACTACGTAATTGTGCATGGTGAGATCGGGATAAATGCCCTTAGGGTAGCCTCACCAAATTCCCCGGTCTGCTGAAAGGCGGGTCGGGATCCCGCCTCCCCACCTGGAGCCTCATAGATGACCACGCGTCGACCCGTCGGCCGTCGGGCCCCGCACCTGACACGGCGCAGCCTGTTCGCCCTCGTCCCCCCGCTGGCCTCGGCCGCGCTGCTGAGCGCCTGCGGCACCGACGGCGCACCGCAGACCGGCGGCGGCGCCACCCGCACCGTCAAGGACGTCAACGACCAGGACGTCGTCGTCCCCGTCGCCCCCCAGCGCGTCATCACCCTGTCCGAGCCGACGACGGACAACGCCATCGCCCTGGGTGTCACCCCCGTCGGCGTCAGTGCCGGGCGTGGGCAGACGACGGTCGCTCACTACCTGAGAGAGGTCGCCGGCGACATCCCTGTCATCGGCACCGTTGGTGCCCCGAACCTTGAGGCCATCGGCGCCGCCCGTCCGGACCTCATCCTCGTCGACGGCACGAGCGTCAACAACGACCCGGACACGCTCGCCGCCCTCGCCCGCATCGCCCCGACGGTTGTTACCGGCGAGGCCGGCGGGGACTGGACCCTCAACCTGCGCACCTGTGCCCAGGCCCTCAACCTGGCCGACAAGGGTGAGCAGCTGCTCTCCGCCTACACCGGCCGCACCGCTGACGTCTCCGGCCGCCTCGGCCAGGCCGGCTACCTCGAGCTGACCTACTCGATCGTGCGCTGGCAGGGCAGCACCGCGGGCCTCATCCTCAAGGAGCTGCCTGCGGGCCGCGTACTCAGCGACCTCGGCATGAAGCGCCCGCCCCACCAGGACCGTGAGGGCGCCGGGCACTCCGAGCCCGTGTCGATGGAGAACATCGACCTCATCGACGCCGACTGGATGTTCTTCGGCACCCTCGGCGGCTCCAGCGTGAGCAACCCCGACGCCGGCGGCAACCTGGGTGTGCAGGAGTCGGCGGCGGCGCTGGAGTCCGCCAAGCAGTTGCCCGGCTTCAGCGTGCTGGGCTGCGTGTCCGCCGACCACGTCGTGCCGGTCGACGGCTCACTGTGGACCTCCACGGGCGGCTACCAGCTGATGACGGGCGTCGTCGACGACGTCGAGACCGCCTTCCTCACCACCTGAGCGCCACGACCGAGACCCTGACGTCCCTTCACAACCCACGAGCCGTAGGAGCACCCATGACACGCTCACCCGCAACCTCCCTCGCCCGGCACCGCATCGCCGCGGCCGCGGCCTTCGCCGTCGCGGTCCTCGCGATGATCCTGCCGGCACTCGCTGGGCCGCTCTCCGCTGTAGCCGCTGAGGTCGCGCCCCGGCCCACCTCAGGTGAAGGCGTCGTCCTCATCGACGGCGGCGTGACCGTGACCGCTGGCAGCACCGTGACCCTGTCCGGAATGGCGTACACCCCCGGTGCCACCATCTCGGTCAAGTACGACGACTCCAACCTTCTCGACTCCAGCACCGTTGTCGGTGACGACGGCACCTTCCAGCTGGAGGTGACGGTGCCCTCCGATGCCACGGTTGGCCAGCACTGGCTGCGCGTCCTGGGCTCCAACCCCGCCAGCTCACAGATCGCCTACCTCTACGTCGAGGACGCCACCGCTTCCGCGCCGAGTCCCACCGCTCCCAGCGCCGAGCCGACCGTCTCCCAGACGACCTCCGCCGCCCCTGCCGCTGAGGACACGGACGAGCTGCCCGTCGTAGCCGTCGTCGTCGGTGCCGTCGTGCTGGCCCTGGCCTTCGCCGCCGGGGTGGTCGTCATCCGTCGTCGGGGCGCCTCGGCCCAGTGACGTCACCGCCGCGGGCCGCCGGCCGGGAGCGGTCGCCAGAGACGGGGGCGCGCGCGCACCGGCGGTGCACTGTCGTGGTCCTGCTGGCCCTGGCTCTCGTCCTGGCCGCCGTCGCCTCGCTCGCACTGGGCTCACGCCTCGTCGCCCCCGAGGGCGTCTGGCACGCCCTGACCAGGCCGGACGGCTCGGTCGAGTCCGAGGTCGTGCGCGGCCTGCGCGTGCCGCGCACGGTCGCCGCTCTCGCCGTCGGCGCCGCCCTCGGGCTGGCCGGGACCGTCATGCAGGCGCTGACCCGCAACCCGGTCGCCGACCCCGGCATCCTCGGCGTCAACGCGGGAGCAGGCCTCGCCGTCGTGTCCACCGTCGCCCTGACCGGGGCCGGCGACCACATGCGCAACCTCGTCGTGGCCGTGATCGGTGCGCTGATCGCCTCGGCCGCCGTACAGGTCCTGTCCGGCGCCGGCGGACGCAGCGGCGCCCCCGCCCGCCTCGCCCTGGCCGGCGTGGCCGTCTCCGCCGCCCTGTCCTCCCTCGCGCAGGCCGTCGTGCTGTCCAACCAGGTGGCCTTCAACGAGTTCCGCCACTGGGTCTCCGGCTCCCTGGAGGGGCGCGGCACCGACATCCTGCTGGCCGCCGCCCCGCTCCTGCTGGCGGGTACCGTGCTCGCCCTCGCCATCGGGCCCGCGCTCGGGGTCATCGCGCTGGGCGACGACGTCGCCACCGGCCTGGGCGTCAACGTGGCCCTCGTGCGCACGACGGGGCTCGGCGCCGTCGCGATGCTCTGCGGCGCGGCCACCGCCGTGGCAGGGCCGCTGACCTTCGTGGGCCTGGCCGTGCCGCTCGTCGCCCGTCGCCTGGTGGGGGAGGGGCCCCGCTGGGCCGCCGGCGTCGCCGTGCTCCTGGGGGCCGTGTGGGTGGCGGTCGCCGACGTCGTGGCCCGCCTGGTCGTCCTGCCGCGCGAGGTCCCCGTGGGCGTCGTCCTCGCCATCATCGGCGCCCCCTTCTTCATCGCCCTGGTGCGCACCCGCAGGGGGCTGTCATGAGCCGCTACCTGCGCCTGAGCGCCGGCCGCGCCTGCCTGCGCCTGCACCGGCGCTCGCTCGCCGTGGGCACCGCCCTGGCCCTGACCGTCCTGGCGGTGGGTACGGTCGCCCTCACGCTCGGCGACTACGGCCTGAGCGTCATGCAGTCCTTCGAGCGCCTGCTGGGCGACGGCGGGGTACGGGACGACTACCTGGGCGTGTACTTCGTCCAGGACGTGCGGCTGCCGCGCGCGGTCGGCTCCATGCTGGTCGGCGCGGCCCTGGGCCTGTCCGGCCGCCTGTTCCAGACCGTCTCCGGCAACCCCCTGGGCAGCCCCGACGTCGTCGGCTTCTCCACCGGCGCCGCCACGGGGGCCGTCACCGCCATCATCGTGCTCGGCGCAAGCCCGGCGGTGACGGCGCTGGGGGCCGTGGCCGGGGGAGTGGCGGCCGGCGCCGTCATCTTCCTGCTCGCCGGCGGGGCCGGCGGCTCGGGCCTGAGGCTCGTGCTCGTCGGCATCGGCGTCTCCGCCGTCCTCAGGGCCGTCAACGCCCTCCTGCTCGTCAGGGCGCCCCTGGAGGTGGCGCAGTCCGCTGAGCAGTGGAGCGCCGGCAGCCTCAACGGCACCACCTGGCCCTACGTGGCCGTCCTCGCTGCGGTCGTGGCCGCGTCCACGGTGTTTCTGGTGCCGGTGGCCCGCGGCCTGGCGCTGCTGGGGCTCGGTGACGACGCCAGCACGGCGCTGGGGGCCGGGGCCGCCTCGGTGCGCTCGCGCGCCGTGGGCGTGGGGCTCCTGCTCGTCTGTGTCGCCACGGCGGTCGCCGGGCCGGTGGCCTTCGTCGCCCTCGCGGCCCCGCACATCGCCCAGCGGCTCACGCACGGTCCCGGCGCCGGCCTGACCACCAGCGCGCTCATGGGGGCGATGCTGGTGCTGGTCTGCGACGTCATCTCCCAGCGCGTCATCGCTCCCGCCGAGATCGCCGTCGGCGTCCTGACCGGGACCCTGGGCGGCCTCTACCTGCTCGTCCTGCTGTGGCAGGAGTACCGAAGGAACCGACTGTGACCCCAGTGCCCGTGCGTGAGAACGACACCTGCGCCCACGCCCCCAGCGCGCAGACGACTCGCGCGGCCAGCCTCCGGGGCCGGGGCCTCGTCGTCGGCTACGGCAAGGGTGATCCGGTCCTCGACGACGTCGACCTCGACGTCCTCGACACCGAGCTCACCGTGATCGTCGGCCCGAACGCCTGCGGCAAGTCGACCCTCCTGCGCGCCCTGGCCCGGGTGCTGGCGGTGCAGGGCGGCGAGGTGCTGCTCGACGGCACCGACATCATGCGCCAGGGCGCCCGCCGGGTGGCGCGGCGCCTGGGAATGCTGCCGCAGTCTCCCACCGCACCCGAGGACATCCTCGTCGAGGACCTCGTCGCCCGCGGGCGCTACCCGTACCAGGGCCTCATCCGCCAGTGGGGCCAGGAGGACGAGCGGGCGGTGGACGCGGCCATGAGCGCCGCCGGCGTGTCGGCCCTGGCCGGGCGCAGCGTGCGCGAGCTGTCCGGGGGCCAGCGCCAGCGCGTGTGGATCGCGATGGCCCTGGCCCAGGAGACCGACCTGCTTCTGCTGGACGAGCCGACCACGTACCTCGACCTCGCCCACCAGCTGGAGGTGCTTGACCTGGCTGCGCGCCTGCACCGCGAGGGACGCACCGTCGTCGCCGTCCTGCACGACCTGCACCTGGCCTTCCGGTACGCCACCCACCTGGTGGTCATGAAGGACGGTGCGGTGGTCGCGCAGGGCCCCACCCGCCAGGTCGTCACCGCCGAGCTCGTCGAGCAGGTCTTCGACGTGCCGTGCCGGATCATCACCGACCCCGAGTCGGGCACGCCCATCGTGGTGCCGCTGTCACGCTGACCGGCGGGCGCAGCACCGGTGGTGACTCGACGTCGGGTCAATGTCACAGCGGAACGGTCCCGCATTCCGGGAACAGACGGATGTCGACGTATTACGGATTGCTAGGGTGACGTAAATCCACAAGGTGAGGCAAACCTATCCCGCACGATCCTCGCTCTGCTGCTCGTGCGGCACGTGGTGTTTCCCGTCCCGCCCCGGTTCCGGGGCCCTCGATGGAGGTCTTATGTCCTTGTCCACAGCCTCAGGGCTGTCCTCGCGCCCGCGCCGGGCGGCGAGCCTGGCCCTCACCCTCGCCCTGGCCACCGGCCTCGCCGTCCCGGCCGCCGCCACCGTCTTCGCCCCTCAGGCCGTCGCCGTCACTGCCGCACCCAGTGCCACACCGCGTCCGGGCGCCGGCGAGGGCACCGTGAGCGTCGACGCCGCGAGCTACACCGCCACCGGCACCGTCACCGTCTCCGGCACCGGCTTCGCCGCCGGCAACGGGCTGTCGATCAAGCTCAACGACGGCGCCTACCGTGACGGCGCCGGCTCCGACATCATCGCCACTGTCGACGTCGGAGCAGACGGCACCTTCAGCGTCCAGATCCCCCTGGCCCCCTTCGACCTGGCCGAGGGCACACACTGGTTCCGCCTCCTCGGCCCCTCGCCGGTGGTGAGCAAGTTCGTGACCTTCACCGTGTCCGCCGACGCGCCCGCCGCCAGCCCCTCGGCGGGAACGGATCCCTCCGCGAGCCCCAGCGCCAGCCCCTCGGCGGGAACGGAGCCCTCCACGAGCCCCAGCGCCTCTCCCACCTACCCCTACACCGAGGGCAGCACCGTCCACGCGGGCGCGGACTACACCATCGCCCTCGCCGCCGGCACCTCCCAGGTGCCCGGCGTCACCAACGAGCCCGGCACGGTCACCGGCATCGAGACCCAGGTCCTGCGAGGCCTGTACCAGAGCGCCTACTCCGCCAGGGACAACGCCATCTACGTCACCTCCGCCGTGGGGCGTCCCCCGGTGCGCAACTCCGCCCTCGTCAAGCTCAACGCCGACACCCTTGAGGTCATCGACTACGTGCTGCCGGCCGTGGACCCGACCGCCACCGACCGCAGCGGCAACCCGGTCGAGGGCTTCCGCTACGCCGTCTACGGCGTGGAGGTCGACGACGAGCACGGCACCGTGTGGGTGACCAACACCCGCCAGAACACCGTCGCCGTCTACGACGCCGCCACCCTCGACCTCATCAAGCAGCTCGACAAGGGCATCGTCGGCCACCCCCGCGACGTCATCGTCGACGCCACCCGCGACCGTGTCTACGTCGGCGCGGCGCGCGGCAACCAGATCGCCGTCTTCGACTCCACCACCTACGAGCAGGTCGCGACCTACACCATCGGAACCGGCCGCGACGACTTCTCGGTCATGTCCCTCGCCTTCGACGAGGCCGCCGGACGGCTGTACACCCCCTCGATGTCGACCTCCGAGGTTGCCGTCATCGACGTCACCACGGGTGCGACCAACCAGCTGGCCCTGCCCGTCGCCCTCGACGCCGGCTCCGGCATCGCCGTCGACCCGAGCACCCACCGCCTCTACCTCACCGACCAGAGAACCGGCTCCCTCACCGTCGTCGAGGCCGACGGGTCCCTGGTCTACTCCAGGCCCACCGCCGAGGGCCTGACCAACGCTGACGGACAGGCCGTGTCCTCCGGCGCCCTCAGCGTCGCCCTGGACCCCCTCAACAAGCGCGTCTACGTCGCCAACCGCAACGCGGGCACCATCACGGTGCACGACCTCGACGGCAACCTCCTCCAGACCCTCGACTCCGGCCGCTACGCCAACCACGTCGAGTACGACGGCCGCGGCAACGTCTACGCCGTGAACAAGGGTGGTTCCCGCGACGGCTCGAGCTCGGTGGACTACATCCAGCGCTTCAGCGTCGTTGCGGCGCAGCCGACCGCCTCCCCGCAGCCCACGAGTGCACCGTCCTCCATCGACAACGGCGCCACCACCGGTCCGAGCGCGGACGGCAAGCCTCAGGCCACCGTCGCCGTCTCCGTTCCGGCGGCGGCCACCGGAAGGGGCGGCCTGGCCCGCACCGGTGTGTCGCTGGGCGCCGGCCTCCTCGCCGTCTGCCTCCTAGGTGCAGGTGCCCTCCTGCTGACACGGCGCGCCAGGGCCTGAGTGCACCGTCTTCGCACGGCCCGGGCAGCCGCATCGGCTGCCCGGACCGTCGGCTGTGCGCTGTGACCAACGGATCGTCGGCCCGGCCCGCTCCTCCACGGGTGGCGGCCGGGCCCGGCGGACCCGCGCGTACTATCGGCGACGGCGCCCGCCCGTCTCGCGGTGCGCCCCGCCGGGCGCCGGCACCACGCGCCCCCAACGGAAGGACACAGCACCCATGCTGCGCACCCACCACGCAGGCTCTCTGCGCCCCGCCGACATCGGCACGACCGTCACCCTCACCGGCTGGGTGGACCGCCGCCGTGACCACGGAGGCGTCGCCTTCATCGACCTGCGTGACGCCTCGGGCATCGCCCAGGTCGTCATCCGTGAGGACGTCGCGCACGACCTGCGAGCGGAGTACGTGCTGCGTGTGACCGGCGAGGTCACCCAGCGTCCCGAGGGCAACGCCAACCCCCAGCTGCCCACCGGTGAGATCGAGGTCGTCGTCGCCGACATCGAGATCCTCAACACCGCTGCGGCGCTGCCCTTCCAGGTCTCCGACCACGCCGAGGACGCCGGCCAGGTCGGTGAGGAGGCGCGCCTGCGCTACCGCTACCTCGACCTGCGCCGCTCACCCATGCAGCACGCCATCCGCCTGCGCTCGAAGGTCTCGCAGGCCGCCCGCAAGGTCCTGGCCGAGCACGACTTCGTCGAGATCGAGACGCCGACCCTCACCCGCTCCACCCCCGAGGGCGCCCGCGACTTCCTCGTCCCGGCGCGCCTGGCCCCCGGCTCCTGGTACGCCCTGCCGCAGAGCCCCCAGCTGTTCAAGCAGCTGCTCATGGTCGCCGGCATGGAGCGCTACTACCAGATCGCCCGCTGCTACCGCGACGAGGACTTCCGCGCCGACCGCCAGCCCGAGTTCACCCAGCTCGACATCGAGATGTCCTTCGTCGAGCAGGAGGACGTCATGAAGGTCGCCGAGGACGTCCTGGCCGAGGTGTGGGCGCTCATCGGCCACGAGCTGGTCACCCCGATCCCGCACATGACCTACCGCGACGCCATGGCGCGCTACGGCACCGACAAGCCCGACCTGCGCTTCGGCCTGGAGCTGGTCGAGCTCACCGAGTACTTCAAGGACACGACCTTCCGCGTCTTCCACAGCGAGTACGTCGGCGCCGTCGTCATGCCGGGGGGCGCCGCGCAGTCGCGCAGGACCTTCGACGCCTGGCAGGAGTGGGCCAAGCAGCGCGGAGCCAAGGGCCTGGCCTACGTCACGGTCTCCGAGACCGGCGAGCTCGGCGGGCCCGTGGCCAAGAACATCACCGAGACCGAGCGCGCCGGCCTGGCCGAGGCCGTCGGCGCCCGGCCCGGCGACGCCATCTTCTTCGCCGCCGGCACCACCGAGGCCGCGCGGGCCCTGCTGGGGGCCGCCCGCCTGGAGATCGGCAAGCGCTGCGGCCTCATCGACGAGCAGGCCTGGTCCTTCGTGTGGGTCGTCGACGCGCCCCTGTTCAAGCCCTCCGCGGCCGCGAAGGAGGAGGGAGACGTCGCTCTGGGCATGTCCCCCTGGACCGCCGTGCACCACGCCTTCACCTCGCCCAAGCCGGAGTGGCTCGACACCTTCGACAAGGACCCCGGCAACGCGCTGGCCTACGCCTACGACATCGTGTGCAACGGCAACGAGATCGGCGGTGGGTCCATCCGTATCCACCGCGGGGACGTCCAGAAGCGCGTCTTCGACGTCATGGGCATCGGGCCCGAGGAGGCCCAGGAGAAGTTCGGCTTCCTGCTCGACGCCTTCACGTACGGTGCCCCGCCGCACGGCGGCATCGCCTTCGGCTGGGACCGCATCGTCTCCCTGCTCACCCACGCGGACTCCATCCGCGACGTCATCGCCTTCCCCAAGTCCGGTGGCGGCTACGACCCGCTGACCGAGGCCCCCGCCCCGATCACGGCCGAGCAGCGCAAGGAGGCCGGCGTGGACGCCACTGCTGAGGAGCGTGAGGCCGCCGCCCAGGCGCGCTGATCGCGCGGCCCGTCGTGTGACGCACGGTGCCCCGGCTGCCATGTGGCAGCCGGGGCACCGTGGGTCACAGGGACGTCGTCTCAGAGCCGGACCGGGGTCAGGCGGCGTGGGTGCAGGTCTGGCAGGTGCAGTCCTCGCACACGCAGGAGGAGCACGAGTCCGAGCAGTGCTCGCAGGAGCAGGTGGCGTGGTTGCAGGTCGGGCAGGTGCAGCTGTCGCAGTCACAGGCGGCGCAGACGTCGTTGCAGTCGCTGCACTCGCACACGGTGCACTCGTCGTAGTGCCCGCCGTCCTCACGGTGCGCGTGGCCGTCGTGGAGGTAGTCGACGTGGTCGCCGTGGATGACGGCGAGGTGGCCGCAGCCCGGGCCGTGGGTGTGGGTGTGGGCCTCGGCCGGGTGGTGGGCGGTGGTGCTCATGGGGTCTCCTTGCGTGGATGCGTGGATGCGTGGTCTGTGGGTGTGCTCCCGGCACGGTGCGTGCAGGTGCTGCGCCCGCCAGAGGAATTGATGACAGGGTAAGGAGAAATGCAGCGGAAATACAAACATGAAAACGATTCCAAGTATGCCCCGACAATGAAAACCGTTCTTATTCGCACGTGCCTTGAAAACGAGAACGAGTGTCAGCCCGGGGCTGTGCACGGCGACGCCGTCAGGGCACAATGGGCTCATGTCGCGCTACATCGAGCTCCACCCCGCCAACCCGCAGACCCGTCTCGTCGACAAGGTCGTCGACGTCATCCGCGACGACGGCCTCATCGCCTACCCGACCGACTCCGGCTACGCCCTCGCCTGCGCCC
>CALEXZ010000112.1 GCA_937926195.1 uncultured Actinomyces sp.
CGGGCCCGGCGGTGCCGCCGACGGCGGAGACGAGGTAGTGCCAGCCGTCGCGCACCAGGTGCTTGGGGCCTTCGAGGGAGTAGGCCTCGACGACCCAGTCCTCGGGGTAGTGCCAGCCGTCGTAGACGTGCTCGATGGGCCCGTCGGTGGCCAGGCCGTCGGCGCTCAGTCGCACCCGGTCCACGCCGTTGAGGAAGAGGTAGCGGACACCGTCGTCCCCGACGGCGTGGCCGGGGTCGATGTAGCCGCGGATGCCAAGGTCGATGGGGCCGTGCCACTCCCCCTCGATGTCGTCGGTCCACATGACGGCGATGGTGGGGGCCTCCAGTGCCGACCAGGAGGTGGGCATGAAGGGGATGTACAGGTAGAAGCGTCCCTCGTGCTCAATGAGGTCCATGGCGAAGACACTGCCCCACGGCTCCTTGAGCGCCGGGCCGACGGGTTCCCAGTCGACCAGGTTCTCGGAGCGCAGCAGGACGATGGCGGGGCTGGACTCGAAGGAGGAGAAGGTCATGTAGTACCGCTCCCCCACTCGCAGGACGGTGGGGTCCGGGTAGTCGCCGCCCATGACGGGGTTGAGGTAGGTGCCGTCGCCGAGGTTGGCGCGGCGCTGGTTCTCGATGCCGCGGCCCCAGGTGGGGGTGGTGCTCATGCCGGTCTCCTTGTCGGGTGCTGCAGGTCGGGGTGTCAGACCATCGTGCCGTCCCCGCCCTCACGGGCGGAGGCGACGACGTCGGTGATGAAGGCGGCGAAGTGGGCGCAGGTGGCCCGCGCTGTCGGCAGGCCGGGCACGGACAGGTGCCCGTGGGTTTCACCGGGGACGGTGTGGCACTCGACGTCGACACCAGCGGCGGCGAGCTGGGAGACGAAGAGGTCTCCGGAGGCGCGCAGCTCGTCGGCCTCGCAGCTCTCGACGTAGGTGCGCGGGTAGCCGGTTAGGCTGACGGCGCTGCCGGGCATGGCGTAGTCGAGGTGGACGGCGCTGGTCATCTGCGGGCCGAGGAGCATCCTCATGATCTGCTCGTTCTGGGCGCGGCTGGCCTCGGGCCCCGCGTAGAGCAGCGGCGGCAGGGTGGCCAGGACGGCGGCGAGCTCGGCGCTGGGCTCCGGCAGGGGGTAGTGCACGAGCGGGTAGGCGAGGAAGACACCGGCGGCGTCCTGGTCGGTGTCGCGGGCGTGCAGGCCGACCGAGGCGGCGAGGCAGGCGCCGGCGCTGCCACCGCCGACGAGCACGAGGCCCGGGTCGGTGGCGGTGCCGTGGCCGCCGGCGCGCACCCACTGGTAGGCGGCGTAGCAGTCGTCGTGGGGGACCGGATGGTGCACACCGTCGACGGCGAGGCGGTAGCCGACGCTGATGACGGGAAGGCCGGTGGCCTGCGCCAACCGTGCGGCCGTGTGGTCGGCCTCAACCATGTCGAGGTCACCGAAGATGAAGGCTCCGCCGTGGATCCACACGACGGCGGGACGTCGGCCGTCGGGGTCCGCCGGGGCGAGCACGCGCGGGGTGTAGACGCGCACGGGCACATCGCCGTGGGGGCCGGGGGCGGTGTCGTCTCGGCGGTCGACCTCGGGCAGGTCGACGGGCTCGACGGGAAGGTCGTAGAGGTCGGCCCGGGCCTGGTGCTCGGCGGTGAAGCCGGGGCCGCGTGGCGGCAGCCCGGCCAGGACGTGGACCCGCTCGGCGTGGACGCCGGTGAGGCGGCCGATTGTCTCGGGGCCGTCGGTGACGACGACGGGGGCACCGCCGCGTGTGGTGCCGTTGGCTCGGGTTCCGGTGCGCATGGGCTCTCCTCTCGGCGTCGGTGGCGCTCAGGGCGTGACGGTCAGGGTCAGGGGCTCGGCCTCGGGGTCGGCTCCGAGACGGATCTCGAAGTCGCCGGGCTCGACGCGCCAGCCGGCGCCGTCGTCGTCCCACAGTGCCAGACGCCGGTGGGCCAGGCGGAAGGTGACCGTGGTGGACGCGCCCGCCGCGAGGCTCACCCGCTGGAAGCCGGCGAGGCGGCGCACGGCGGGGGCGAGGGTGGCGACGACGTCGCGGGTGAAGAGCAGGACGGTGTCCTCGCCGTCGCGCTCACCGGTGTTGGTGACGGTGACGGTGACGTCCACGCCCTCGCCGTCGGCGAGCTCAGCGAGGCTCACGGCCGGGCGCGAGAGGGTGGCTCCGGTGTAGGTGAAGCGCGTGTAGGACAGGCCGTGGCCGAGGCGGAAGCGGGGCCCGAGCGGCAGGTCGCGGTACTTGGAGGTGAAGAACTCCTGGAGGTTGGCGGGCCCGTCGAGCCCCATGTCGAAGGCCGGCTTGATCATCTCGCCGCCGCGGGTGGCGGGACGGCCGGTGTTCTCATGGGCGTCGTAGGTGGCGGGCAGCTGGCCGCTGTGGCGCGGGAAGCCGATGGGCAGACGGCCGGAGGGGTTGACGGCACCGGTGAGGATGTCGGCGATGACCTCGGGGGCGGTGGTGCCCAGGTGCCAGGCCATGAGGACGGCGCCCGGCTCCTCGATCCACTCCTCGGTGACGAGGGGCCGCCCGGCGACGAGCACGACCGCAACGGGGGTGCCGGTGGTGGCGGCAGCGTGCACGAGGGCGGCCTGCCCCCCGGGTAGGTGGAGGTCGGCGCGGGAGGTGGCCTCTCCGGTGAGCTGGCTCGGCTCGTCCAGGGCGAGGATGACGAGGTCGGCCTGGGCGGCGGCCTCGGCGACGGCGGCGACCTCCTCCTCGGTGACGGCGAGCGGGTCCTGACCGCCGAGGACGGTGAGGACGGGGGCCGCCTCTCCGCGGGCGGCGGCCTCACGGTCAAGGGCTGCCGCGAGCGCCGTGTCCAGGCCGTGGGAGGGCGAGGCGGCGAAGTGCTGCACCCAGGCGCCCAGGTGGTCGGTGTGGGTGGCGGCGGGGCCGGCCAGGAGGATGCGCCGGGCGGTGGGGCTGATCGGCAGGGTACCGTCGTTGGTGAGCAGGACGGAGGCCCTCTCGGCGGTGGCGCGGGCCGCAGCCAGATGCT
Organism: uncultured Actinomyces sp.; assembly: GCA_937926195.1. GTDB lineage: Bacteria > Actinomycetota > Actinomycetes > Actinomycetales > Actinomycetaceae > Actinomyces. The sequence continues at coordinate 2,997 of CALEXZ010000112.1, forward strand.
TGTCGGTGGGTGCGGTGATCTCGGCGGCGGCCTCGACGTAGGGCTTGTCGAAGAGCCCGAGGGCCATCTTGAGGGTGAGGAGGCGGCGCACGGCGTCGTCCACGCGGGCGACGAGCTCGGGGCTGGGGCTGGTCAGCAGGGCGGGGGCGTCGGGGCGGGCGGCGGGGTCGTAGAGGTGCCCACCCATTTCGACGTCGAGGCCGGCAAGCAGGGAGGTGGTGGCGGCCTGGGCCAGGTCGGCGGCGACGCCGTGGGGGATGAGGTTCTCGACGCCGCTGGCGTCGCCGACGACGGCACCGGAGAAAACGAGCTCGCCTTGAGCAGGTCGGTGAGCAGACGGCGGTTGGCGTGGACGGGACGGCCGTTGAGGGTGTTGAAGGAGGCCATGACGGAGCCGGCGCCGGCGTGGACGACGTCCTCGAAGGGCGGCAGGTACACGCTGCGCAGGCGCTGGGCAGACATGTCGACGGTGTTGTAGTCGCGTCCGCCCTCGGCGGCGCCGTAGCCGATGTAGTGCTTGGCGGTGGCCACGAGGGTGCCGGGCTCATCGAGGCGCTCGTGCTGGTAGCCCTCGACCATGGCGGCGCCCATGGCGCCGGTGAGCAGCGGGTCCTCGCCGAAGCCCTCGGCGACGCGGCCCCAGCGGGGGTCGCGGGAGACGTCGACCATGGGGGAGAAGGTCCAGGTGACACCGCCGCTGCGGGCCTCGGCGGCGGACACGGCGGCGCAGGTGCGGGCGGCGTCGGGGTCGAAGGTGGCGGCCAGGGCCAGGGGGGCGGGGAAGGTGGTGCGCTGGCCGTGGATGACGTCGAGGCCGATGAGCAGGGGGATGCCGTGGGTGGACTCCTCGACGGCGGCGCGCTGGACGGCGTTGGTGTCGGCGGCGTTGCCGGGCCAGAAGAGGGCGCCGATGCCGGTGCGGGCGGCGTCCAGGCACTCGTCGAGGCTCATTTTGAAGGTGATCTGGGCCTGGTTGAGCTTCTCCTCCCAGGTGAGGCGGGCCAGGAGCCGGTCGATGTGCTCGCGCTGGGCATCGGTGAGCTGGTCGGCGGGGGCGGTGCGGCGGGGTGTCGCGGCGGTGGTCACGGCGGGGCTCCTCGGTGAGCGGGCGGGTCAGTGGGTGGTGGTGGGTGCGAGGGGCCGGGACCCGGGTGCGGGGCCCGGCCCCCACGGTGTGTCTGAGGGTCTCAGACGGAGCGGTCACCGGTGGTGGCGGCGCTCCTGTGCGTGGTCGATGTTCGGGTCGGTGCGGCTCAGGACTCGTGCTCCTCGACGGCGTGCTCGGCGACGGCCTCGGCCTCCTCACGGCTCAGGCCGTGGGCGAGGGCCTCGGCCTGGGCGGCGCGCTTGACCTCAAGCTCGGCGGCGACCTCCTCCATCGTCCTCGTGGACAGCTTCCAGAACAGGAGGGGGATGAAGGCGATGACGGCCATGATCGCGGGCATGAGGTTCGCAGCGACGTTGATGCCGGTGATGGCTTCAGCGGTCTGCTGCTGGGCAGCGCCGTCGTAGCCGAACCAGCCCATGATGTAGAGCGTGATTGCACCACCGATGGCGGAGGCAAACTTGGTGGACAGGGAGACGGCGGCGTAGGAGGTGCCGTCGGCGCGGATACCGGTCTTGAGCTCGTAGTAGTCCACGGCGTCGGGAACCATGGACAGGGCGATGGGGGCGGCGAAGCCGGAGGCGCCGTAGCAGAACTGGAGGACGAGGAGGACGGTGAGGTTGGTCTGCCCGAAGAAGAAGATGAGCAGGAGGAAAAGGGCGCTCGACAGCATCGACACCATCATCATGTTGCGCTTGCCCAGCTTGAGGGCGAAGGGCGGCAGCAGCAGAGTGCCGGCGGTCATGCCGAGGGAGAACGCGGACATGACCCCTGCCATGAGGACCGGGTTGCCCAGAACGTAGATGCAGAAGAAGAACATGACCCCGATTCGGCCGAAGAGGCCGATGAGGTTGACCAGCAGGGTGAAGAAGACGACGAGGAGCTGGCCGTTGGACAGGACCGCCTTGACGGTCTCGCCGAAGGAGACCTGCTGCTGCTCGGGGGTAAGGGTGATGCGCTCGCGGACGTTGAAGCCGGTGATGAGGAAAGCCGGCAGGGCGATGACGGCGTAGACGACCATCGTGAGCAGGTAGGAGCGGGCGTCACCACCCTTCTCCTTGGCCGCTTCCGAGGCGACGAACGCCACCAGCAGGAAGGGCGTGACAACATTCATGATGAGCTGTGCGGCCTGCGAACCGATGTTGCGGATCCAGTTGAGCATGACACGCTCACCGGAGTCGGTGGTCATGACGCCGGCAAGGGAGCCGTAAGACATGTTGGCGACGGTGTAGACGAAGCACAGCAGCACGTAGGTGATTCCGGCCCACGCGACCTTGGCACTGGTGCCGCTGCCGCCGAAGGGCATCCAGAAGGCGAGAATGAGGGAGATGGACAGAACCGGGGCGCCGAAGATGACATAGGGGCGGAAGCGGCCCCAGCGGGACTTGGTGCGCTCGGCGATGTAGCCGAAGGCGAGGTCCTGGATACCGTCGAGGATGCGGGCGACAAGAAGGATGTTGGCGGCGACGACGGCGGGGATGAGGGCGACGTCGGTGTAGAAAGTCAGGAGGTAGGAGCCGACAGTGGTCCAGACGAACTGGGAGCCGAACTCGGCGAAGGCGAAGGAGATCTTCTCCTTGAGGGGGACCATGCCGCCCTTTCGGGCGGGAGCCTCTGACTGGGTGGTCATGACAGGCCTTTCTGTGATGATGCGGACTTCGGGCTGCTCTGCCCGGAACCTCCGGGACCGGACTGCCGTGTCGGGCCCCTCGCGTTCTGGGCCACAGTCAACGCAGCGGCGCTGCGTATGACCATGCAGGGCCACCCCTCTTCTGCACCACCCATGCATAAGACTGTATGCCCCCACGTCTATCTCGCACTCCCGGGACTGAGGGCCTACGTCGGCGGGCGGGGAACTGCACCCCGGGGGTGACTACACTCCACATGTGACCACGACGCACGAGGACGCCCCCGACCGCGCCGCGGGCGACGAGGCCGGTGAGGCCTCCCCCGCGCCGCGTCGTCGGCCTGGTCGCACGCCGTCCTTCGTCCACGTCACCCAGCTCTCCGACCTCATCGCCGAGGCCCGCTCCTACCCGCAGGGCGTGGCGCGCGCCGACCTCGTCGAGTCCCTGTCCATGGGACGCAACGCCGTGGACCGGCGCCTGCGCACCGCTGTCGACATGGGGCTGCTCACTCCCGCCGGTCGCGGCATGTCCACCGGCGGACGCGCCCCCGAGATGTGGCGATTCAACCCGGAGGCGGCCACCGTGCTGACCCTGGCCGTCTCCTACCGCCGGACGACGGCGGCCCTCATGAGCATCGGCGGCGAGGTCCTGGAGCGCATCACCTGGGACACCGGTCTCATCGACGGCCCCGACGAGGTCATCCCCGCCGCCATCGACCACCTCACCGCCCTGCGCACCAGCCGCCCGGAGCGGCCCGAGCCCTGGGGTGTGGGGGTGAGCCTGCCCGTTCCCGTCGACTTCCGCGACGGCACGATCGCGCTCCCGGTGGCGGGCGCCTCCGGCGGCCCCAGCTGGACCGGCTACCCCGTGCGCAGCCGCCTGGCGGGCGCGCTCAGGCTGTCCGTGTGGGTTGACGACGAGGTCAACATGATGGCGCTGGCCGCCGCCTCACGCGTGGGCGCCCCCAAGGACCTGCTCTACATCCGATTCTCCCTCGGCCTGGGCATGGGCATCGTCTCCTCCGGTCAGGTCCACCGCGGCGCGGGCGCCGCCTCCGGCGAGATCGCCCACATCCAGATGTCCGGGGCGGGCGGGGCCGCCTGCCGCTGCGGACGCCACGGCTGCCTGGAGACCGTCGTCTCCGGCGGTGCCATGGAGAGGGACGCCTGCACACCGCAGGCGCTCAACACCTCGCCCTACCTGCGTCAGGTCATGAGCGAGCGGGGCGCGATCCGTGACACCGACGTCTTCCGGGGCGTCGCCCAGGGCGACCGCGTGTGCGTGCGCATCGCGACCGAGGCCGCGGACCGCCTCGCCGTCGTCCTCGCCGTCGTCACGACGACGTACAACCCCGGCGAGGTGGTGCTGGGAGGGGACGCGGCCGCCTCAGGGCCGCTCTTCGAGCAGGTCGTCAGCCAGGCGCTGCGCCGACGCGTGCTGCCCGAGACCTCGGCCCGTCTGCGCATCCGCATGGGCAGCCCCGACGACGCGCTCATCGGGGCCTGCCGCCTTGCCGCCGAACGCCTACTGTCCCCCCACGTCATGCACGTCTGGCTGGCCAACGGCACCCCCGTGGGCGTCGACGAGCTCGTCACCCACAAGCGCCAGGACGCCTGAGGTCACAGGTACCGCTCGCACCATGTCAGCGACACTCCCGCTGGAGCGGATGGCGCTCGCCGAGGCGTGCGGCTCAGGCCGTTCGGCTCGGCGACCGCCGGTTCCTTCGATCCGGCCGCCGGCGACCTCGACCTCCTGGTCGACTTCGGTCAGGATGCGCTCCTCGGGATCTCGCTCATCCCCTGACCCACCACAGTCCTCACAAGCCGGGGGTGCGTCGCTCAGCCGCGGCGCAGCACCCGGATGCGCACGGCGCCCAGGGAGTCCGGAGGCAGGAGGTTGAGGCGCTCGTCCCCGTTGAGGTTGCGTCCCGGGACCCACTGCCCGTCCTCGTAACGGCCCTCCCAGGCGTCGTCGATCTCGACCAGTGAGCCGTCCGTCCCCTCGACCTCCAGCATGAGCCCCTGGCCGATGGCCAGCAGCTCGTCATCACCGAGGTTCACGAGCACGGCCATGGGACGCGTGTCCGCCGGGGAGGCGACGAGCGCGTCGCCCGTGGACTCGCTCGGAGCCTCGGCGGCCTCGGTGCGCACGGCGACCCCCGCGTCGAGGAACATCGCCTTGAGCACGTCCATGCTGCCGCGCAACGTCCACCTCAGCCCGCCGAGCTCGATGACGGCGCTCTCGTCGGCCTCCAGCAGCACCGGACGCACCCGCCCCTCGCGCTGCGCGGCACGGATGACCTCGCCCGCCCCACCGAGGAGGCGGTAGGCGGTGGCGAACTGCCCGTTGGTGCGCACGTCGTCGACGCCAAAGACGTTGAAGGCGACGGCGCCCGAGCCCACCGCCCAGAACAGGTTGCCGACCGCCAGACGCGACTCCGGCACGACCAGCTCGTTGTCTTCCCTGACGTACGGGGCCAGTCCGGTCTTGACGTCATCGACGTAGATGTCCGGACCGATGAAGGCCAACGCAGGGGCCAGCGCCCTCCAGACGTCCACCTGGCCTCCGACGGGGCCGCCGGACGGGTACTGGCCGGGCAGATCCTGGCCGGGCTGCGGGCCGAGCCAGGCGTTGGCGTAGTACGTCACGTTGAGGCGCTCGGCACCAGCGGCGGCGAGCTCTCCGCAGTAGGCGGCGAAGCCTGCGGCCATGAAGGTCTCCTGCGCCCAGACGTCCTCACCGAAGACCTCCTCCCACGTGCCTGCGCAGCGGGACCCATGCTCGCGCCACAGGCGCGCGGCGGTCCCTCGGGCGTCGGTGTGGGCGGCCAGCCAGTCGGTGAGGGCCGACGGGACGAGGCCCGCCCAGGCGGCGTCCGCGACCGCGCTGTGGTCTCGTCCGGCCCCGAGCAGGCCGGTCTCGTTCTCGACCTGGAGCATGACGAGAGGGCCGCCGTCGGCGCTGGCGGCACCGGTGGCCGCCAGGTGCTCCGTCAGGGCCTCAAAGGCGCGGCGGTCGGCGGCGCACAGTTCGGGCGAGAAGACGGACAGGACCGGCATGCCGGGGCGCGAGAAGGCGCCCGGCCCGGTGCTGCTCGCGCCGAGCCCGGCGCGGGGGAAGCGCCTGGTGTCCGCGCGCACCCACCGGGGCGCGTAGGTGGAGGCGGCGTTCTTGTAGGCGCCGAACCACAGCAGGGTGAGGGCGAGGCCCCGCTCGCGCGCCATGTCGACGAGGGCGTCCACGCCGCTGAAGTCGAAGACGCCCTCCTGAGGCTCGACGAGATGCCAGGAGACGGTGGCGGTGACGGCGTTGCCGCCCATGGCGGCCACCGTGTCGTAGGCGGCGCGGGCGCGGGCGAGGTCGGAGGAGGAGGAGTTGTGGAGCTGGCCGCCGAGCAGGAGCCCGGAGGCGGCGGAGGTGCGGGACATGACGTGTTCCTGTCAGGTGCGCGTGAGCCCTGGGCTCTCACGCTGGAACCTGACGAGAGGCCTCGGGTGTCGGCGCGAGAGCCCAGGGCTCGGCGGTGGAGGTCTCAACCGATGGTGACGGTGCGCCTCATCTCGCCCGAGAAGGGCACGGGGATGTAGGCGACACGGGCGGACACGCGCAGCAGGACCTCGTGCTCACCCGGGGCCAAGCCGCCGGGCCTGAGGATGCGCACCGTGGCCTCATCCTCGTACTCCCACCGGAAGGTCGTCACCGTCTCCATCTCGGCGAGCGTCCACCAGTGCTCACCGCCGTCGGCGGTGACACGGATGTCCTCGCGCGGGACCGCGGTGCCGTCGACCTCGACCTCAACGTCGTGGACCATCGACAGGGGGATGCCGCGGTAGTAGGGGATGCGGGTGCGCATCTCGTAGCCGATGACCTCGCCGTCGACCTCGACGTTGGCGAGGGAGCCCTCGGTGAAGATGTAGCCGTCGAACATGCTTCCTTCTCGCTTTCAGCTGAGGCCGTCGTTGAGGTGCGCGCGCATCATGGCCTGGTGCCTGGCCACCTGCTCGATGTCGTGGATGGGCTCACCGGGCAGGGCGAAGCGCTGGCCCTCGTACTCGGAGCAGACGAAGCCGTCCCAGCGGATCCGGTTGAGGCGCTCGAAGACGCGCCCGTAGTCGATGGAGTACTCCTCGCCCTCGTCCGTGACCTCCCAGAACTTGCCGTGGAAGGACTTGATCCAGGGGGCGAACTCGTCGAGGGTGTCGAGGCTCGTGTTCTCGTAACCGGTCGACATCATGCAGTAGAAGCGGTCCTGGAAGTGCCTGAAGTGGCGGGTCAGCTCCTCCGGGAACATGTAGTCGTCCGGGTTGTCCGGGTTGCGGGGGAAGAACTGGCGCGGGTCCGTGCCGGAGGCGAAGATGTCGTCGATGTACGCGACGACGTCGTCGTTGACCCCCAGGGTCTGCTGGAAGTAGCGGGTGGACACGCGCGGGTGCCGCTGGCAGTAGATGCCGAAGTCGACGACGAGGCCCACGAGCGGGTGATCGACGGCCCTCATCTCCTCGATCCAGGCGGCGGTGAGCGGGTGGTCGAAGCTCATGCCGGCGTGGACCTCGACGGCCAGGGCGACGTCGAGCCTCTCCGCCAGCGGCAGGACGCGGCGGATGACGCCGGGGTCCGTCTGGGAGACGATGCGCACGAGGTGGAAGCCGAGGCGGTGGGTCAGTCGCAGGTCCGCGGCCAGCAGCTCGCACTGCTCCTCGAGGGTGAGCCAGCGGTTCTTGTACAGCGAGGAGTTGATGAAGATGTCGTTGGCGACGCGCGTCAGGCCCGAGCGGTCGAGCGAGGCATTGAAGGCGTCGATGGTCTCGTCGGTGGCGCGGGCGGCGCCGCGCACCATCTGGTCGGAGAGGATCTCCACGCCCTGCGTGCCAGTGGCGACGACGGCGTCGAGCACGCCGTCCACCCCGAGGCCTCCGCGGCCGTAGGCGTCCTGGAGCGAGTACAGCGACACGCCCGTCTTGATGGCCATGAACCAGTCCCTTCGTCGGAACTCCCCCGTCCTGGGGGGGGATCGTGCGGCCGGCAGACCCACGGGCAGGATGGCCCGTGCGCGGTGGCCGCGGCTGCCGGGGCGGTGTTCTCACCTCCCCGGCTGCACCGAGGTTATGGCGACGGCGGATGGCCGGGACAGAGCAGACCCACCCACTTCTGCATACCTGGTGCATATGTGCGCGGTGCGCCACGCGCCGAGCCCTGAGCGCTCGCGCTCGGGCCCGACCGGAGTCCTCAGGGTTCAGCGTGAAGGCACAGGGCTCAGCAGTCAGGACACACCCGACCACCACGGCCCTACAATCGAGTCGGCGCTCACTCTTCGCCGCCTACCTCGCACGACTGGCACAGACATGACGCACACGGCCTCCACCCCTGTTCCGGCCCACCCGCTGGAGGGCGTCTCCCGTGACGTCCTGACCGTCACCGACCTCATCCGCACGGGCCGCGCCGTCACCCGGCAGAGCATCGCGGAGGCCACCGGCATGGGACGCAACACGGTCTCCCAGCTCATCAACGACGCCCTCACCGCCGGCCTGCTCGTCCCCGACGGCTCCGCACCCTCCTCGGGCGGGCGCGCCCCCGCCACCTGGCGCTTCCGGGCCGAGGCCGGCATGGCCCTGTCCATCGGCGTGCACACCACGACCCTGCGCCTGGCCGTCGCGGACCTAGCCGGCACGACAATCGTCTCCGAGGTCATCGACTGGCCCATCACCCGCGGTCCCGAGACGACCCTCACGGAGGCCGCCCACCGTCTCATGTCCCTCCAGGACCAGGCCGAGGCCGCGCACCCCGGGCACGGACCCGTGCGCGTCGCCGGCGTGTCCCTCACCGGTCCCGTCGACATGCACACGGGACGCCCCATCGCCCCGCCCATCATGCCCGGCTGGGACGGCTTCGACGTCGTCGGCACCACCCAGGCCCTGCTCGGCATGCCGGTCGTCGTCGACAATGACGTCAACACCATGCTCGCCGGCTTCCTCACCGGCATGAGCGAACGCGGGGAGAGCGCCGAGGACCTGCTGTATGTCCAGGTCGGCACCGGCATCGGCGCGGGCCTGCTCGCCTCCGGCCGCATCCACCACGGGGCCGACGGCGCCGCCGGGGACATCGGGCACGTGCGGATCGCCAGCGGCGACCAGGCCATCTGCCGCTGCGGCCGCACCGGCTGCCTGGAGGCCGTCGCGGGAGGCTGGGCGGTGCTGCGCGACGCGCGCCGCGCCGCCACCGAGGGGGTGAGTCCCTTCCTGCGCGAGCGCCTGGCGATGACCGGCGAGCTGCGCATCAGGGACGTCATCGCGGGGGTCGCCGCCGGGGACACGGAGTGCGTGACGCTCGCAGCCCGTTCGGCGACGGCCGTCGGCGACGCGCTGGCGATGCTCGTGTCCCTGCTCAATCCCGCCCGGGTGGTGCTGGCCGGCCACATGCCGCAGGAGTGCCCGGTCTTCCTGGAGGTGGCGCAGCGGATTGTCGCCGAGCGGGCCCTGGGCCTGGCCACACGCAACCTGACGATCTCCGTCACCGGCGAGGGCCTCGAGGACGAGCGACGCGGCGCCGCCGTCCTGGCCGTCTCAGCGCTGTTCGACACCGCACGCGGCTGAGGGCGCCGGGCGGGCGCGGCTGAGGGCGCAGCGGGCCGACGTCGGACTGCCCACGACGGGCACAAGTAGGTGGTGACGGCCTGCGGGCGGCTCGGCAGCCGTGACAGTCTGCCCGTACACCCCCACCGGGAGCCGGGACGACCGAGGAGTCACCATGAGCATCAGCCTCCAGCTCTACACACTGCGCGACAGCCTTGCCGCCGACCTGCCGGGCACGCTCGCCACCGTGCGCGAGATCGGCCTGAAGCAGGTCGAGGCCTTCGCCTTCGACCAGCGCCCCACCCAGTACCGTGCCGCGCTCGACGCGGCGGGTCTGAGCGCCACCTCCGGTCACGCCCGCATCGTGGACGCCGACAACGTGGCCCGCACGCTCGACGCCGCCGCCGAGGTCGGCATCGGACTGCTCATCGACCCGATGGTGCCCGCCTCCCGCTGGGCCCGGGCCGAGGAGGTGGCGCGCACCGCCGAGCGTCTCAACGAGATCGCCGACCTGGCCGCACCAATGGGCATCACGGTCGGCTACCACAACCACTCGTGGGAGGCCTCGACGATGCTGGCCGGCCACCACGCCCTGGAGGTGCTCGCTGACGCCCTCGCCCCGCAGGTGCGCCTGGAGGTCGACGCGTACTGGGCCAGCGTCGGCGGGGCGGACACGCCCGCGCTGCTACGCCGCCTGGGCAACGCTGTCGCGGCGCTGCACATCAAGAACGGCGTCATCCCGGCCGAGCCGCCCGTGATCCCGGACGCGTTGGAGGAGCTCATGGCGGTCATCGGCCCGATCACACGGGCGCAGCGGCCGGCCGGCGAGGGCGACATCGACCTCGATGCCGCGCTCGAGGCCGCCCCGGCGGACACGATCAAGGTCATCGAGTTCGACGACTACGACGGCGACGTCCTGGATGCCGTCCGGGCCTCCTACGCCTGGCTGAGCGCGCGCGACGCCTGACTGACGCCGCACGGGCCGGGCCGGCGCACTGGGGCCCGGGCCGGACCGCTCAGCGGGTCAGACGACGGTGATGATGACGCGCGCATAGCGGGTGAAGGGCACCCGCCCCGGCGTCGGACGGTCAGTGGCCTCAACGATGAGGTGGATCTGTGTGCCCGGCTCGGCCTCGGCAGGCACAGTGAGCACGCAGGTGCCGCTGCCGTCGTCGGACACCTCGGGGAACACGCCCTCGGGCAGTGGGCGGCGCCCGGCCTCGGGGTAGGGCCACCACCGCAGGTCGACGGCGTCGCCGTCGGGGTCCGTCGCCGTGGCGGTGAGAGCGAGCCTCTCGCCAGGGGCGGCCGTGCGGGTCAGGGAGCCGATGACCTCCACGACCGGCGGGTGGTTGGCGTCCTCGAAGCGCTCGGCGGCCGACCAGGCCAGTCGGCCTGCCAGCTCGTTCTGGATGGCGCGCCAGAAGCGCGACACCATGTACTCGAAAGGCGGCTCGACGCCGGCCCCGGCACCGGGGACGCGGTCCTGCTCGCGCACCGCGGGCACGTGGCCGGGCTCGGGCGCTCCGGTCAGCACCAGGCCGGTGGAGTAGGTGGCGCGGGTGCCGGGGTCGAGGCTCTGGCGCCCGCCCCAGCCGCCGAAGGTCGCGTCCTCCCAGGAGCGCAGGCCGTTGTCGAACAGGAGGGCGGCGTTGGAGGAGTCCCCCTCGGAGATCCAGGCCCCCGGCTCCTCCAGGCTCGAGAAGAGCACGTAACCCTGGGCGCGCAGCTCCTCCTCGCTCACGCCCACCAGGCCGAAGTAGTCCTCGGCGTCGAAGCCCGCAGCCATCTGCTTGCCGTCGCCCCACACGCGGTAGGCCTCCCCCATGGGGCCGACCGTGCTCACGTGCTCACGCATCCAGGCGGGCCCGAGGGTGTCGGCGTCCTCGGGCAGGACGGACAGGCGGGCCGCGTACCCCCAGATCAGTGTGGCGACCTGACGCATCTCAATGTCGGGCCATACCCGGCGGATGTACGTGCGCCAGGTCTCGTCTTGCTCCCCGAAGGCGGTGATGACCAGACGCTCACCCAGGCGGGTGCGCGCCGCCTCGCACTCGCGCACCGGGAGCGAGGACAGGGTGGCGTCCGCATCGAGCAGGGCACGGGCGATGGTGTTGAATCCGCCCCAGGCGGAGACGAAGAGCGGGCGGGCGGCGTCCTCGCCGTCGGCGGCCGCGGCACAGGCCAGCAGGGCGTCAGTGACGAGGCGGGAGCCGGACGTGGCGTCACGCATGTCGCCGATTTCGTCGACGTTGCCCACGGCGGTGATCGAGCGCAGTTACTCGGCGGTGGGGTAGCGGGAGTCGTGCACACGCAGGACGTCCTCGACCTGGGCGTAGGCGTTGATGGCCTGGTCGATGTGGAGGATGTCGCCGGGGGCGGGCCAGCGGTAGGGCGCGAAGCCGCGGGCGGCGCAGCCCTGGTGGTGGGGACCGGAGGCGGAGTAGACGAGGCCGATGAGATCGAGCTCGTTGGCGTGCAGGAGCAGACGCAGCATCGAGTTGAGGTCGTCGAGCTCGGGGTCGGTGGTGACGATGACTCGGGGCGCGTCCTTGCGCGGGTACGGCTGTCGCAGCATCCACCCATGCTGCCGGAGGCCGTCGCAACGCATCCATGGACGCGGACGCCCTTCCGCCCCATCGGCCCAGAAGGGTCGCGGGGCAGCGGCACCGCTTCCCGGGCTCCGTCGCCGGCCGCGCGACCTGCCAACGGCTCGGCCGAGAAGGACCACCGCTTCTGCTTTCATTGCGCAGAAGTTCACGGGAGGAGCCTGGTTCGCAGGCACCCGAGCTGCCTACGGTCACATCATCGCGACTGACCGCCGTCGTCGCCCAGTGACCACGCCAGACTGCGAAGGAGCAGCTCATGCCTCGCAACATCAACCTCTTCACCGGACAGTGGGTGGACCTGCCTTTCGAGCAGGTGTGCACCCTCGCCCAGAACTGGGGCTTCGACGGGCTGGAGGTGCCGGTGGCCGGCGACCACCTCGACGTCTACCGCGCCGCCGAGGATGACGACTACTGCCGCCGGTGGAAGGACAACCTCAAGCGCCACAACCTGGACGTCTACGCCATCTCCAACCACTCCACCGGCCAGGCCGTGTGCGACGACCCCATCGACTTCCGTCACCGCGGCCTGCTGTCCGATCGTGTCTGGGGGGCCGGCGAGTCCGACGCCGAGGGGGTGCGCCAGCGCGCCGCCGAGGAGCTCAAGCTCACTGCCAAGGTCGCCGCCAAGCTCGGCGCCAAGGTCGTCACCGGCTTCACCGGCTCGAAGATCTGGAAGTACGTCGCCATGTACCCGCCCGTCGGGAGCGACGTCATCGCTGACGGCTACGAGGACTTCGCCCGCCGGTTCAACCCCATCATGGACGTCTTCGACTCCGAGGGCATCACCTTCGCCCTTGAGGTCCACCCCAGCGAGATCGCCTACGACTACTGGACCACCAAGGCCACCCTGGAGGCCATCAGCCACCGTCAGGCCTTCGGCCTGAACTGGGACCCCTCCCACATGATCTGGCAGGGCATCGACCCCGCCGTCTTCCTCACCGACTTCGCCGACCGCATCTACCACGTGCACTGCAAGGACACCAAGACCCACTTCGACGGACGCAACGGCCGCCTGTCGAGCCACCTGCCCTGGGACGACCCGCGCCGCGGCTGGACCTTCGTCTCCGCCGGCCTGGGCGACGCCGACCTCGACGGCTACTTCCGCACCCTCAACCAGATCGGCTACACCGGCCCGATCTCCATCGAGTGGGAGGACTCCGGCATGGACCGTCTCACCGGAGCCCCCCTGGCGCTGGAGTACGCCCGCCGCCACGTCTACGACCTGCCCGACGCCGCCTTCGACTCCCACTTCGACAACCGCTGACCCGCGTCCGCCGCCAGGTCAGTCCCCCCACCTCCAACTCCTCGGTTTGCGCTCGAAAGTACGGCAAATCACCGTACGCTCGCGCGCAAACCGAGGAGGTGGGGGCGCGACAATATCCGGATGAAGATCCTCCGCACCCTCGCTCGCAGCATCCGCGAGTACCGGCGGGCCTCGGCCATGGCACCGCTGTACATGGTCGGCGAGGTCGTCCTCGAGTGCCTCCTGCCCTTCGTCATGGCAGCGCTCATCGACTCCCTCACCGGACAGACCATGGGGCCCCTCCTGCGGATCGGCCTGATCCTCGTCCTCATGGCCATGGCCTCCTTCGCCTGCGGCACGCTCAGCGCCGTGCGCGCCGCCACCGCCTCCGCCGGCCTGGCCCGCAACCTGCGCGAGGACCTGTTCACGCGCGTCCAGGAGCTGTCCTTCGCCGACATCGACCACTTCTCGACGTCGTCGCTCGTGACCCGCATGACCACGGACATCACCAACGTCCAGATGGCCTACCAGATGATCATCCGCGTCGCGGTGCGCGTGCCCCTCATGGTCGTCTTCTCCGTCGTCATGACACTGACGATCAACGCGCGCCTGGCCCTCATCTTCCTCGTCATGCTGCCCCTGCTGGGCGCGGTCCTCTTCGGCCTGGTCGCCTACGTGTTCCCGATCTTCCGCAGGATCTTCAAGAAGTACGACGCCCTCAACAACTCGGTCCAGGAGAACGTCGCCGCGATCCGGGTGGTCAAGTCCTTCGTCACCGAGGACCACGAGAGGACGCGCTTCCGCGCCGCCTCCCAGGACGTGCGCGCCGACTTCACCCGCGCGGAGAAGATCATCTCGCTCAACAACCCGGTCATGGTCCTGTTCATCTACACGGCCCTGACGCTGGTGAACTACCTGGGCGCGCGCGTCGTCGTCTCCTCGGGGGCCACCGAGCTGACCACCGGCGAGTTCTCCTCACTCATGACCTACGGCGTGCAGATCCTCGCCGCGATGATGATGCTGGCCTTCATCTTCGTCATCGTGTCGATGTCCACGGAGTCCGCCACCCGTATCGCCGAGGTCCTCAACCACGCCCCGTCGCTGACCTCCCCGGCCGGCGGGCTGAGGCAGGTGCCCGACGGCGAGGTCCGCTTCGAGGGCGTCTCCTTCCGTTACTCCGCCGACGCCGAGTCCGACGCCCTGTCCGGCATCGACCTGACGATCCCCTCGGGCTCCACGCTGGGCATCGTGGGCGGCACCGGCAGCGCGAAGACGACGCTCATCCAGCTCATCTCACGCCTGTACGACGTGACCGAGGGGCGTGTGAGCGTCGGCGGCGTCGACGTGCGCGACTACGACCTGCAGGCCCTGCGCGACCAGGTCGCCGTCGTCCTGCAGAAGAACGTCCTGTTCGCCGGGACCATCAAGGAGAACCTGCGCTGGGGCGACCCCGAGGCCACCGACGACGAGCTCGTGCACGCCTGCCGCCTGGCCCAGGCCGACGAGTTCGTGCGCCAGCTGCCCGACGGCTACGACACCCGCATCGAGCAGGGTGGCACGAACGTCTCCGGCGGGCAGAAGCAGCGCCTGTGCATCGCCCGGGCCCTGCTCAAGCGCCCCAAGGTGCTCATCCTCGACGACTCGACCTCCGCCGTCGACACCCGCACGGACGCCCTCATCCGCCGGGCCATGAGCGAGGAGATCCCGGCAACGACGAAGATCATCATCGCCCAGCGCCTGGCCTCCGTGGAGCACGCCGACCACATCATCGTGCTCGACGACGGCAGGATCCTCGAGCAGGGCACGCACGCCGAGCTCATGGCGCTCGGTGGCGAGTACCAGCAGATCCACGCCTCCCAGAACCGTTCCGACGACGAGGAGGCCGCCTGACCATGGCCCGCTCCACCACCGCTCGCACCGACTCGTCCGCCGAGCAGGCCCCAGCCGTCGACGTGGCCCCCGGCACCGCCGGACGCCTGCTGCGCTACGTCCTGCGCTACTACCGTTGGCGGCTGGCCGTCACCACCGTGTGCGTCGTCATCGCCTCGGTCACCTCGACGGCGGCCGCGGTCTTCATGCAGCGCGTCGTCGACGAGGTCATCACCCCCGGCCTGGCCGCCGGCAGCCTCGCGCCGGTCGCGGGCACCCTCACCTCGATCATCGTCATGATGTGCGTCGTCTTCGCCGTCGGCGTCGTGTGCACCTTCCTCTACTCGCGCATCATGGCGGTGGTGACCCAGGGCACGCTCAAGCACATGCGTGACGACATGTTCGACCGCATGCAATCCCTGCCGATCCGCTACTTCGACACCCACGCCCACGGCTCGATCATGTCGACGTACACGAACGACACCGACGCCGTGCGCCAGCTCATCGGACAGGCGGTGCCCACGCTCATCCAGTCGCTGCTCACCCTCGTGGCGATGCTCGCGATGATGGTCTACTACAGCCTGTGGCTCACGATCCTCGTGGTGGTGGTCACGGCCGTCATGGTGGGTGCGACCCGACGCATCGGCGGCGCCTCCTCGCGCTTCATGGTGGCCCAGCAGGAGTCCGTGGCCACGGTGGAGGGCTTCATCGAGGAGATGATGGACGGGCAGAAGGTCGTGCAGGTCTTCAACCACGAGGAGGCCGCCAAGGCCGACTTCCACGTCCTCAACGAGCGGCTCTTCGAGGACTCCTCGAAGGCGAACGCCTACGGCAACGTCCTGGCCCCCATCATCGGCAACCTCGGCAACCTGCTGTACGTGCTCGTCGCCGTCGTCGGCGGCCTGCTCATCCAGCTGGAGGCCACGAACATCGGCCTGTCCGGCATGGGGACGATGACGGTGGGCATCATCGTGTCCTACCTCGGCATGGTCCGCCAGCTGTCCCAGACGATCGGCAACGCCGCCCAGCAGGTCGCCCTCATCGCCATGGGCCTGGCGGGTGCGGGGCGCGCCTTCGCGCTCATGGACGAGGAGCCCGAGCAGGACGCGGGCTACGTCGGGCTCGTCAACGCGCGGGTCACCGACGACGGCGAGGTCGTCCCCACCCAGGAGCGCACCGAGGTGTGGGCCTGGCGCCACCCGCACCGGGCGGAGGGCACGGTGACCTACGCGCGCCTGCGCGGGGAGATCGTCATGGAGCACGTCGACTTCTCCTACGACGGCGTCACCGAGGTCCTTCACGACATCAGCCTGTACGCGCGCCCGGGCCAGAAGATCGCCTTCGTCGGCGCGACGGGTGCGGGCAAGACGACGATCACGAACCTCATCAACCGCTTCTACGACATCGACGACGGCAAGATCCGCTACGACGGCATCAACATCACGAAGATCGCCAAGGGGGACCTGCGTCGCTCGCTCGGCGTCGTCCTGCAGGACGTCAAGCTCTTCACCGGCACCGTCATGGACAACATCCGCTACGGGCGCCTGGACGCGACCGACGAGGAGTGCGTCGCGGCGGCGAGGCTGGCGAACGCGGACGGCTTCATCCGCCGTCTTCCGCACGGCTACGAGACGGTGCTGGCGGGCAATGGCTCGAGCCTGTCCCAGGGACAGGCCCAGCTGCTGTCGATCGCGCGCGCCGCGGTCGCGGACCCGCCGGTCATGATCCTGGACGAGGCGACGAGCTCCATCGACACGCGTACCGAGGCGCTTGTCCAGGCGGGCATGGACAACCTCATGGCGGGGCGTACGGTCTTCGTCATCGCCCACCGCCTGTCCACGGTGCGTAACGCTGACGCGATCATGGTGCTCGACCACGGGCGCATCATCGAGCGAGGCAGCCACGACGAGCTCATTGCCGCCCAGGGCACGTACTACCAGCTGTACACGGGGGCCTTCGAGCTGGAGTGAGGGCTCGCTGGCCCGCCAGCTCCCTCCCGCCGATGCCAGCCCGCCGCCCTCCCGCCGATGCCAGCCCGCCGCTCTCCCGCCATCGCCCTCCCCGATGTCGAGTTCGGGGGTTATGCGTCGAGTTCGACGGCTAAGGTGCCGAACTCGATACGTAACCCCCGAACTCGCGGAGGAGGGACGGGCGGAGTAGGGGCGGGCGGGAGGAGGGGCGGGCGGAGCTGGGTGCGGGCGCGGGCTGGCGCGCTCAGCTCCCGCCAACCGTCGACTCACGCACGACGAGCTCGGGCGGGTAGACGACGTGCTCCACCCCCGCGCCGTCAGCCAGCAGGAGGTCGGCGGCGGTGCGCCCGATCTCGGCCAGGGGCTGGCGCACGCTGGTCAGCGGCGTGATGAGCTCGGCGGCGACGGAGACGTCGTCGTAGCCCACGATGGCGATGTCCCCCGGGATGCTCATCCCCCGCTCGCGCGCCACCCGCATGGCACCGATGGCCATCTGGTCGTTGGCGCAGAACAGGGCCGACGGCGCCCGCGCGTCGCCCAGCAGCGTGCGCGCCCCGGCCGCACCGGCGGCGGCGTTGTAGCTGGCGCCGTCGGCAACGGCCTCGGTCTCCACGAGGCACTCGCCCGGGTCGAGTCCGGCGGCGGTGAGGGCGGCCAGGACGCCCGCGCGCCGGTCGACAGACTGGCGCACCGTCAGCGGCCCGTTGACGAAGCCGATGCGACGGTGACCGAGAGAGAGCAGGTGCTCGACGGCGCAGCGCGCACCGGCGACGTCGTCGCAGGAGACCGTGGACAGCTCGGCGGAGATGGGCGGGTGGTCCATGAGGACGACGCGGATGCCGCGTCCCGCCAGGACGGCGAGGTTGTCGAGGGTGGAGGCGCAGGGGGTGACGATGACTCCGCGCACGTCCATGGAGGCGAGCAGGGCCATGAGCTCGCGCTCGCGCTGGGGGTCGGAGTCGGTGGAGGAGACCATGGGCAGGCGCCCATCCTGGCGCAGGCGGTCCTCGATGCCGCGGGCGGCCTCGGTGAAGAAGGGGTTGGAGATGTCGTGGACGAGGACGCCGACGAGGGAGGAGCCGCCGTGGCGCAGGCGGCGGGCGGTCTCGGAGCGGACGAAACCGAGCTCGGCGATAGCCTTCTCGACGCGCTCACGGGTGGCGTCGGCGACGCGGTCGGGGTGGTTGAGCACGTGGGAGACCGTGCCGACGCTCACTCCGGCAAGGGCGGCGACGTCGCGCACGGAGGGGCGAGGTGCTGCCGGAGCCACCTTGGGGGCGGTCTGCGCGTCCTTCGCGGGCGTGCCCGCGCTCACGGCGTCCATCATCGGCCTCCTGACCACGGGGCTGTCACAACCGCCATGCTAGGGCCCGCCTTGTCCTCAGGGTTGGCGCCACGAGGGCGGCACAGCCCCCACCACCCTCTTGTGAAACGCTTCAAACCGCCCTACAGTTCCTCTTGAATCGATTGAATCGCGGTCCGCCACCTCCGCCCCTCCGAAGGGAGAGCACCATGTCCATCCCGGCCCTCGCCGATCTCAGCCCCGAGGCCCGCAGCCTCCTCGAGACCCAGTCCATCGAGCTGCCCAGCTGGGCCTTCGGCAACTCCGGCACACGCTTTCGCGTCTTCACCACCGCGGGGGTCCCCCGCGACCCCTTCGAGAAGATCGACGACGTCGCCGAGGTCCACCGCCTCACCGGCGTCACGCCCCGAGTCTCCCTGCACATCCCGTGGGACAAGACGGACGACTACGACCGGCTGCGCCGCCACGCCGAGAACCAGGGCATCAGCATCGGCACGATCAACTCCAACGTCTTCCAGGACGAGGACTACAAGCTCGGCTCCCTGTGCAACCCCGACGAGAGGGTCCGCGCCAAGGCCGTCGCCCACCACCTGGAGTGCATCGACATCATGCGGGCCACCGGCGCCCCCGCCCTCAAGATCTGGCTCGCCGACGGCACGAACTACCCGGGCCAGGACTCCATCCGCGAGCGCCAGGACCGCCTGGCCGACTCCCTCGCACAGATCTACGCCCGTCTGGGCGAGGACCAGCAGCTCGTGCTGGAGTACAAGTTCTTCGAGCCGGCCTTCTACCACACCGACGTGCCGGACTGGGGCACCTCCCTCGTTCACTGCCTGGCGCTGGGCGAGCGCGCCAAGGTGGTCCTGGACACCGGCCACCACGCGCCGGGCACGAATATCGAGTTCATCGTCGCCCAGCTCCTGCGGCTGGGGCGACTGGGGGCCTTCGACTTCAACTCGCGCTTCTACGCCGACGATGACCTCATCGTCGGTGCGGCGGACCCCTACCAGCTCTTCCGCATCATGAACGAGATCGTCTCGGCGGGCGCCCTGGCCCCCGACTCCGGTGTCAGCTTCATGCTCGACCAGTGCCACAACCTGGAGGAGAAGATCCCCGGCGAGATCCGCTCGGCCACGAACGTTCAGGAGGCCACCGCCAAGGCGCTGCTCGTGGACCGCGAGGCCCTCACGGCCGCCCAGACCGCGGGAGACGTCCTGACCGCCAACGACGTGCTGACCTCCGCCTTCAGCACCGACGTGCGCCCGCTGCTCGCCGAGCTTCGCGAGTCCCAGGGCCTGCCCGTGGACCCGATGCGGGCCTTCCTCGCCTCCGGCTACCTGGAGCGGGTGCGCGCCGAACGCGTGGGTGGCGACGCCGCCGGCTGGGGCGCCTGACCGGTCCGGGGCGCAGCCCGACGGCGACCGCGGCACCCCGCCCGGCAACCGCCGTCCGCCTCACCCCGCCTCGGCTCCCAGCAGCCACCGCCACCCTCCTCACCGTCCCGGCCCACCAGCAGACAGGACCCCTCATGACCGCCCCCGTCCACGTCGCCGCCGTCGACCTCGGTGCGTCCTCCGGCCGCGTCATGGTCGGCACGCTCGACGTCGGCCGCATCACCCTCACCGAGACGCGCCGCTTCACCAACGGCGCCATCTCGCTGCCCACCAGCCAGGGTGAGCGCCTGTACTGGGACGTGCTGCACCTGTGGAACGAGATCCGCGAGGGGCTGCTCGCCGCCGTGCGCGACGTCGGGCCGCTGTCCGCCGTCGGGGTGGACACCTGGGCCGTCGACTACGGCCTCGTGCGCGACTCGGGCGTGCTCGCCGGGCAGGTGGCCGCCTACCGCTCCGCGCGCACCGCCGGCGTGCCCGAGGAGGTCTTCGCGCGTATCCCCGCCGCGGAGGTGTACGCCGTCAACGGCCTGCAGGTGCAGGACTTCAACACCGTGTTCCAGCTGGTCGCCGAGTCACGCGACGGGGGCCTGCCCAACGGCGCCACCGACCGCCGTCTGCTCCTGCTGCCCGACCTCATCTGCTCCTGGCTCACGGGACGCCAGGTCGCCGAGGTCACCAACGCCTCGACGACGGGCCTGCTCGACGCACGCACCCGCACCTGGTCCCAGACCCTCATCTCCCGGCTGCGCGAGGAGATGGGGGTCGACGTCGCCGGGATCCTGCCCCCTCTCATCGAGCCGGGTGCGCTCATCGGCACGGTGCGCCGCGAGGTGCTTGACGTCTTCGGCCCGGACGGCAGGCCGACGCCGGTCATCGCCGTCGGCAGCCACGACACGGCCTCAGCGGTGGCGGCCGTGCCCGCCGACAGGCCGGACTTCGCCTACGTCTCCTGCGGCACCTGGTCACTGGTGGGTCTCGAGCTCGACGAGCCGGTCCTCACCGAGGCCTCACGGGCCGCGAACTTCACCAACGAGCTGGGGGTGGACGGCACCGTCCGCTACCTCAAGAACGTCATGGGCCTGTGGGTCCTCAACGAGGCCGTGCGCACCTGGCGGCAACAGGGCCTGGAGCTGTCCTGGGCCCAGATCGACGCCGACGCCGCGGCCACAGAGCCGCTGCGCACCGTCGTCGACATCAACGACGACGCCTTCTACGCCCCCGGCGACATGGCCGCCCGCATCGACGCCTACGCGCGGGCCACCGGCCAGCCGCAGCCGCGCTGCATCGGCGAGTACGTGCGCTGCGTCAACGAGTCCCTCGCCCTGGCCTACCGTCGCGCGGTGCGCGAGGCCCAGGCCCTGTCCGGCACGGAGGTCGGCGTCCTGCACATGGTCGGCGGCGGCATCGCCAACGCGCTCCTGTGCCAGCTGGCGGCCGACGCCACCGGCCTCACGGTGCTCGCGGGCCCGAAGGAGGGCACCGCCCTGGGCAACATCGTCGTCGCCGCCCGCGGTGCGGGTCTCATCGACGGCGACCTGCACGAGCTGCGTCGGCTCGTGCGCACCTCCAGCGAGATCACCACCTACACACCCGATACGCGCTCGGCCGGGGCCTGGGACGCCGCAGAGCAGCGGGTCTTCAGCTGAAGCCAGAGGAGAGCACCATGACCAGCCCGACGAACCCGCAGCCAACCACGACCCGCGACGGCGTCACGCTGGCGCCTCTCGCCGGCGGTTTCCTCAGCCCGTACCGCGAGCGCCTGCACCTCATCGCCCACCTCGCCGCCCCCGGCCCCGAGGACCTGGCCCCCGCCCTGGAAGGTCCCGACGGCGACTCGCGTGCCACCGGCCCCTTCAGCGGGGAGGTCCTGGCCGCCATGGACGCGTGGAGCGCTCCCTTCGGCGAGGCCGAGGAGACCCACGCCGTGGTGGAGGACCTGAGGATCGAGGGACCTCACGGCCCGGTGCCGGTGCGCGTGTACCGGCCCGCACCGGGGTGGCGGCCGGCCGCAACGGCGTCGCCCGACGACGACGGTCGGCTGCCCGGCCTCGTGTGGTTGCACGGCGGGGCCTTCGTCGGCGGGGACCTCGACATGCCGGAGGCGGACCTGGTGGCCCGCGGGATCGTCAGCCGCACGGGCGTCACCGTCGTCTCGGTGTTCTACCGCCTGTGCCACGGGGGCGTCCACCATCCTGTGCCGCACGACGACTGCTACGCGGCCCTGCGGTGGACGGTGGACAACGCCGCCGCCCTGGGCGTTGACGCCGACCGGATCGCCGTCGGCGGGGCGAGCGCCGGCGGGAACCTCGCCGCCGGGGCGGCCCTGCACGCCCGTGACGAGGCCGGAGGGCCCCCGGTGTGGCAGGTGCTACTCGCCTACCCGGTGGCGCACGCGGCCCCGTGGCCCGAGCCCAGCGCCGAGCTGGCACAGCGCCTGGAGCAGATGCCGCAGGTCCTGCGCTTCCCGCAGGAGGTCATGGCCGGCATGAACGCCAACTATCTGGGGGGACCGGTGCAGGAGGCACCCGCCTACGCCTTCGTCGGCGACGCCCACGGCTCGGCCGCGGACCTGTCCGGTTACCCCTCCACCTACATCGAGAACTGCGAGAACGACGACCTGCGCTCCTCCGGGGAGGCTCTGGCCCGTCAGCTCGCCGACGCCGGGGTCGACGTCGAGTGCGTCACCTGTGCGGGGGTGCCGCACGGGCACCTCAACGCCGTCGGATCGCCCCTGACCTCTCAGTCCCTCGACCGTTTCGCCGCCCGTCTGCGCCGTCAGGCCTGACCCGGGCACCATCCCCGTTCCATCCAGGAAGAACCCGATCAAGGAGCCGTGAACCCATGAGCACTGGCCTCAGTCTCGACGAGATCCTCACCCAGATGGGCGCCGCCGGGCGCCGCCTCGACCACATGGGCGCCGTCGAGGCCGGCGCCGGCAACATCTCCGTGTCCACCGCCACGAGCGCCGAGGAGCTGGGCCTGGCCGAGCGCTTCCCCCAGGCGCACCCGGCGACCGAGCTACCGCTGGCGGCACCGGCGCTGGCGGGCCGCACGGTCCTGGTGACGGGTTCGGGATGCCGCCTGCGCGACGTCGCCGAGTCGCCCGAGGCGAACGTGTCCGCCTTCGTCGTGGACGAGGGGGGACGGACGGGCACCTGGTACACGCACCCGTCCAGGGCCTACGCGCGCCCGACGAGCGAGTTCAACTCGCACCTGGCGGTCCACAACGACCAGGTCGCCCGGCGGGGGGTGGACTTCCAGGCGGTCATCCACGCCCAGCCGCCCTACCTCGTGCAGCTCAGCCACATCAAGGAGATGAGGAACACGCGGGACTTCAACCGTCGGATCCTGCGCTGGGAGCCCGAGACGATCGTCCAGCTGCCCCAGGGCATCGAGGTCCTCGACTTCATGGTCCCCGGCAGCCAGGAGCTCATGGAGAACAACGTGCGGGCCCTGCGTGAGCACGTCATCGTCCTGTGGTCCAAGCACGGAATCATGGTCCGCTCGGACGTGGCTCCGCTGGCGGCGGTCGACAAGGTCGAGTACGCGGAGACGGGCGCCATGTACGAGGTGCGCAACATCCAGTCGGGAGGACTGGGCGAGGGTGTGAGCGACGAGGAGCTGCGGGCCGTCGTCGAGGCCTTCAACGTCCCCACGACCCTCCTCTGACCCCGAGGTCGGGATGTCGTGCACACTGGGATCGGGACATCGTGCACGCCGCCCCTCACGACCACCGGACCACGACAACGGAGCAGTCATGACGCAGACCGCCGCACCGATCGTCTTCGAGACCCTTGAGACCGTCATGCCCGACGGCGTCGTCCTGCGCGCCGACGTCGCCCGCCCGGCAGGCTCGCAGGAGACCCCCGTCCCCGTCCTCCTGGCCCGCTGCCCCTACCTGGGTGGCTGGCGCCCGGCCTTCGCCGACGCCTTCGGCTGGCGGATGGACGAGCCGGGGCAGATGGCCCGCGTCATCAAGCTCCAGGCCGGGGTCGACCTGGAGGAGGTGGTCGCCGCGGGATTCGGGGTCGTCGTCCAGGCCTGCCGCGGCACCGACCGCTCGGAGGGCACCTTCCGCTTCTACACCGACGAGGCCGACGACGGCGTCGCCACCCGCCAAGCCGTGGCGAACCTTCCCTGGTGCGACGGCACGGTCCTGACCTTCGGCGCCTCCTACCTAAGCATGACGCAGTTCATCGCCGCCCTGGTCTCCACCGAGCACCTGTCGGCGATGACCACCTGGGTGGCGCCGTCCACCTACGACGAGGACCTCATGATGCGCGGTGGCGTCCTCCTTGAGGGGCCCACCTACGAGTGGGCGCGTCACCGGGTGCGCGAGGGCCGGCTGGCCGGCGGACTGGAGGACGTGCCCGCCGAGGTGCTGCCCACGGACGTCCCCGGCTACACGGCGCTGCTGACCCGCGTCGGCATCCGCAGCGCCGCCGAGGCCCTGGCCAGCGCCCACCCGGTGGGCGTCCACGTCCTCGACGCCGTCAACCACCCCCTGCACGACTCCCACTGGGAGTCGATGAGCTACCCCGCCCAGGGGCTGCGCAGGCTCGGCGCCCAGCTGCCGGTGCTGTCCGTGGCCGGCTGGTACGACCTCTTCCTGGGCGGCACCCTGCGCAACCACGAGCTGCTCAGCTCCGGCCCCACTCCCGCGACCGGCCCCCACCGGCTCCTCATCGGGCCCTGGACCCACATCAACCAGACCGGGGACCAGCCCGGCCGGTCCTTCCCCCACGGGGGCCTGGAGAACGCCGATGCCGCCGCGCTCCACCTCGACTTCTGGAGGGCGGCGTGCGGCGACGCCGACGCCGCGGCCCGTCTTCCCGAGCGGCCGGTGCGCGTCTACATCATGGGCGCCGACCGGTGGCTCGACCTGCCGGCCTGGCCCGCGCCCGGCGCACGAGACTCCCGCTGGCACCTCGCCTCCGAGGACGACGGCGTCCTCCTGCCTCCCGGGCAGCCCGCGCCGTCGGACCCGGGATCGACGACCTGGGTGCACGATCCGGCCCACCCGGTCCCCACCGCCGGCGGCCAGGTGTTCATGGGGATGCCGGACTCCTCCGGCCCCCACGACCAGCGTCCCGTCGAGGCACGCGACGACGTCGTCTCCTTCACCACCGCGCCGCTGGGTGAGCCGGTCACCGTGCTCGGGCCGGTGCGGCTGCGGACCTGGGTGTCCGCCGACGCGACGGACGCCCACCTGCACGCCGCTCTGACCGAGGTCCGTCCCGACGGCAGCTCCGTCCTGCTCACCGACGGCGTCCTGCGTCTGAGCGCCCGTCATGGCGCCGACCGCATGGACCCGTTGGTGCCCGGGGAGGTCGTCGAGGTGGAGGTGGACATGTGGGCCACCGGCATCGAGGTTCCCGCCGGTGGCCGCCTGCGCCTCAACCTGTCGGGCTCCTGCTGGCCCCGCTACTCCGTGGCCCGACCGCGGGGTGAGGAGCCCGTGGCTCTGAGCATCCACCACGACGACGCCCACCCGTCCCATCTCGTCCTGCCGCTCATCGACCCCGCGACCGCCTGAGCTTGATCCACCCCTCCTCGCCGGGAGAGGGGAGACGCAGGGATCGGGGCTGACGGCGTGCCCGGGTTTGGATGTGCTGAGCGCGGCGTCGCGCAGGACCTGTTCTTGCGGAGGGCCTGCTGTGCTGGGTGCCTGCCCGGGTTCAGTGGCCTTGGGCTTCTTCGGCGTCGTCGGTGAGCACACCCACCAGACGCACGAGATCAAAAGGAGCCGAGGACTCCGTGGTCGTGACCGCCCCGCTCACCGGCTGAGGCGGGCCACCCTCCACACTGAAGGTCGCGCTCCACGTG
>CALEXZ010000113.1 GCA_937926195.1 uncultured Actinomyces sp.
CCGAGTCCTTCGAGCGCATCCACCGCTCCAACCTCATCGGCATGGGGGTGGTGCCCCTCCAGTTCCCGTCGGGGCACAGCGCCGCCTCCCTGGGCCTGGACGGCACTGAGACCTTCTCCATCGAGGGCCTCACGGCGCTCAACGAGGGCGTCACGCCGTCGACGGTGCGGGTGACCGCCCTCAAGCCGGACGGCAGCCGGGTCGTGTTCGACGCCGTCGTGCGCATCGACACCCCCGGTGAGGCCGACTACTTCCGCCACGGCGGCATCTTGCAGTACGTGCTGCGCCAGCTCGCCCGCGGCCAGTGAGAGGTGGCGGCGGGCGCTGGGCCACCGGCTGAGCGCCCACTGCACGCCCCCGTGCGGTGCTGCACCGGGTGGCCCGGGAGGTGCTGCCGGGCCACCCGGAGGGCGTCATTTCCTGCCGGGGGCGTAGGCGGTGATCTGCCCGTCCTCACGGTCGAAGGCGATGATGAGCTCGGGGTTGACCAGCCACATGGGCTGCTCGCCCGGCTCGGAGCCCGCGAAGGCCACGGGCTTGCCGTCGGCCACGGACCACATCCCTGCGAGCACCACCGACGCGCTCGTCTGGGCGGGGCTGCCCTCGACCTGCATGAGCAGGGACGTGTCGGAGGACAGGCCGTACCAGGAGCTCTCCACCGCGTAGACGCACTCGCCGTCCTCCCGGGCGGGCACGAGCGTGTGCTCGCCGATGGTGAGTGTGAGGGAGCAGTGGTCCTTCGCATCCGGGTCGTGCTGGGATGTCACGGCCGCCCAGGACAGGTCCCCGTCGACGACGAAGGCACGTACCTGTGCGCCGGTGGGACGGGGAGCCTCGAACCGGCGCGCCCACATCTTGTCGTCGGAGTTGGGCCAGGCGCCCTCGAAGGCATCGACCTGCTCGCCCGAGGGGGACAGGACCCGGTACTCCTCATCGACGTAGTTGACGATGAGCCATCCGTCCGCCAGGGGGATGACGTGCTCCTCGTCGTTGACGTTGAGGTCGATCAGGGCGCCGTCCTCAAGCCGGACGGCGGTGTCCCGGGCGGCGAGGGTGACCAGTGAGCCGTCGTGCACCGCCCAGAGGTAGTAGGCGGCTTCACCATCGTTGACGCCTGCGATGTCCTGCTCCCACAGAGGGGTGGTGGGGTCGGAGGCGGACCAGCCGGTGCAGTGGTCGTGCCTGTCGCAAGCCACGGCGTAGGAGCCGAGGAGGATCGGGAACAGGTCCTCGTCCCAGCCGGCCTCGGTGGGGGTGCCGTCGGAGGCCTTGAGCAGCTGGTTACCGCCGATCCAGAGCCAGTCTCCCCAGTAGCCGACGTATCCGTCGTCCTGGTCGACCTTCGTCTCCCACTGCTGCTCGGGCTCGGAGCCCGAGATGTCGTAGGCGGTCACACGGGTGAGGTCGAAGCTGCTGTTGAGCGTGCCGACGACCACCTGGTCCCCGTTGACGGTGACCAACGCGTCCTCGCCGACGTCGAGCTTCCAGGTCTTGTGGCTGCCCTCGGCCCAGCTGGTTGAGACCTCCTGGACGGTGGAGGCCGCTGGGGACACGGTGCTGCCCCGGCCGAGTAGCGCGCGGATGCCGAGGCCCGCGCCGACCAGGACCAGGACCACGACGACGGCGGCGCCGACGAGCAGCGGGGCGCGCCTGCGCCGACGGGTCGGTGCCGGGGCGAGCGGCGCTCCGGCCGCAGGAGCCGGACCGGGGCTGGCAGCCGCCACCGGGTCGGCGGCGGCTGCGGCGGCGGGCTGAGCGGGGGCACGGTTGACAAGAGCGGCCTGGACCGCCGGGTCCTCGGAGGTGCGCAGCCACTCCAGCAGCGCAGGGTAGGTGCCCGGGTTGGCGGCCAGGACGGCGTGCAGGTCCGGGCGCTCGGCAGCGATCCGCTGCAGGTCGGCGGGCGGTGTGCCGGGGTCGAGCGCAGTCAGGAGGTCGGGGTCCGGGGCGGCCTGGGGGTCGGAGGAGGGAGGCAGTGGGGGAGTGCTCATGGGCCGATGCTAGGAAGTTGCGCGCGGAGACGTCGAGACCTGGCTGGAATGCCCTCGGCCCGCGCCGTGTTGGCCCCTGTGACCGGCGACCACCGTTGCCCCAGACAACTCAGGAGAAGACTGTGCCCACCGTGCCCCAGTATGCTGTCCAGGACGTTGACCTGCTTGTCGTCGGAGGAGGTAAGGCCGGCAAGTCCCTGGCGATGCTGCGCGCCAAGGCCGGTGACTCGGTCGTCATGGTGGAACGGGACAAGGTGGGCGGCACCTGCATCAACGTCGCCTGCATCCCCACCAAGACCCTCATCTCCGCCGCCCGTGTCCTGCACGAGGTGCAGGGATCGCACGCCTACGGCGTGACCCTGCCCGAGCAGGGCGGCGGCGCCGACGCCCTGGCCCGCGCCCGTATCGACCTGGCCTCCTTCCGTGCCCGCAAGGAGGCGGTCGTCTCCGGCATGGTGGCCGCCCACGAGACCATGTTCCCCGCCTCCGGCATGGACTTCGTCAAGGGCACCGCCCGCTTCGTGGGGGAGCGCACCGTCGAGATCGCCCTCAACGACGGCGGCCTGCGGCGCGTGCGCGGCGCCAAGGTCCTCATCAACACCGGCACCACGCCGTCGGTCCCCCCGATCGAGGGTCTGAGCGACGTGCGCTACTGGACCAGCGAGGACCTGCTCACCCTGCCCGAGCTGCCCACCAGCCTCATCGTCCTGGGCGGCGGCGTCATCGGCGTCGAGATGGCCTCCCTCATGGGCCTGCTCGGTGTCCCGGTCACCATCGTCCACGCCGGGCAGCACATCCTGGACCGCGAGGACGAGGACGTGGCCGCCGAGGTGGCCTCTGGCCTGGAGGCCCTGGGCGTCACGGTCCTGACCGGCGCCCGCGCCGCGAAGGTCGCCGCCGGACCCGACGGGGGCGTCGTCGTCACCACCGCTGACGGGCGCGAGGTGGGCGGCTCCCACCTGCTCGTCGCCCTGGGGCGCACCCCCGTCACCGCCGGCCTCGGCCTGGAGGCCGCGGGCGTGGAGCTGACCGAGCGCGGCTTCGTGCGCGTCGACGAGCACCTGCGCACCACCGCCGAGAACGTCTACGCCGCAGGCGACGTGGCCGGCACGCCCCAGTTCACGCACGCCTCCTGGAACGACTTCCGTGTCCTGCGCGACCTCTTCGCCGGCAAGGAGGCCACGACGGCGGGGCGCCTCATCCCGTGGGCCGTCTTCACCACGCCCGAGCTCGGCCACGTGGGCCTGACCGAGGCCGAGGCCCGCGAGGCGGGATACGAGGTGCGTGTCGCCACAACCCCGACGGCGGCCGTCCCGCGTGCCAAGACCCTGGGGCGCACCGAGGGCTTCTACAAGGTCGTCATCGACGCCCGCACCGACCTCATCCTGGGTGCCGCCGTCATCGGTGAGGGAGCCAGCGAGGTCATCACGAGCGTGCAGATGGCGATGCTCGGGCACCTGAGCTGGCGCCAGCTGCGCGACGCCGTCATCACCCACCCGACGATGGCCGAGGGCCTGAACATCGTCCTCGACACCCTCGGCTGAGGGGACGGCTCCGGCTGGTCTGGCAGACGGCGTCCGCCAGACCAGCCGGGACACGACCGCAGGACGGGGCCGGCTGCGGCCGGGGTAGCGGGCCGCCCGGCGCCGTCACCCCTTGCCGGGGGCGTAGGCGGTGAGCCCGCCCTCGGTGTCATCGAGGGCGATGACAAGCTCGGGGCTGACCAGCCACATGGGCTGCTCACCCGGGGTGGAGCCCTCGAAGGACACGGGCTTGCCGTCGGCCACGGACCACATCCCGACGAGCTGGACGGACGAGCCGAACTGGGTGGTGGGGTTGCCGACGACGTACATGAGCACGGCCTTGTCGGAGGACAGGCTGTACCAGCCCTCCTCGTACTCGTCGACGCACGCGCCGTCGGCCTGGGCGGGGACGACGCTGTGCTCGCCGACGGTGAGGGTCGTCGCGCAGCCGGACGTGCCGCCGGGCTCCTGCGCGACCGTCACCGGCGCCCAGGACACGTCGTTGTCGGCGACGAGCATGCGCAGCTGTGCAGCCGTCATCAGGGGGCTCTCGAACAGGGGGACATGACGCTGCTCGCTTGAGGGCTGCTGGCCCTCAAAGGAGTCGGTCTGCTTACCCGAGGTGGTGAGGACCGTGTACCTGTTGTCGACGAGGTCGTAGATCCTCCAGCCGTCCTTGAGCGGCAGGACGTTCTGCCGGTCCTCGTCGATGTCGAAGTCGATGAGGCTGCCGTCCCCGAGCCTCACCGCCGTCTCGGGCGAGGCAAGGAAGACCGGCGCGCCGTCGTGCGCGGTGATGAGGTTGACGTACGAGGTGTGGCGGAGCCACTCGTAGGAGTCGTCGATCTCCTGCTCCCACAGGGGCTTGGTGGGGTCGGAGGCTGACCATCCGGCGCAGCGGTCGTTCTTGTCGCAGGTCAGGGCGAAGGTGTCGACGAGGTACGGGGTCATGCTGGCGTCCCAGCCCGCTGTGGTGAGGGTGCCGTCGGAGGCCCGGAGCAGCTGGTTGCCGCCGATCATGATCCACTCGCCCCAGTAGGCGAGCTGGCCGAAGGCCTGATCGACCGCCGTCTCCCACTGCTTCTTGGGCTCGGTGCCGGAGACGTCGTAGGCGGTCACGCGCGTGAGGGTGTAGCTGCTGCTGCGGTCACCGACGAGCACCTGGGAGCCGTGGGCCGCGATCTCGGCGTTCTTGTCGACGTCGAGGGTCCACACCTGGTGGCTGCCCTCGGCCCAGGGCGTGGTCTCCTCCGCGGCGGTGGGCTCCTGCGTGGCGGTGGGAACGTCTGCGACGGTGGGGGCCGGAGGCGACGAGGTGCTGTCCTGGCCCAGCAGCGCGTGCAGGCCGAAGCCAGCGCCGACCACGGCCAGGACCACGACGACGGCGAGGCCGACGCGCAGCGGGGTGCGCCTGCGTGCTGCCGGGGCGGGCGACGTCGCGGCAGGGGCAGCACCCTCGGCGGAAGCAGCGCCCTGCGGGTCCTCGGCAGCAGCGGCCTGTCGGTTATCAGCAGGTGGGGTGCGTACGCCTGGTTCCTCAGACGCGGGTGCGCTGCCAGCGTGAAGAGCGTCGCGTTGGGCGAGTGCGGCCTGGACGGCCGGGTCCTGGAGACCGCGCAGCCACTCCAGCAGCTCGGGATAGATACCCGGGTTGCTGGCGAGGGCGGCGTGCAGGTCCGGGCGCTCGACCGCGATCCGCTTCTGCTCCAGGGGCGCCGTGGCGGCCGAGAGCGCGGCCAGTAGGTCGGGGTCAGGAGTGGTGGGCGTGTCTGGAGGAGTGCTCATGGGTCTGAAGGTCCTTGTCAGTCGGGCCGAGGTTGTGGGCCGGTCGGCGTCGTGGTGGGTGTGCAGGACGTGCGTGCCGCAGGGCTCCGGGGTGGCCGGCCGCGGGTCCCGGTACGGTCGGCCGCCCGGGCACTCACCCCGTGCCGGGGGCGTAGGCGGTGACCTGCTCGTGCTCCACGTCGAGGGCGAGGACGAGCTCGGGGCTGACCAGCCACATCTGCTGTCTGTCCGGGCTGGAGCCCGCGAAGGACAGGAACTGGCCGTCGGCCACGGACCACATCCCGATGAGCCGGACGGATGAGCCGGTCTGGGCGGGGCTGCCGATGACGTACATGAGCAGGGAGCCGTCGGAGGACAGGTCGTACCAGGTGCTGCCCTCCCTGTAGACGCACTCGCCGTTCGGCCAGGCGGGAACGAGCGTGTGCTCACCGATGCTCAGGGTGAGGTCACAGCGGCTCGCCGTGCTCGAGTCGTACCTGGACGTCACTTTCGCCCAGGAGTGGTCGCCGTCGACGAGGAGGGCTCGCATCTGCTCGGCCGTGGGACGGGGGGAGCTGAACAGGTTGACGTGCGTCTCCTCGGGGGACTCAGGCCAGGTGCCGGTGAAGGAGTCGACCTGCTCGCCCGAGGGTGACAGGACCCCGAATCCCTCGCCGACGTAGTGGACGACAAGCCAGCCGTCCGCCAGAGGCAGGACGTAATCCGTGCTGCTGATCTCAAGGTCGATGAGGGTGCCGTCCTCCAGACGGACGACAGTGTCCTGAGCGATGAGAGTGACCAGCGTGTCATCGTGCACGGCCCAGTTGTAGTAGGCGGTCCCCATGCCAAAGGAGGCGCCCTCGATGTAGCGCACCCACAGGGGAGTGGTGGGGTCGGAGGCGGACCAGCCGGCGCAGCGGTCGTCCTTGTCGCAGGTGAGGGCGTAAGCACCGATGAAGACGGGGGTCGTGTCCTCGTCCCAGCCGGCTGTGGCGGTGGTGCCGTCGGAGGCCTTGAGCAGCTGGTTTCCGCCGATCGTGATCCACTCGCCCCAGTAGGCGAGCTGACCGTAGTCCTGGTCGACCTTCGTCTCCCACTGCTTCTTGGGCTCGGTGCCGGAGACGTCGTAGGCGGTCACCTGCACCAGCGCATAGCTGCTGTCGCTCGTGCCGACGACCATCTGGTCCCCGTTGACGACGATGTCGGCGTTGTCACCGACATCGAGGGTCCACGACTGGTGGCTGCCCTCTGCCCAGGCTGAGGGGACGTCCTCGATGGTCGAGGCCGCGGGGGACGAGAAGTCTCCCCGACCCCGCAGCACTCGCAGGCCGAGGCCCGCGCCCACCACGGCCAGGATCACCACGACGGCGACGCCGACGAGCAGCGGGGCGCGCCAGCGCCTACGCGTCGCGGGGACGGCCGAGGAGGGGCAGACATCGGGAGTGTCCATTCACCGATGGTAGAAAGTTCTCCGAACCCGCGTGGTGCTTTCTGGGTACGGAGCGCTTCCTCCGACGCGGGCGAGGCGGTGGCAGGATGTGCGCCGTGCTGCACGTCGTCTTCTTCGAGCCCCGAATCCCTGGCAACTCCGGGGCCGCGATCCGCCTGTCCGCCAACACCGGCACGATGCTGCACCTGGTGGACCCGCTCTTCGAGATGGATGACGCCAGGCTGCGGCGGGCGGGCCTGGACTACCACGACCTGGCCCTGACCCGCGTGCACGCCACCTGGGAGGAGTGCCTCGAGCAGCTTCCCGGCAGGATCTTCGCCTTCACGGCCCACACGGACACGCTCTACACCGAGGTCGCCTGGTTAGACGACGACGCCCTCCTGTTCGGCCCCGAGCCCACGGGACTGCCGCAGGAGGTCCTGGCGCACCCGCGTGTGAGCGGGCTCGTGCGCATCCCCATGGTCGCGGGCAACCGCTCCCTCAACCTCGCTAACTCCGCCGCCGTCGGCCTCTACCACGCCTGGCACAGCCTCGGTTTCCCCGGCGGGCACTGAGGTTTCCCCGGCGGGCGCCAAGCGGGGCAGGTGGCTACCGGTCGCCTGCGCGGTCGACGCCGTCGGCGGTGGCGGGAGCGAGGGCGGCGCTCTCACCGGGGGACAGAGGGCCGGGCATCGAGTAGGTGGCGGTGAGCAGGGCGCGCCCCAGGGAGTGGAACGAGACCTGGCAGGCGACGACGGCGGCCGAGGCCTCGTCGTCCAGGGCGAGGGTGTCGACGTCCAGGGCGTGCACGGCGAAGACGTAGCGGTGCTCGCCGTCGCCGTCGGGCGGGTAGGGGCCGTACCAGGCGTGGGTGCCCGCGTCGTTGCGCACGTGCATGGCTGCGCCCTCCAGGAGGAGGTCGGACTCACCGGCTCCCCGGGGCAGGCCGGTGGTGGAGGCGTCGAGGTCCATGACGGTCCAGTGCCAGAAGCCGGAGGGGCTCGGGGCATCGGGGTCGAAGCAGGACACGACGAAGGAACGGGTGCCCTCCGGGGCACCGCTCCAGTGCAGCTCGGGGGAGATGTTGTCGTGGACGGCGGTGAACTGGTCGTCCAGGCGCCCACCCTCGGTGACGTCGTCAGAGGCCAGCGTGAAGGCGGGTGCCGGAGGCAGGAGGTCGTAGGGGAAGGGGCTGCGGGCTCGGCTGACGTCGGTCGTCACGTTCGTCTCCTGGGTGAGGGTGCGGCCTGTGGCACTCGTGCAGTGGTGTGCACCACTGTAGACGGCCCCGTCCCGCAGGCGGCAGGTGCTCGTGACCCCGGGAACGGGCGGGGAGACGGTTCACGCCCCGCCCGCCGGGATCGGGGCGTAGGGGCTCGGACGGTGCGACGTGTCCGTGGGTGGCGCTACCCTGGTCGTAGGTCGAACATGTGTTCGACATTCTGGTGCTGGGTGGACGGAGGATGAGGGATGGGGGCAGCGGAGAGTGCGGCCGTGCTGGCGCTCGCGGACGCACCCGGGCAGCCCGCGAGGGCCGTCTCCGCCCGCAGTGCCTCCTCGCGCCTGGACACGGCCCGTGCCGTCCTCGCGCAGGCCGAGGCGCGCACCGGCCTGCGCACCCGGCTGCCCACCTCGGTGGACGGGCACGGCGGCCTCGCCGCGGCCTCGCTCCCGAGCGTGCCCGCGTCCGGCTCTGCCGACCCTCTGCCCGCGGCCGCGCCACCCTGGGAGGTCGTCGTCGACACCACCGTCGGCGTCCTGTCTCTCACGGGTTCCATGACCCTCCTGCTCGCGGCCGCCGCACGTCGCCAGGGCGCTCAGGGCTGGTGCGCGGTCCTGGGCGGCCAGGACCTGGGCTGGTGCGCCGCTGCCGAGGCCGGGCTCGACCTCGACCGCCTCCTCGTCGTCCCGGCCCGGGAGGTGGCGCAAGCCGTGCTGCCCGCCGTCGTCGGCGCCCTGGTCGACGGCCTCGACGTCGTCCTGCTCACGGGCGGGACCGCTCGGCTGCTCACAGCGCGCCAGCAGCAGGTCGTCGCGGCCCGTGCCCGCGCACGCGGCTGCCTCCTCCTGCTCGATGAGCCCTGGGAGGCGGGCCGTGTCCTGCGGGCCCGGCCCGAGGTCGTTGCCGGACAGGATCCCGGGCCGGTGCCGGAGCGGGAGCCCGGGGGGACGGTTGTGCAGGGCCCCGGGCGGGTGCCTGCGCAGCCGCCCGGGCCGGTGCCCGAGGAGATGGTTGCGGGCTACCTGCGTCACCTCGACTGGGTGCTCACCGAGCCTCAGCGTGGGTCGGCTGCCAGCCTCCTGCGCCACGGCCCGGACGGGGTGCGTGTCGTGGCGGGCGGGCCCCCGCAGGCGGTCGGCCCGACGCCTCCCGTGCTCACCGTCCTGCCCGGGGGCCTGCCATGATCCGGGAGCACGGCAGCGGCGCCACCGTGGAGGCCGGGGCGCTCCCCGCGGTGCCGCGCCTGCTGGCCGTCTGGGTCCCCGACTGGCCGGTCGTCGCCCTCACCCTGGAGCACCTTCACCGTCCCGCGGGCGGCGGTGCCCGTCATGCCCCGCCGCCGGACCCCGCGCTCGAGCCCGTCGCCGTCGTCGGCGCCCGTGGCGTGCGGGCCGCCTCCGCCCCTGCCCGCGAGGCCGGGGTGCGCCGCGGCATGAGGCTGCGTGTCGCCCGCTCCCTGTGCCCCGAGCTTGTCGTCCTGCCCCCGCAGCCCGAGCGTGAGGCCCGCGCCTTCGAGCCGGTGATGGCGGCCCTGTCCACCGTCCTGGCCGAGCCCGTCGTCGTGCGCCCCGGACTCGCGCTGTCCGGTGCCCGCGGCCCCGCCCGCTGGTTCGGAGGGGAGGAGGAGGTCGCGCAGGCCCTCGTCGAGGCGGTCGCCCGCGACGTCGGTGTCGAGTGCTTCGTCGGCGGCGGCGACTCCCTCCTGACGGCCGTCCTCGCCGCGCGCAGCGGGGTCCTCGTCCCCGCGGGCCGAGCTGCCGACTTCCTCGCTCCCTGGGGCCTGCGCAGCGTCCTGGCCGCCGTGCCGACCGAGCGGGAGCGCGCTCAGGCCGAGCCCCTCCTGGAGACCCTCACCAGGCTCGGGCTGCGTACCCTCGCGGACCTGGCGCGCCTGCCCCGGGCGGATGTTGCCGCCCGCTTCGGGAGCGTCGGCGAGCAGGTGCACCGCCTCGCCGCCGGCGAGGCCTGGCAGGTGCCCACCTGCCCGCGCCCCGCCGCCGACATCGACTCCGCCCTCACGCTCGACCCGCCCGTCGCGCGCGCCGACGCCGCCGCCTTCGCCGCCCGGACCCTCGCCGAGAGGCTCTCCGCCTCCCTCGTGGGCAGCGGCCTGGCCGCCGGCAGGCTCCGTGTCGAGGCCGAGTGCGAGGACGGGTGCGTCCTGTCCCGCTCGTGGATGCTGGAGACCGTGCCCAGTCCCGCCGACCTCACCGACAGGGTCCGCTGGCAGATCGAGGGCTGGCTCGCCGGGCGCGCGGGGCAGCGCCCGGCCTCCGCCCTCGTGCGCCTGCGCCTGCTCGCCCTCGAGCTGGCGCCCGCCGGTACCTCCCAGGCGGGCCTGTGGTCCGCTCCGGGGGACCAGGGGCGACGCCGTGCCCTGCGCGCCGCCGAGCGCGTCGAGTCCCTGCTGGGCGCCGGGAGCGTGAGCGTGCCCCTCCTCACCGAGGGCTGGGACCCCCGCTCGCGGGCGCGGCTCGTGGCCTGGGGGGAGAAGCAGGAGGAGGGGCAGGCCGGCACGGTCGGCGACGGGCGGGCCACGTGGGTGGGCGCCCTGCCCACACCGTCGCCCTCGCTCGTCCTGGCCGATCCGGTGCCGGTGAGCCTGCTTGACGCCCAGGGCGCTGAGGTGCTCGTCGACGCCCAGGGGCAGCTCTCACAGACACCCTGGAGCGTCGTCATGTCGGGGGCCCCGGGGCTCCCGGAACGTGCACAGGTGCAGTCCTGGGGCGGGCCCTGGCCCGTGGACGAGGGGTGGTGGCGGCCGGCAGGGCCCTCGCGCCGCGCCTACCTGCAGGTCCTCCCGCAGGAGGGGCCCGCGCTGCTGCTGGTGCGCAGCGCACGCTGGTGGCTCGACGCCGTCTACTCCTGAGCCCGCCGCGGACGGCGGACCCACAGCACCAGCAGCGTCACGAGCGACAGCCAGGCCACGCCCAGCGACCAGCCGGCCAGCACGTCCGTCAGCCAGTGGTAGGCCAGGTAGATCCGTGACAGACCCATGAGGAGGGCGGCCGCCGCAGCCGTGAGGACCGCCGCCGTCTTGCGCCGTCGGGACGCCTCGGACAGCAGCACGATCCCGGCGAGGGCGCCGACGAACACCGTCGTGTTGAAAGAGTGCCCCGAGGGGAAGGAGAAGGAGGAGGACGGGTCACCCAGCAGCAGGTCCACCGAGGGGCGCTGCCGACCGAAGACCAGCTTGAGGACGACGGTGAGCGCGGCCGAGCCCGCCATCGCCGCCAGCAGCACCCCGGCCTGAAACCTGCGCCCCGCCACGGCCAGCGCCGCGGCGACCAGGAGCGACAGAGCCGTCAGCCCTACCGTGCCTCCCAGGTGGGTGACCAGCCAGACCAGCGGCGTGAGCCACGGGTGGCGCAGGGCCACGGCACGCGCCGTCACCGCCGGGTCGTAGCCGGACAGCGCGCTGTCCGTGGCCACGTGGACGGTGACGAGGACGAACAGCGCCAGCCCGGCCACCGCCGTCGTCAGGAGCGCAGGAACGAGGCGGCGGTGGCGTGAACGGTGCCGTGAGGCCCCCGAGGGTGCGGCAGGCGCCGACGGCGAAGACGCAGGGGGCCTCGGGGACGCAGCGGGTGTGGCGGGCACGGGGGAGAGGGTAGCGGCGGCCTAGCGGCGCCGTCGCCGTCGGGAAGGACGCTGCCGGGACCGGTAGCATCCCGTGGGGCGCTCGCGCGGGGCGCCACCCGGTTCCCGAGGAGAGACGTACCCCATGGCCAAGCTCTACTTCCGCTACGGCGCGATGAACTCGGGCAAGACCACCGGTCTGCTGCAGACCGCCTACAACTACGAGGAGCGCGGCCAGAGCGTCCTGCTCATCAAGGCGGGGGTGGACACCAAGGGCGACGACACGGTCGTCTCCCGCCTGGGCATGGTGCGCCACGTCGACCTGCTTGTCTCCGCCAGCGACGACCTGCGTGCGCTCGTACGGGAGCGGGCACTGGGTGACAGGGCCGCGGACCCCGCCGTCGGCGCGGGCGAGGGGGTGGACTGCGTGCTCGTGGACGAGGCCCAGTTCCTCACACCCCGCCAGGTCGACCAGCTCATGACTCTCGTGCTCATCGACGACGTGCCCGTCCTCGCCTACGGCATCCGCACGGACTTCCGCACCCTGTCCTTCCCGGGCTCGCGCCGCCTCATGGAGGTCGCCCACTCTCTGGAGGAGCTCAAGACGATCTGCCGCTGCGGGCGCAAGGCCATCTTCAACGCCCGCAAGGTGGGGGAGAGCTTCGTCTTCGACGGCGAGCAGATCGCCATCGACGGGGCCCTGGTCACCTACGAGTCCCTGTGCGGCAAGTGCTACCTGGCGGCGGGCGGGGTGCTGGCGGGCGAGTAGACCCCCGCCCGACACTCAAGTCGATGACTTGTATTCCCAGGAATACAAGAGAAAGACGTGAGTGAGGGTGTGGTCTGCCCGTGCTGCGCGTCGACGGCAAGTAGAGTCCCTGAGCATGTCCGTCTCCTACGCGATCCTTGCCGACATCGTCGGCTCCCGGACGCTCGCCGACCGGCCCGACGCGCAACGGACCTTCCGTGAGGCCCTGACGCAGGCGGCCCGGGGGCTCGGGCTCCTCCAGGAGCCCTACGCCACCGTCGGTGACGAGTTCCAGGCCCTCGCCCCCACGCTCGACGGCGCGCTCCTGCTCACCCTGCGCACCCAGCTCCTCCTGCCCGAGGGCCTCGAGCTGCGCTTCGGCATCGGGCAGGGTGAGGCCCGCACCGTCTCCGAGGACGCCGCCACCCCCATCCAGGACGGCCCGGCCTGGTGGAGGGCCCGGGAGGCGATCGATGCCGCCCACGAGGCCCAGCAGCGCACCGGCTTCGTGCGCACCCGCGCCGTCCTCGACGACGCCGGGGCCACGGCGACGCTCAACGCGATGCTCGTGCTCAGGGACCAGGCCGTCTCCCGCCTCCAGGACCGGCCCCGACGCATGCTCGCCGCCCTGCTGGGCGGCGCCACCCAGGTGGAGGTCGCCGCCCAGCAGGGCGTGAGTCAGGCCGCCGTCTCCTCCGTCGTCAGGGGCAGCGGTGCCGGGCTCCTGGAGGCCCAGCGCCTGCTCGAGGCGCTCGGCGGGGCGGGGGAGCAGGGGCAGGCATTGTGACCGCCCTCCTGCTCCTGGCCGCGGGACTCACCGGGGTCCTGGAGGGCTGCGCCCGACATCGCCCCCGCCGCACGCAGCCCGCCCTCCTGTGGGGCGGCGGGGCCGTCGCCACCGTCCTGGTGGCGCTGCTCGGCCTCGGGCCCGCCGACCTGAGCGTGCCGGCCCTGCTGCCCGGCCTGCTCACCCCCGTCCTGTGGCTCGCCTGGGGCCGGGCCTGGGGCGGAGGGCGCGGCTCGCTCGCCCGGGCGGCGGCGCTCGCGGTCGCGCTCGCGCTCTCGCTCGTGCCCCTGCTCGCCGCCGGGGTCCCCGAGCCCACGGTGGGGGAGCAGGCCCTCGCCGTCATCGGCACCGGCCTGCTCATGGGCGGGCCGTCCAACGACGCCGTCGCCGCCCTGCTCACGCTCGTGCGCGAGGGGGCGGCCGGGGCTGAGGGGGCGGGCGGTGCCCTGCTGCGCGGAGGACGCTGGATCGGTGCCCTGGAGCGCGTGCTCGTGCTCGTCCTCGCCTTCTCGGACGTGCCGGCGGCCGTGGGGGCCGTCGTCGCCGCCAAGGGTGTCATCCGCTTCCCCGAGATCAGCCGGGACGCCGGCGAGGGGACGAACGGCGGGGCCAAGGCCGAGGAGTTCCTCATCGGCTCCTTCTCCTCCTGGCTGCTGGCCGCCGGGGCCTACCTCCTCCTGCGGGCCCTGGGCGTGGGCTGAGGGGTGGGCTGAGGGATGGTCGGGGCGGTCCCGGTGTGAGGCTGTGCAGTCCTGCCTCCTCCAGTGGGTCCCTCCCTCGGGCCGTGGTGCGTGTCGGAGTCCGCCGATATGCTGTACACGTGTTCGATTCCTGTGTGGTGGGGGAGGGCGTCCCCCGCGCCCGTGCTCACCGCTACGCCGAGCTGCACGCCCACTCCGCCTACTCCTTCCTCGACGGCGCCAACGAGCCCGAGGACCTTGCGGCCGCCGCCGTCGCCCTGGGCCTTGAGGCCCTCGCCCTCACCGACCACGACGGCATGCCCGGCATCGTCAAGCACGCCGAGGCCGGGCGCAGGTACGCGCTGCCCACCATCCACGGCACCGAGCTCACCCTTGAGGACGGCTCCCACCTGCCCGTCCTGGCCCGCAGCCCCCTGGGCTACCGGCGCCTGTGCGCGGCGGTCTCCCGCCACAACCTCGACGCCGGCCAGCGTGCCGAGCCCGCCCACCGCCTGGCGGACCTCGCCACCGCCCTGCGCGAGGGCCGCGGGGTCGCGGCGGGGGAGACCACCGGGAGAGGCCCGGGCGGCGGGGGCACCGCCTCGCCCGTCCTCGTCCTCACCGGTACCGCCAACGGCCCCCTGCGCCGCGCACTGGGCGACCCCCAGCGCCCCGGTACCTGGGACCGGCAGGCCGCCGACGCCGTCCTGGGCCACCTGGTCGACCTCTTCGGCAGTGACGGCGTCGCCGTCGAGATCGCCCTCGACGGCGGCCCCACCGACGCGGCCCTGACCGAGTCCCTCAGCCGTCTCGCCACCACCCACCGCCTGCCGCTGCTGGCCACCGGTGCCGTGCGCTGCGCCCGCCCCGCCGACGCCCGCCTCGCCGACGTCCTGACCGCCACCCGCCTGTGCACCGACCTTGAGGGCGCCCGCAGCCACCTGCCCGCCCTCGGCCGCTGGCTGCGCGGCCCCGACGACATGGCCCGCCTGCACCGGCGCGCCCCGCAGGCCGTCGACACCACCGCCGACCTCGCCGCCGACCTCGCCTTCGACCTGTCCCTCGTCGCCCCCGACCTGCCCGCGCCCGAGGTCCCCGAGGGGCACACCCCCGCCAGCTGGCTGCGCGAGCTCACCTACCGCGGCGCACTGCGCTGCTACGGCACCGCCCAGCAGGACCCCCGGGCCTGGCAGGTCCTGGACCACGAGCTGAAGGTCATCGAGTCCCTGGGCTTTCCCGGCTACTTCCTCATCGTGCGCTCCGTCGTCGACTTCTGCGAGCAGGCCGGCATCCTCTGCCAGGGCCGGGGCAGCGCCGCCAACTCCGCCGTCTGCTACGCGCTGGGCATCACCGCCGTCGACGCCGTGCGCCACCGGATGCTCTTCGAGCGCTTCCTGTCACCCGGCCGCTCCGGCTACCCGGACATCGACCTCGACATCGAGGCCTGCCGCCG
>CALEXZ010000114.1 GCA_937926195.1 uncultured Actinomyces sp.
TGTAGCCGAAGAACATGAAGAAGCGGGCGATCCAGGTCCAGCGGAAGTCGTGGTCCCGCAGCGGGGCGGCGTAGCCCTTGATGAAGGCGATCCAGTC
This sequence comes from uncultured Actinomyces sp., assembly GCA_937926195.1. GTDB lineage: Bacteria > Actinomycetota > Actinomycetes > Actinomycetales > Actinomycetaceae > Actinomyces. The sequence goes on from CALEXZ010000114.1 coordinate 98, forward strand.
GAACGCCTCGACCTTGAGGTCCCGGGAGGAACGGTCCTTGGCGAAGGTGACGAAGATGAGGGCGCCGATGACGACGCCGAGGGCGAAGATGAAGTAGGTGTCCAGACCCAGGTGCGCGAAGGCGAGCCCCGCGACGACGGAGCCGCCGGTGAAGCCAGCCATCATGCCGATGCCCGACAGGCCCGAGACGAGGCCGGTCTTGTTCTGGGGCACGCGGTCGGCGACGGTGGTCGACAGCGGCGCCTGCATGATGTTGAGGCTGACCTGGCTCGTCGTCCAGAACAGGGTGAGCAGGGCGATCGAGGTGGAGTAGCGCAGACCCACCATGAAGACCGCGCCGCCCAGGGCCCCCAGGACGATCCACATGGCGCGGCGTCCGAAGGCCGAGCGCCAGCGGTCGGAGACGACGCCGATGATCGGCTGGGCGAAGAGCGTGAAGAGCGAGCCGATCGTCATCATGAGGGAGATCGACCGGGCGCGGGCGCCCTCGTACTGGGCGAGCAGGTCGAGCAGGTGCTGCTGCTCGGGGGTGGCGGTGGCGGTGCCAGCCTCGATGTCCTGCTTGAGGTTGGTCAGCTCCTGGACGGCGTCGACGTTCTGGACGGTGGTGTCGGAGAAGTAGTGCTGGAACTCGATGGTCTGCACCGAGCTGGGCAGCAGGACGCCGGCCATGGCGGAGTAGCAGGCGAAGAGGAAAACCGAGGAGATGATGAAGGAGATGACGTACTGGGTGAAGGGGCGTCCGCCGAGGTACTTGGCGGAGGTACCGGGGCGGGTCGGCTCCTCCAGGCGGGGGTCGGGAGCGGGAACTACTGACACGGGTGGCTCCTTTGCCGGGGTCGCGACCGAGCAACCTAACGAACGGTCGATTGAATGCATTCAACGACGCACGAGGCAGGCGTGGCAAGTCCCGCAGGAGAGTGTGTCCGGGGTCACATATAGGTGGTCTGGCTTGCCGTGAGCCGACGCCCCGGTGAGGGATGCTTTGTCCGGGTCGGGTGCGGTGAGCCGGGCTCGCCCCTTCGTGTCGGCAGGGGCGTGAAAGGGCTTGACTCCGAGTGTGTTAACGTTCACACTTCCTGTGTCTCACAGGGCGACGACGTCGTCGCCCACCCCCGAGGGCCTCACCCCGCTCACCGTGGAGCCCCACGAGACGCACCCTCAGATTCTCAAAGGAGAGAACCCTATGAAGCGTCGTGACTTCCTCGCGCTCGCCGCCGCCAGCGGCGCCGTCGTCGGCCTGACCGCCTGCGGCGGCGGCTCCGGCTCGGACTCAGGCTCGGACTCAGGCTCGGGCTCCGGCTCCTCGGGTGGCGACGTCATCCGTGTCGGCTACTCCCAGCTCGGTGCCGAGTCCGGCTGGCGCACCGCCAACACCGAGGACATCAAGAAGCACCTGACGGCCGACAACGGCTTCGAGCTCACCTTCGTCGACGCCCAGCAGAAGCAGGAGAACCAGATCAAGGCCCTGCGTGACTTCATCAGCCAGGACGTCGACATCGTCGCCTTCTCCCCGGTCGTGGAGACCGGCTGGGACGACGTCCTCCAGGAGCTCAAGGAGGCCGAGATCCCTGTCATCCTCGTTGACCGCTCCGTGGACACCACCGTCGAGGACCCCTACGTCGCGCACATCGGCTCCGACCTGTCGGCCGAGGGCGAGAAGGCCGGCCAGTGGGTCAAGGAGAACTACCCCGACGCCAAGATCTTCGAGCTCCAGGGCACCATGGGCTCCGGCGCCCAGATCGACCGTGAGGAGGCCTTCGACAAGGTCGTCGGCGCCGAGAAGATCATCGGCAAGGCCACCGGCAACTTCACCCGTGCCGAGGGCAAGACCGCCATGGAGGCCGCCCTTCAGGCCTACCCGGACATGACCCTGCTCTTCGCCCACAACGACGACATGGGCCTGGGGGCCATCGAGGCCATCGAGGCGGCCGGGAAGAAGCCGGGAACCGACATCGTCATCGTCACCATCGACGGCGTCAAGGACGGCCTCCAGGCGCTGTGCGACGGCAAGTTCAACTACGTCGTCGAGTGCAACCCCATCTTCGGCGAGCAGCTGGGAGCGCTCATGAAGAAGATCGTCGCCGGGGAGAAGGTCGAGAAGAACACGGTGGTCGAGGACAAGGCCTTCGACCAGAGCATCACCCAGGAGGAGGTCGACGCGCGTCCGTACTGACCGGACCCGCCGTCCCGGCGCTCCGGGCCGGGCCCGCCGGCCCGGCCGAGCCTGTTCCGCAGGCCCGGCCCCACCCGCTCGCGCACCCGTCGTCGGGCGCGGCCCTCGGCCCACGCCGCGGGACGCGCCCGACGACGGGCCACCACCCCCTGCCTCATCTCACTCTTCTCACGGAACGGAGGGACCATGGCCACGTCAGCGCACGCGCACCCACGGACCCCGATCGTGGAGATGACCGGTATCACCGTCACCTTCCCCGGGGTCAAGGCGCTCGACGGCGTCGACCTCTGCCTCTATCCCGGGGAGGTCCACGCCCTCATGGGCGAGAACGGTGCCGGAAAGTCCACGCTCATCAAGGCGCTCACAGGCGTCAACACGCTCACCGCCGGACGCATCGAGGTCGACGGCAAGGAGGTGAGCTTCTCCGGGCCCGCGCAGGCGCAGGCGGGCGGCGTCGCCGTCGTCTTCCAGGAGGTCAACCTCTGCGCCAACCTCTCCGTCGCCGAGAACGTCATGCTCGGCCACGAGCCGACCACGGGGCCCTTCATCAGCTGGCGGTCCATGCGCCGCCAGGCCAAGGAGCACCTGGCCCGCCTCCACCTCGACATCGACCCGGCCTCCTCCCTCGGCTCCCACACGATCGCCACCCAGCAGCTGTGCGCCATCGCGCGGGCCCTCGTCGTCGACGCCAAGGTCCTCATCCTGGACGAGCCCACCTCCTCCCTCGACAAGGACGAGGTGGCCGAGCTCTTCGCCGTCGTGCGCGAGCTCAAGGCGGCAGGCGTCGCCATCCTCTTCGTCTCCCACTTCCTCGACCAGGTCTACGAGATCTCCGACCGCATGACGGTGCTGCGCAACGGCCGCCTCGTCGGCACCGCCGCAACCGCCGACCTGCCCCGCGCCGAGCTCATCTCCATGATGATCGGCAAGGACGTCGCCGAGCTGGAGTCCATCGGCGGACGCGTCCACGAGGGCGGGGTCGAGCGCGCCGGCGAGCCGGTGCTCGGTGCCGTCGGCGTCAGCCGCAAGGGCAGCGTCGAGGCCTACGACCTGGACATCTACCCCGGGGAGATCATCGGCTTCGCCGGCCTGCTGGGCTCGGGACGCACCGAGGCCGCGCGCCTGCTCGCCGGCGTCGACAGGACCGACACCGGCACCCTCAGGGTCAAGGGCGCCGAGACCCGGCTGCCCTCGCCCCTCGCCGCGGTCCACCACGGCATCGTCTACTCGACCGAGGACCGCAAGAAGGAGGGCGTCATCGGGGACCTCACCGTGCGGGAGAACATCGCCCTGGCGCTCCAGGCTTCCCGGGGCGCCTGGCGCCCCGTCCCCCGCAAGGAGCTCGACGAGATCGTCGAGCGGTACATGGAGGCCCTCGACATCCACCCGCGCAACCCCGGGATGCTCATCAAGAACCTCTCGGGAGGCAACCAGCAGAAGGTCCTGCTGGCCCGCTGGCTCGCCACCGCGCCCGAGCTCATCATCCTCGACGAGCCCACGCGCGGCATCGACGTCGGCACCAAGGCCGAGATCCAGAGGCTCGTCGCCGAGCTCGCGGGCAAGGGCATGAGCGTCGTGTTCATCTCCTCCGAGCTCGAGGAGGTCCTCCGGCTCTCGCACCGGATCATGGTCATGCGCGACCGCGCCAAGGTCGCCGAGATCGACAACGGGCCGGACGTGAGCGCCGCCACCGTCCTGTCCACCATCGCGGCACAGAAGGAGGAGCACCATGTCTGAGCCCGCCGCCCCCGTGGGCGCGCGCCCGGCGGCCGCCTCGGCCGCCTCGGCCGACGCCGCCGACCGTGAGCGCGTCGAGAGGGTCTCCCTGCTGCGCCGCACGACCTCCCACCACCTGTTCGGCCCCGTCCTGGCCCTCGTGGTCCTGCTCATCGCATGCCAGCTCGCGAGCCCTGGGTTCCTGAGCCTGACGGTCCAGGACGGACACCTCTTCGGCCAGCTCATCGACATCATGCGGGCCGCCGTCACGCCCATGCTGCTGGGGCTGGGCATGTGCCTGGTCATCGCCACCGCCGGGGTGGACCTGTCCGTCGGCGCCGTCATGGCCATCGCCCTGGCCGTCTCGCTCACCTTCCTGGACAACGCCGCCGACCCGGCCGCGCCGACGACGGTGGCCACTGCCGTGCTCATGGGCCTGACCGTGGGCCTGGCCGTCGGCGTCTTCAACGGCTTCCTCGTCTCCGCCCTGGACATCCAGCCCTTCATCGCCACGATGATCCTCATGGTCGCAGGCCGCGGCATCGCCATGCTCATCACCAAGGCGCAGATCACCACCGTGACCTCGGCCCCCTTCAAGGCGATCGGCTCCGGCTTCATCCTTGGGCTGCCCACCCCGGTGGTCATCGGTGCTGTCGTCTTCCTCGTGCTCGCCCTCTTCGTGCGGCGCACGGCGCTGGGCATGCTCGTGGAGTCCATCGGCATCAACGCCGAGGCCTCGCGCATCTCCGGCGTGCAGTCCCGGCGCGTCATGTGGCTCGTCTACGTCCTGTGCGGACTGCTCGCAGGGCTCGCGGGCCTGGTCTACGGCGCCCCGACCATGGCCGCCGACGCCAACAACATCGGCCTCATGAAGGAGATGGACGCCATCCTGTGCGTCGTCATCGGGGGCACCAAGATGAGTGGCGGCAAGTTCTTCCTCGGCGGCACCGTCGTCGGCGCCCTCGTGCTCACCACCATCGAGCGGGCAGTCGTCATCTTCCACATCCCGGCGACCGTGACGCCGTTGTTCAAGGCCGTCGTCGTCATCGTCGTCGTCATCGCCCAGGCACCCCAGGTGCGCGAGCGCCTGGCCAGCCGTCGTGCCGGGCGGGCCCCGGCGGGCGGCACCACGAAGGAGGTGGCGGCATGAGCGCCACGAGAACCGCCGCGAAGAAGGACCTCGCCGCCCGCGCTGCCAGCGGGGCCGGCGCCGCGCGACCCACGGGTGCCGGAAGGCGCCGCGGCGCGCTGTCACGGGTCCTCGACCCCAGGTTCCTGCCCGTCGGCTCGACCGTCCTCACCCTCGTGCTCATGCTCGCCATCGGGCAGGTGCGCTACTCGGGCTCGCGGTCCTTCGTCTCGATGAAGCTGTTCTCCAACCTCTTCGTCGACAACTCCTTCATCCTCGTCCTCGCCGTCGGCATGACGGCCGTCATCCTCACCGGCGGCATCGACCTGTCCGTCGGCGCCGTGGTCGCCGTCGTCGGCCTCGTCATCGCCCGGCTCGTGCCCACGGGCATCCCGCTGCCCCTCATCCTGCTGCTGGCGGTGCTCATCGGCACCGGGGGAGGAGTGCTCATCGGCCTGCTCGTGAGGTACTTCAGCTTCCAGCCCTTCATCGCCTCCCTCGCCGTCATGTTCCTCATGCGCGGCGTCGCCAACCTCATCTCGGCCCAGTCGCTGGCCATCGACTCCGACGGCTTCTCGGCGCTGGCCTCCTGGGCGGTCAAGTTCGGTCAGGGACGCGAGTCCTGGAAGCTCACCCTGCCCATGCTCGTCGCCTTCGCGGTCGTGCTCGTGGGCTTCTACCTGCTGCACTACACGCGCTTCGGGCGCACCGTCTACGGCATCGGCGCGGGCGACGACGGCCACGCCGCCTCCCTCATGGGCCTGGCCGTGGGGCGCACGACGGTCCTCGTGTACGCCTTCTCCGGGACCTGTGCGGGCATCGCCGGCGTCCTGTTCGCCATGTACACCAAGTCCGGCTACAACCTCACCGGCGTGGGCATGGAGCTGGACGCGATCGCGCCGGTGGCCATCGGCGGCACCCTGCTGACGGGAGGGCGCGGCTACGTGTGGGGCAGCGTCGTGGGCGTCATGGTCTACGGCCTGCTGCAGGTGCTCATCGCCCGTGAGGGCCTCGACTCCTGGTGGACGAAGGTCTTCATCGGCGTGTTCCTGCTCGTCTTCGTCCTGCTGCAGCGCTCCCTGAGCCGCCGCAGCGCCTGACCCGCGCCGCGACCGGGATCGCGGAGCGCACCTCCGGGGCCGTCCGGGCCCCACCGACCCATGAGGCGGTGGGGCCCGGACGGCCCCGGACGCTGTTCCCGGGCTCCGGCGCGCAGGAGGGGGTCCTCACAAGTCGGCCTCCTGGCCCGTGACCCTGGCCGGGCCCAGTGCGGACGACGCCGTCGGCACCCGGGTCGGCGAGTGGAACCCCACCACCCTGCCCGCTTTTGTGTATGTGGTGAACAAGTGTGCGGGTATGCCTACGCTCGCTCCGGCGGGGTTTGTGTACCTATGGGGGTGACAGGTGGTCGTGTATGTGTTAGCGTAAAACAAAAGCGGGGGGCGCGGAGGCCCTCCGCTGAGGCAGGCAAGGAGGCCTTATGTCGAACCTGACGCGCAGGTCCTTCGTGGCAGGAGGTGCGCTCTCGCTGACGGCGTTGCTCGTCGCGTGCACCGCCGAGCGCACGGCGGACTACTACGGATCCGCGACCGGCGGCGCGGGCGCCCTCATCGGAGTGTCGATGCCGACCAAGAACCTTGAGCGGTGGAGCCGGGACGGGGAGCAGCTCAAGGGGCTGCTGGAGGACCTCGGCTACAAGGTCGAGCTGCAGTTCGCCGACAACAAGGTGGAGCAGCAGAGCGCCCAGATCCAGACCATGATGAACAAGAGTCCCGCCGTGCTCGTCGTCGGCGCGATCGACGGCTCCGCGCTGGGGCCGGTGCTCGAGAGGGCCTCCGACCTGGGCGTCACCGTCATCGCCTACGACCGTCTCATCCGGGACACCAAGGCCGTCGACTACTACGTCACCTTCGACAACTACCGCGTCGGCCAGCTCCAGGGCCAGTACCTCGTCGACGCCCTCGAGCTCGACACCGCCGCCGGTCCCTTCACCTTCGAGCCCTTCGCCGGGTCCCCCGACGACAACAACGCCCGCTTCTTCTTCGAGGGGGCCTGGGACGTGCTCACCCCCTACATCGAGGCCGGCAAGCTCGTGTGCCCCTCGGGCAAGATGCCGGCCTCGGTCGAGGACTGGCAGTCCATCGGCATCCAGGCCTGGTCCAACACGACCGCGCAGGCCGAGATGGAGAACCGGCTCAACTCCTTCTACTCCGCCACCACCCGCGTCCAGGCGGTGCTGTGCCCCAACGACGCGATCGCCCTGGGGGTGAGCCAGGCCCTGGGCTCGGCAGGCTACGGCCAGTCGGACTGGCCGGTGCTCACCGGGCAGGACGCGGACCAGGCCAATGTCGCCAACATCGTCGCCGGACGCCAGTCGATGACCGTCTTCAAGGACACCCGTGAGCTCGGCGAGCGCTGCGCCATGATGGTCGACCAGATCTGCCAGGGCCAGGAGGTCGAGGTCAACGACACCGAGTCCTACGACAACGGCGTCCTCGTCGTGCCCTCCTTCCTGCTCACCCCGGTGACGGTCGACGCCGACAACGTCCGTGAGGTCCTGGTCGACTCGGGCTACTACTCCGCCTCCGAGGTCGGGCTGTGAGCGCCACGATGACGCGTGACGGGCGCAGCGATGACCTCATCCTCGAGATGCGCGGCATCACCAAGGCCTTCGGGTCCTTCAAGGCCCTGGAGGACGTGACTCTCGACGTGCGCCGAGGCGAGATCCACGCCATCTGCGGTGAGAACGGGGCGGGCAAGTCCACCCTCATGAACGTCCTGTCGGGAGTGTGGCCCCGGGGCACCTACGACGGCGACATCGTCTACGACGGACAGGTCCGCCAGTTCCGCTCGATCCGCGACTCCGAGGACGTCGGGATCGTCATCATCCACCAGGAGCTGGCGCTCATCCCCTTCCTGTCGGTGGCCGAGAACATCTTCCTGGGCAACGAGAAGCAGAGCCGCGGCGTCATCGACTGGGACGCGACCAACCGGGAGGCCGCCCGCCTGCTGGAGGACGTCGGGCTCGACGTGCGCCCCCAGACGCGCGTGGCCGACCTCGGGGTCGGCCACCAGCAGCTCATCGAGATCGCCAAGGCCCTGTCCAAGGACGTGCGCCTGCTCATCCTCGACGAGCCGACGGCGGCCCTCAACGACGAGGACTCGGCCCACCTGCTCGACCTCATGCGGGGCCTGCGCGAGCGCGGGATCTCGATGGTCATGATCTCCCACAAGCTCGGGGAGATCACGAGCATCGCCGACCGCACGACCATCATCCGCGACGGGCGGACCATCCAGACCTCCCCGATCCACGGCGAGGGCGCCATCGACGAGGACGAGATCATCCGCCTCATGGTCGGCCGCTCCCTCGACAACCGATATCCGGAGCACGTCGCCACGGTGGGGCCCGAGGTGCTGACCATCCGAGACTGGACCGTCCACCACCCCATCGACACCTCCCGCACGGTGGTCGACCGCGCCGGGCTCAGCCTGTGCCGCGGGGAGATCGTGGGCCTGGCCGGCCTCATGGGGGCCGGGCGCACGGAGCTGGCCATGAGCGTCTTCGGGCACTCCTACGGCGTGGGGATCTCCGGCACGGTACTCAAGGAGGGGCGTGAGGTCTCCACCTCCAGCGTCGCCAGGGCCATGCGCCACGGGCTGGCCTACGTCAGCGAGGACCGCAAGGTCCTGGGTCTCAACCTCATCCAGGACGTCAAGACGAACACGACGGCGGCCGCGCTGGGCAAGATCGCCCGCCACGGCGTCGTCGACGACTCCGCCGAGCTCGAGGCGGCCGAGGGCTACCGCCGCGAGCTGCGGACCAAGACGGCCTCCCTGTCCACCCCGGTGGGCTCGCTGTCGGGCGGCAACCAGCAGAAGGTCGCCCTGGCCAAGTGGATGTTCACCGACCCCGACGTCCTCATCCTCGACGAGCCGACCCGCGGCATCGACGTCGGCGCCAAGTACGAGATCTACCAGATCATCAACCGGCTCGCGGACTCGGGCAAGGCGGTGCTCGTCATCTCCTCCGAGCTGCCCGAGCTGCTGGGCATCTGCGACCGCATCTACGCCATGAGCCAGGGGCGGATCACCGGACAGCTGCCTCGCAGCGAGGCCACGCAGGAGAGCCTCATGAAGCTCATGACCATCGAGAACCCCGACCAGACGGAAAAGGACGGCGCGAAGTGAACGGCGTCAAGGCATACCTCGGGCGCAACATGCGCCAGTACGGAATCCTCGCGGCACTCGTCGCGATCATCATCTTCTTCCAGGTCCTCACCGGGGGCCTGCTGCTGGCGCCCAACAACCTGGCCAGCCTCATCCAGCAGAACGCCTACGTCATGATCCTGGCCGTCGGCATGGTCATGATCATCATCGCCCGCCACATCGACCTGTCGGTCGGCTCGCTCGTCGGCTTCATCGGTGGTGTCATCGGCCTGCTCGTCGTCGGCTCGGGGGTGCCGTGGCCGCTGGCCGCGCTCATCGCCGTCGCGATCGGCCTGCTCATCGGCTGCTGGCAGGGATTCTGGGTCGCCTTCATGGAGATCCCCGCCTTCATCGTCACCCTCGCCGGGATGCTCATCTTCCGCGGGCTCACGGTGGTGCTCGTCCAGCGCACCGTCTCCGGGCTGCCCTCGTCCTTCGTGTCGATCGCCAACGGGTCCCTGCCGCCCTGGCTGGGTTACCTCAAGAACTACGACGGCGTGACGATCCTCATCGGGCTGCTCGCCATCGCCGGGCTCGTCCTGACCCAGCTGCGCACCCGCCGCCGCTCGGCCGCCGTGGGGCGCGAGGTCGAGCCAGTGGGCGGCTTCGTGGGGCGCCTGGCGCTGTTCTCCCTGGCGATCGGCGCGGTCACCGCGATCCTGGCCTACTCGGCAGGCGGGACGCCGGTGGTGCTCGTCATCGTCGGCCTCATCATCCTCGTGTACTCCTTCGTCATGAACAAGACGGTGTTCGGCCGCCACGTCTACGCCGTGGGCGGCAACCTCAAGGCGGCTCGCCTCTCGGGCGTCAACGTGCGCAAGGTCGACTTCCTCGTCTTCGTCAACATGGGGTTCCTCGCCTCGCTGGCCGCGATCGTCACGACCTCGCGAGCCGGTGCCGCCGTGTCGACCGCCGGCAACCTCTACGAGATGGACGCCATCGCGGCGGCCTACATCGGTGGCGCCGCCGTCTCCGGCGGCGTGGGCCGTGTGTCCGGCGCCATCGTCGGAGCCCTCATCATGGGCGTGCTCAACATGGGGCTGTCCATCATGGCGGTGGACTCGGCCTGGCAGCAGGCGATCAAGGGCATGGTCCTGCTGCTCGCCGTCGCCATCGACATCGTCGGCAAGCGCCGCTCCGGCGCCTGACCCTGACCGCTCGGCGCCCGGCGCGGCGGCCGGGTTGGAGACTCGGGGGCACCTCGTCACGGGGTGCCCCCGAGCGCTGTGCCCACCGGTGCCTCATGCGTTCCGGCCACTGCGTCCGTGGGCCTTCACGGGCGTCATCCGGGCGGGAGGCGGTGCTTGACGCCAAGAAAGTGAACGTTCACACTGGGGGTGTCCGGCCGCCGTCGGGAACCGTCCGCAGCCGCCTGGCAGACCCACCGACGTGTCGCCCCCAGAGCCAACGCGCCGAGCAGCACCACCGCAGGAGTGACCCCTCATGACCACCGCTCTTCCCAGCCCCTTCAACGGCAAGGAGATCTGGTTCCTCACCGGCTCCCAGGACCTCTACGGCGAGGAGACCCTCGCCCAGGTGGCCGAGCAGTCCCAGCAGGTGGCCGCCTGGCTGGACGAGGCCGAGGCCGTTCCCGTGAGGATCGTGTGGAAGCCCGTCCTCAAGGAGCGCGACTCCATCCGCACCGCGATGCTCCAGGCCAACGCCGACCCCTCCTGCATCGGCGTCATCGCCTGGATGCACACCTTCTCCCCGGCCAAGATGTGGATCCTGGGCATCGACGCCCTGCGCAAGCCCCTGCTGCAGCTGCACACCCAGTTCGCCGCCGAGCTGCCCTGGGCCACGCTCGACATGGACTACATGAACCTCAACCAGGCCGCCCACGGCGACCGCGAGTTCGGCTACATCCTCAGCCGCCTGGGCCAGCCCCGCAAGATCGTCGTCGGCCACGCCACCCAGCCCGCCACCCGGGCCAAGGTTGCCACCTGGGCCCGTGCCGCCGCCGGGTGGGACGCGCTGCACCACACGCGCCTGGTCCGCTTCGGTGACAACATGCGCAACGTCGCCGTCACCGAGGGGGACAAGACCGAGGCCGAGCTCCGCCTCGGCGTCTGCGTCAACACCTGGGGCGTCAACGACCTCGTGGACGTTGTCGACGCGGTGAGCGAGCAGGAGGTCGAGGCCCTCATCGCCGAGTACCTCGAGGCCTACGACGTCGTCCCCGAGCTGCGACCCGGGGGCGAGCGGCACGCCTCCCTGCGCTACGGCGCCCGCATCGAGGCCGGCATGCGCCGCTTCCTTCAGGAGCACGACGCCACCGCCTTCACCACGAACTTCGAGGACCTGGGGGGCCTGCGCCAGCTGCCCGGCCTCGCCGTCCAGCGCCTCATGGCCGACGGCTACGGCTTCGGTGCCGAGGGCGACTGGAAGACCGCCATCCTCGTGCGCGCCGCCAAGGTCATGGGCCACGGGCTGCCCGGCGGCGCCTCGCTCATGGAGGACTACTGCTACGAGATGACCGAGGGCAAGGAGAAGATCCTCGGCGCCCACATGCTCGAGGTCTGCCCCTCACTCACCGAGTCGCGTCCCCGCCTGGAGATCCACCCGCTGGGCATCGGGGACCGCGAGGACCCGGTGCGCCTCGTCTTCGACGCCGACACGGGCCCGGGCATCGTCGTCGCCATGTCCGACATGCGCGAGCGCTTCCGCCTGACCGCCAACGTCGTCGAGATCGTCGGCCCCGACGCGCCGCTGCCGGCCCTGCCCGTCGCCCGCGCCGTGTGGGAGCCCGCCCCCGACTTCCACACCTCCACCGAGTGCTGGATGCTCTCGGGCGCCGCGCACCACACCGTCATGTCGACGGCGACGACGCTGGAGACCTGGCAGGACCTGGCCGAGATGGCGCAGATGGAGCTCGCCGTCATCGACGAGGGCACGACGACGCGCGGCTTCGCCCAGGAGCGCCGACTCAACCAGGCCTACTACCGCCTCACCCAGGGCGCCTGAGCCGGCTCGCTGCCCTCGCCCGGACGGCAGGCGGCGAGTAGGGGGTGTCCGGACCATGGAGTCCGGGCACCCCCGCCCCTCACCCCTCAGCGTGGGTCGCCCGGGTCGATGGGCGAGGCGCCCCGCTCGGGCCCAGCGGTAGAGGAGCTGGACGCCGAGGCCTCCGCGAGCCGGCAGAGGGTCCTCAGCTGGCGGTCCATCATCGCGGCGTCACCCCACACCAGCAGCAGCCGCCGCAAGCGAGGCGCCAGCCGGCCGGGGCGACCGAACCAGACAGCAGCGACGAGGTGCCGGAGCCCGTGCCTCTCCTCGATCGTGTAGGTGAGCACGACCTCGCCGAAGAGACGGGTCGGAGGGCCGGGACGCAGGCGCAGAGTGACAGAGCGACCCGGCTCGACGTCCACCAGGGTGAAGATGGTCATGAAGCGGTCGCCCGCCGACGGCGCGCACAGCGTCGGATCCGGGCTGCGGGGGCTGCGGCGCCCGAGGTTGTCGATCCAGTCGTAGCTGTACGGAGCCCGGCGCAGCTGGCACAGCCACAGGTAGAGCGCATCAGCGGGGGCGTGCGTCCTTCGGCTGCGTACCGCCCGACGCGACGCCGGGTCGGTCACGTGACGATCGCAGGGTGCGGCAAGCTCCGCCCACTCGACCGGGCCGAGAAGCCACGGCAGCCGACGGGACCCCGTCCGCTCATCGGTGCGTCCCGAGCGTGTCATCCTCGGTCCTGCCCCTCGACCCCGTCGAGAAAGGCGTGAACGAGACGGTCGTACTCGGCTCCGGCGGAGCTGCTCAGACGCAGGTGACCACCGGGCAGCCGCCGCACCTCGGCGCGCGGCCATGCCTGGGCAAGAGCACTCACCTCGCCGGGGTGGATCACGGTGTCCTCCTCGCCCACGAGGTACAGCTGGGGAACCTCCCCCAGCAGGCCGTCACCCGCCCCGGGCGGCCAGCTCGCTCCGAGCATCCTCACCGCCGCCGCTGCGGTCGCCTCCCGCAACCCGGCGGAGCGCATGAGACGACCCATCGCGGTGGAGCCCTCACTGGCCTTGAGGAGAAAGCCCTCGAACATGCCCGCAAGGTTGAGGCCGGGCCCTCTCTCGCACACGACTCCGTCGGCGGGCAGGGACCCCGAGGCCAGCGCGTACACGGTGGGGAAGGTCGAGAAGGAGTAGCCGAAGACCACCAGGGTCCTCGGGCGGGAGCGCTCAGCCATCCAACGGCAGGCGGACACGATGTCGTCGGTGAAGCGGTCCGCCACCCGCCACGTCCGACGGTCCCCCTGGGAGTCCCCGTGCCCGCGGTGATCGAGCATGAGCACCTGGTAGCCGCGCCCCACCAGCAGCTGCGCGGTGCGCAGCGACGCCGACTTGCCCTGGCCGATGCCGTGCCCGAGCACGGCGACCCGAGGTGAGTCGGGGCCGACGAGCCAGCAGGCGAGGCGGCGTGCGTCGCTGGTGCGCACCGTCTGCTCCTCGAAGGGCAGGCCGAGGGCACTCGGGTCCTTGTGGGGACGGCGACGCGGAGGGTGCAGGATGAGGTAGGCGAAGACGCTGCCCAAGGCGTTCAAGGCACGTGTCACGACACATCCTCTCTGGCTCCCGGCGCGGTCAGCAGCCACCGATGATCGTCGTCGAGACTCCCTCGGCGAGCAAGGGAGGGGCCTTCCCTATCCCGTCGGGTGCGTGCCGACGACGATGGTGCGGATCCTCTCGACGTCGGTCTTGGGTCGGCGCCGCTCGTCGGCCAGCCCGTTCGCCTCCTGCATGGTGTCGGTGAGCTGGGTGTAGCAGAACCCGCTGAGCACCTCGGAGGCGTGCAGCGCCCCGAAGACCTGGGCCAGGCGCTCCTCGAGGTCCTCGGCGCTCGTCGCGCTCGTGTACCCCCAGGAGCCGGCGTCGTCGGGCGCGTAGCGGATGCCGCCGAACTCGCTGACCATGACCGGCACCTCCTGGCCCGCCGTGTGCCCCTGGGCGAGCAGCGCGCGGCCCGCCGGACCGAAGCCCGCGACCAGCTGCGCCACGGCGGCCTCGTCGCGGTAGCGCGCGCGCACGGCCTCGTTGTCGGGGTCGTAGTCGTGGATCGTGAGGATGTCGGAGTCCGTGTGCTCCCAGCCGTCGTTGGACACCACAGGCCGGGAGGGGTCCAGCGCCCGGGTGAGGTCGCTCAGGGCCCGGGAGAAGGCCTGCTGCTGGGGGCGGTTGCCGATGTGCTGCACGCCCCAGGACTCGTTGAACGGCACCCAGGTGACGACGCAGGGGTGCGCCCGGTCGCGGCGCACGGCCGCCGTCCACTCGGACACGAGACGGGTGACCGACTGGGTGGTGAACTCGTAGGGGGCCGGGGCCTCCGCCCACACGAGCAGGCCCAGACGGTCCGCCCAGTACAGGAAGCGCGGGTCCTCGACCTTCTGGTGCAGGCGGGCCGCGTTGAAGCCCAGGGACGTGATGAGGGCGACCTCCTCGCGCAGGGCCTCGTCGCCGGGGGCGGCCAGGTGCGAGTCGGGCCAGAAACCCTGCTCCAGGACGGCCCGCACGTAGTACGGGCGGTCGTTGAGCAGGAAACGGCGCCGCTCCACCCCCACCGAGCGCAGCCCGAGGTAGGAGCTGAGCTCGTCGCCACCGGTGCCCGGCGCGGTCTCCACACGCACCTGGGCGTCGATGAGCACTGGGTGCTCCGGGGACCACAGCAGCTCCTCGTACTGCTGGCCGTGGACCATCTCGCGCAACGGCACCGTCAGGGTCGCGATCGAGCAGGCCGGGAGCGTCACCGAGGCCGAGGCCAGGGCCCTCCCGGCGACGCTGAGCTCGGCGGCGAGGCGCGCACCCGCAGGCACCTGACGGCTCAGGGTGACCTCCAGCTCGACGGCGTCGCAGGCCCGCGAGGGCGTCCAGGCGATCTCGGTGACGGCCGTGGCCGGGACCGCCTCGAGCCACACGCTCTGCCAGATGCCGCTCGTGCGCGCGTACCAGATGACGTGCGGCTGCACACGCCACTCCTGCTTGCCGCGCGGCTGGCCGACGTCCAGGGGCCGGTCCTCCGCCCGCACGACCACGAGCGCCCCCGACCCGTCCGCGGGCAGCGCCTGCGTGATGTCGACGGCGAAGGGCACGTGCCCGCCCTCGTGCTCGGCCACGTGCTGGCCCGCCACCCACACGCTCGCGCGGTAGTCCACGGCCCCCAGGTGGAGGATGAGCCGCTCGCCCTGCACCCCCAGGCCCGCTGCGGCCAGGTCCGCGGGGCTGAGGGTGCGCGAGTACCAGACCACCGGGTGGTAGCCCGTGTCCCCGATGCCGGACAGGGCGCTCTCGGGCGGGAAGGGGACGGTGATGGTGCGGGCGAGAGCGCTGGGCACACCGGTGGCCGGCCAGCCTGCGGCCAGACCGACCTCGGCGTCGTCGTGAGCGAAGTCCCAGTCCCCGTTGAGACTCGCCCACAAGGGGCGGCGCAGCTGGGGGAAGGGGTGACCCGCGGTCGGATCGGCGGCGGGATCGGTGGCGGCCGGGCAGGCGGCGACGTCGGCACCGGGGGTGGTGGCGGCCATGACGGTCCTTTCGTGACGGCCCCGTGCCGCCTGGCGCGGGGACAACGGACAGGGTGGAGAAGGCGCGGGCGTCTCAGGTCGTGGGGACGGGGCCGGAGGAGGCCCGGACGGTGAGGACGGGGGAGACCTCGATGAGCGGGGCACCCTCCTGCCGAGGACCCGGCTGAGCCGCCGGGTCGAGCACGGGCGCCAGCACCCGCATGACGGCGGCGGCCGCCGCCGGAGCCCCCACGGACACGCTCGTGAGCGCCGGGATGGCGTAGCGGGCGGTCTCCGTGTCACCACGTCCGATGACGGCCACGTCCTCGGGCACGCGCGCACCGCGACGCATGAGGGTCGCCGCCGCCCCGGAGGCAAGGGCGTCGTTGTGGCACACGACGGCGTCCACCCGCTCCCCCCGGTAGAGCACACGGCTGACGGCCTCGACCCCGCCGCGCAGGCCGTCGACGTCGGCCACCCGCACGACGGCCTCCTCGGGGACGGTGAGCCCCGCCTGGACCAGCGCCTGCACGCAGGCCCCGGTCCAGCGGTCCGCGCGGTCGCGTGCGCCCACGACGGCCACGCACCGCCTGCCGGTCTCGTGCAGGTGGGCCGCCACGAGCAGGCTCTGAGCCGTGGGCGAGCAGGTGACGCGGGGCACGCCCGGGGGGCCGTCGTCGGCCAGCAGGACGACGGCGGGCGGGCGGGTGCCGTCGCCCGCCGCCTGCGCCAGCAGGTGGGAGTCGGGCCCGCAGGCGGGATCGATCCCCCGCGGGGCGAGGACGAGGGCGTCGCACCGGCTGCGCCAGGATCCCGCCAGCAGGGCGCGCTCGGCGTCGACCTCGCCGCGGGTGAGCTCGAGGACCACCTGGACCTCGCCGGCGGCGCGCATGAGCGCCTCGGCGAGGTGGGCGTAGACGGGCTGCTGGAGCGTGGGCACCGCCAGAGCGACGGCGCCGTGGCGCCCCGACCGCAGGGCCGCCGCCCCCGCGTTGAGCCGGTAGCCGCTGGCCCGCACGGCGCTGAGGACCTTCTCGCGCGTGGCCTGCGAGGCCCCTGCCGCACCGCGCAGCACGTTGGAGACGGTCTTGGCGGACACCCCGGCGACCTCGGCCACGTCCTGCATAGTCACCTGCTGAGCCACAGCGCACCTCCTGAGATGGTCGAGTCGCGCGGCAGGAGCGTGACGTCCGCGACCTCGGTGCACGGCTCGCGCGAGGGGTCCGCGATGCGGGCGACGAGCAGGTCGACGGCGTGCGCCGCGTAGGAGGCCAGGCGCGGGGAGACCGTCGTGAGGGAGGGGAAGGAGTAGCGCGAGGCGTCCAGGTTGTCGAAACCGGTGAGGGCGACGTCGTCGGGCACCCGCACGCCCGCACCGCGCAGCTCCGACAGCGCCCCCAGGGCCAGGCCGTCGTTGAAGGCCAGGACGGCGTCGAAGGGGACCTCCTGGTCCAGGAGGTGGCGCACGCAGCGGGCGCCGTCGGGACGGCGCCACTCGGCCGAGGGCACGAGCAGACGCTCGTCGAGCGTGAGGCCGAGCCGCTCCAGCGCGTGGTGCAGCGCGGCCGTGCGCTGGCGTGCGGCCGCGTGGACGCGCACACCCGGCTCCGGCAGGCCGATGACGGCCAGGCGCTCGCGGCCCAGGGCGAGCAGGTGGTCCAGGGCGAGGGCGATGCCGCGCTCGTTGTCCATGGTCACGCGGTCCACCGCCCGGTGCTCGTGCTCGCCGATGATGACGAGGGGGCGGCGGGCGGCCTCGGCGCTCAGGCGCACGGCACTGAGTCCCTGCCAGTAGAGGATGACACCGTCGAGACCGGGGTTGCGCTCGAGGAAGGCGGCCTCGCCCTCGCCCTGCTCGCCGGTGACGCCCAGGACGAGGCTGAGGCCGTGGGCGCGGGCGGCCTGGGCGATGCGGTCGGCGATCTCGGCGAAGAAGGGCTGGCCGAGCTCGGGCACGGCCAGGCCGATGGCGTGCGAGCGCCCGGTGCGCAGGCAGCGGGCCGCGCGGTCGGGGACGTAGCCGGTCCGGCGCACCGCGGCCAGGACGCGTTCACGGGTGGCGGGGGAGACCCCGGGTTCATCGTTGACCACCCTGGAGACAGTCTTGGTCGAGACGCGCGCGAGGGCGGCGACGTCGCTGAGGGTGGCGGCCATGGCGAGAGTGTAGGCCCAGGGAGGGTGATGTGTCGCCCGTCATGTTCAGCGAGGACATCTCTGGGTGGGGGTGGTGTGAGGGCTGTTATTGCGGGCGAGTGTCCCTGCGATGAGATGCTCGGGTGAGGAATGGGTTGACAACGATGAATCAGCGGATGACGATGGAGTGCCCGCACCTGTGCGCACCCCAAGGAGACGTCACCCATGTCCCTCACACGTATCAGCGTCGACGCCGACCGCCCGATCGGGGACATCGACCGCCGCATGTACGGCGTCCTCGTCGAGCACCTCGGCCGCTGCGTCTACACCGGCATCTTCGAGCCCGACCACCCCACCGCCGACGAGAACGGCTTCCGTCAGGACGTCATGGAGCTCGTCAAGGAGCTCGGCGTCACCATCGCCCGCTACC
Source organism: uncultured Actinomyces sp. (assembly GCA_937926195.1). Taxonomy (GTDB): domain Bacteria; phylum Actinomycetota; class Actinomycetes; order Actinomycetales; family Actinomycetaceae; genus Actinomyces. The sequence goes on from CALEXZ010000114.1 coordinate 18,372, forward strand.
CCGGCGGCAACTTTGTCTCCAGCTACCGCTGGGAGGACGGCGTCGGTCCCGTCTCCGAGCGTCCGCGCCGCCTGGAGCCCGCCTGGCACTCCACCGAGACCAACGCCTTCGGCCTCGACGAGTTCATGGCTTGGTGCCGCCAGGCCGGCGTCGAGCCCATGATGGCCGTCAACCTCGGCACCCGAGGTGAGGAGGACGCCGTCAACCTCCTCGACTACGCCAACGGCGTCGTCGACACCGAGTACGCCGCCAGGCGCCGCACCAACGGCCACGAGGAGGCCTACGACGTCCGCATGTGGTGCCTGGGCAACGAGATGGACGGCCCCTGGCAGGTCGGGCACAAGAGCGCCGAGGACTACGCCTACCTCGCCTGCTCCACCGCCCGCGCCATGCGGATGGTCGACCGGGACCTCGAGCTCGTCGCCTGCGGCTCCTCCGCCTGGGAGATGCCCACCTTCGGCGACTGGGAGCGCACCGTGCTCGAGCTGGGCTACGAGGAGATCGACTTCATCTCCCTGCACCGCTACTGCGACCCCGGCGTCCAGGACCGCGCGAGCCTGCTCGCCGCCGGGCACGACCTCGACCGCTTCATCGACGGCGTCATCGCCACCGTCGACGCCGTCGGCGCCAGGAAGCGCTCGGACAAGAGGATCCGCCTGAGCGTGGACGAGTGGAACATCTGGCGCCTGTCCGAGTGGACCTCCATCGAGCACGACTTCGATCCCGCCGACTGGCCCGTCGCCCCCGAGCGCATCGAGGACGTCTACACCGCGGCCGACGCCCTGGCGCTGGGCGGCATGCTCATCAGCCTGCTGCGCCACGCCGACCGCGTCAAGGCCGCCTGCCTCGCCCAGCTCGTCAACGTCATCGCCCCCATCATGACCGAGAAGGGCGGGCGCGCCTGGCGCCAGACGACCTTCCACCCCTTCTCCATCGGGTCGCGCATCGCCCGCGGCACCGCCTACGACGCCGTCGTCGCCACCCCCACCACTCCCACCGGGCGCTACGGCGACGTCGGCCAGGTCGACGCCGTCGTCACCTGGGACAAGGAGAGTGGCAGGGGCTCCCTGCTGGCCCTCAACCGCTCCCTCACCGACAGTGCGGACCTGAGCGCCGCCCTCGCCTCCCTGGGCGTCAGCCGCGTCCTCGACGCCCAGGTCCTCGCCCCCGAGAACCTCGACGCCGTCAACACCGCGGACGAGCCCGACGCCGTCAGGCCCGTGGCGCACCCGGTCACCGTCGCCGACGGCGTGCTTACCACCACCCTGCCGCCGGCCTCCTGGCTTGCCGTCGAGCTCGGCTGACACGGGGCCTGCGCGCCGCACGGTGCGCAGGCACCCGCCCGCCGGGACGGCAGGCCAGGAGACCGCCCCGGCACCCCGGCCGACGTCCGTGGACGCCGACCGGCACACGCCTCCGCAAGGACGCGGAGCGTGAGAGCCCCACCCCCGTTCCTCATTGACAAGGAGGTCAGTGATGAGTCAGATCTGGGTCCCCGGACGGGGTTCCCCCAGCCGACGCAGCTTCCTGTCCGCCGCGATGCTCTCCGGGGCCTCACTCGCCGGCGCGAGCCTGCTGGGCGGCTGCTCGGACGCGTCCGCGTCCGGCGTCGTGCCCGTCCAGCTGTGGCACCTGTTCACCGGAGGCGACGGCGGCGTGTTCCAGGCCATGATTGACACCGTCGACAGCCAGAACCCCGACATCGAGATCCACCCCGTCGTCCTGACCTGGGGTGGGCCGTACTACACCAAGCTCGCCATGTCCTCCGTGGGCGGGCGCTCCCCGGACCTGGCCGTCATGCACGCCACGCGTGTGGCCGGGTACGCGCCCGGCGGCCTGCTCGACACCTGGGACATGGACCGTCTCGCCGAGCACGGCATCACCCGGGACATGTTCCCCACCGCCCTGTGGGACAAGTGCTTCGTCAACGGCCAGCACGTCGCCGTGCCCCTCGACTTCCACGCCTTCCTCCTGTTCTACAACACCGAGCTGTGCGAGCAGGCCGGGCTGCTCGACGCCCAGGGGCGCCTGCACGGACTCGACTCGCCCGAGGCCTTCCTCAAGGCGGGCCGGGCGCTGGCCGCGGTCACCGGCGACAAGGGCGTCTCCTTCGGCTACGCGGGCGACGGGGCCCAGGTGTGCCGCCTGTGGTGGAGCCTGTACTACCAGACCGGTGCGACCGTCGAGCTCGTCCCCGGCCGCGAGGCCGTCCTCGACCGCGACCAGGCGATCCGGGTCACCCAGTTCATCGCCGACATGCTCGACGGGCACGTGGCGGACCCGGACATGGACTATGGCGGCGCCGTCGCCTCCTTCTCCACGGGACGCACCGGCATCACCTTCATGGGCAACTGGGAGCTGCAGTCCTTCCTCAAGTCCGGCATCAGCTTCGACGCCATGACGATGCCCACCCTCTTCGGCACGCCCGCGACCTTCGGGGACTGCCACGTCTTCGTCCTGCCGCACCAGGACAGCGTCGACGAGGCCCGGCGCGACGCCGCCTACGAGGTCGTCGCCGGCATGCTGCGCAGCTCCCTGGACTGGGCGGCCGGCGGACACACCCCCGCCAACCTCGAGGTCACCCGGTCCCCGGAGTACGCCGCGCTCGTCCCGCAGTCCCACTACGCCAACGCCATGGACGAGGCCGTCTTCGAGCCCTCGAGCTGGTTCACCGGGTCGGGCTCCGACTTCCAGTCGCGCATCGCCGAGGTCATGCAGTCCTGCTGGTTGTCGAAGTCGCTCGACGCCGCGGGCGCTGTCGACGGCCTCATCGAGCGCCTCAACACCATGCTCGCCCAGAACCCGCCCGCCTGAGCAGAAAGGAACACGCACCATGTCCTCCTCCGCAGCTGCTCAGCGCCGGGACGCCGACCGGCGCGACGCCGCGACCGGTCAGGCCGTCAGACGGCTGGGCTCCGGCCTTCCCTTCCTCGTCCCCTTCGTCGTCGTCGCTCTCCTGTTCCTCGTCATCCCCGTCCTCTACGGGCTCTGGCTGTCCTTCACCGAGCAGTCCCTCATGGGGCGGGGCGGCTTCGTCGGCCTCGACAACTACGTCGAGGCCCTGGGCGACGAGACCATGTGGGCGACCCTGGGCCACACGATCCTCTTCACCGTCATGAGCACCGTGCCCCTCGTGCTCCTCGCCCTGGTCATGGCCCTGCTCGTGTACGTCGGCATCCCCGGGCAGTGGTTCTGGCGCCTGGCCTTCTTCGCCCCCTACCTGCTGCCGGTCGCCGTCGTCGTGCAGGTGTGGACCTGGTTGTTCAACTCCGACGTCGGCTTCGTCAACTACTGGATCCAGCAGGTCGGCCTGGACAAGGTCGGCTGGCTCACGGACGTCGACGTCGCCATGTGGTCCATCGTCATCCTCACGGTCTGGTGGACGGTGGGCTTCAACTTCCTGCTGTACCTCTCCAGCCTCCAGGCCATCCCCGACCTGCTGTACGAGGCCGCCGAGGTCGACGGCGCCGGGTTCTGGCGCAAGATCTGGTCGGTCACCCTGCCTCAGCTGCGTGGCACGACCGTCCTCGTCGCCACCCTGCAGGTCATCGCCTCGCTGAAGATCTTCGACCAGATGTTCATCGCCTTCAACGGAGGCTCCGGGCCCGAGGGCTCGACGCGACCGATCCTCCAGTACATCTACGACACCGGGTTCACGAACTACCGCATGGGCTACGCCTCGGCCATGTCCTACATCTTCTTCGTGGTCATCATCGTCATCACGGTCGCCTTCCAGCTTCTCACCCGCGCACGGAAGGAGTCCGGCAATGAGCGCTGAGGTCATGACACGGTCCACGTTCCTGAAGGAACGGGCCCGGGCGCGCGCCGAGCGCCGGGCGGAGACCCGACGCACCCGGGGGCTGCTCATGGGCCAGTCGAGGGTCGGGCGCGTCGTGGCCTTCGCCGTCCTCGCCCTGCTCGCGCTGGGCTGGCTCCTGCCCCTGGCCTGGGCGGTGGACACCTCCCTCAAGACGGAGACCCAGGCCCAGTCCCTGCCGTTGCGGTGGCTGCCCGACGGCGGCTTCACCTTGGAGAACTACCGCACCGTCTTCGAGCGCGGTGAGGTCTTCACCTGGATGCTCAACACCCTGCTCATCGCCAGCGCCGTCACGGTCCTCACCGTCGTCATCTGCGCCCTGGCGGGCTACGCCTTCTCGCGCACCGTCTTCCACGGGCGCCGGACGCTGTTCGCCCTGACCATCGCCCTCATCATGGTGCCGGGCCAGATCCTCATCGTCCCCCTGTTCAAGGAGATGGACGCCTTCAACCTCATCGACACCTTCTGGGGCGTCATCCTGCCGCAGACCATCGCGCCGATGATGGTGTACATCTTCAAGCAGTACTTCGACCGCGTGCCCCAGGAGCTGGAGGACGCCGCGCGCGTCGACGGCGCCGGCAACTGGCGGCTGCTGTGGAACGTCGTCCTGCCGGTGTCGCGGCCCATCGTCACCGCCGTGGCGATCTTCGTGTTCATCAGCGCCTGGAACAACTTCATGTGGCCCTTCATCGTCACCAACAACCCGGACCTCATGACGCTGCCGGTCGGGCTGTCGACGGTGAAGAACGCCTACGGCGTCATCTACGCCCAGACCATGGCCTCGGCCATGATCGCGGCCCTGCCGCTGACGGTCCTGTTCATGCTCTTCCAGCGTCAGATCGTCAAGGCGGTGGCCACCACGGGCCTGGGAGGCCAGTGAGGCACGTGCTGACGCGCTGCGGCGGGACGGTCCTGCGGGGACGTCCCGCCGCAGCGCGTGTATGTTGAGACACATTCCGAAGGACACGTCCGAGAGGCCGCTCATGATCAACGGAGAGCTCATCGACCTGCGAGCCGGGGGCTACGAGGCCCGCGTCGCCACCCAGGGCTCCACCCTTGTCCACCTGCGTCATGACGGGCGCGACGTCGTCCTCCCCTTCGACGCCGAGACCGCCATGCCCGAGGGCTGGCAGGGACGCACCCTCGTGCCCTGGCCCAACCGGATCAAGGGCTCCGCTTACACCTACTGCGGCCAGACCTACCTGGTTGCCTGCAACGAGCCCGCCACCGGCTCCGCCCTGCACGGGCTGGTCGGCTGGTCGGACTTCGCCGTCGCCTCCGACACGCCCGAGGACGGGGACCTGAGCGAGGTGGTCCTCGAGCTCACCCTGCCCGCCTCCTACGCCTACCCGTGGGCCCTGGAGGTCTCGGTGCGCTTCAGCCTGGACGCCGCCAGCGGCCTGACGGTGACGACGACGACGACCAACGTCGGTGCGGCGGCCTCCACCCGGGCGGTCAGCGGGGCCCCCGTCGTCGACGGCACCAGCGCGCCCGCCCCCTACGGCGTGTCCTGCCACCCCTACCTCACCCGCTCGGTGGCGCTGGACGAGTGCGTGCTCGATCTGCCCGCCTCGCTCGTGCTCGACGTCGACCCTCACACGATGGCCCCCACCGCCGCCCGGGACGTGACGGGTACGGACTGGGACTGGCGCGGCGGCCGCCTCGTGGGCGCCACGCAGATGGACAACGCCTACACGGGTCTGCCGCAGGGGCAGTGGTCGATGCGTCTGACCGGCGGCGAGGGCGGCCGCAGCGCCGTCATGACCTCCGACGTCCCCTGGTGCCAGCTCTACACCGCCGACGTCCTGGGGCGCCCGGGCGTGGCGGTCGAGCCCATGACCTGCCCCCCCAACGCCTTCAACACGGGGGAGGACCTCATCACGCTGGCCGTGGGCGAGTCCCACACGTTCGTCTACCGCCTGTGGGAGGAGGCCTGACGCCCCGGCGGCGCCGGGGCCGTCGTCATGGGTGAGGACAGCGCACGCCGTCCTGGCATGGTGGACGTCGCCCGTCTGGCGGGGGTGTCCCACCAGACGGTCTCCCGCGTGCTCAACGCCCCCGACGGGGTGCGTCCGGCGACGCGGGAGAAGGTCCTCAAGGCCATCGAGCAGCTCGGCTACCGCCGCAACATGGCGGCCCGGGCGCTCGTGACCTCCTCCTCGCACCTCATCGGCGTCGTGACCGCCTCCTCGGAGTTCTTCGGCCCGGCCTCCACGACGAGCGCCATCGAGGCGGCGGCGCGGGGGCAGGGCTACGGGACCCTGCTGACCTCCCTGCCCTCGAGCGAGGAGGAGGAGATCGCCGAGGCCTTCAGCTTTCTCGTCAACCGCGGGGTGGACGGCATCATCGCGGTCGCCCCGCGCACCGGTATCGCCGCCTCGGCGACGGCGGCGGCGCGTGACGTGCCGCTGGTCGTCGTGGCCGACGGCTTCGCGCCCCAGGGGCGCATCCACGTCGTATCGGTGGACCAGGAGCTGGGGGCGCGCATGGTCGTGCGCCACCTCATCGGCGCGGGGCGCCGACGCATCGCCTACGTGGCAGGCCCTGACGACTGGTTCGACGCCCAGGCGCGCGAGCGGGGCTGGCGGTGCGCCCTGGAGGACTCAGGGCTGGGGCCCGCGGGACGGTTCGCGGGGGACTGGAGCGCCGAGTCGGGCTACGAGGCGGGCACGGCCCTGTGCCTGGCGATCGCTGGGGCGCCCGCGGGGCAGGGGCCGGACGCCGTGTTCTGCGCCAACGACCTCATGGCGCTGGGGCTGCTGGCGGCCGCGCGCGACCAGGGCGTGGCGGTGCCGCAGGCCCTCGCCGTCGTCGGTTACGACGACACCGCGGGATCGGAGTTCTTCGCCCCGGCCCTGACGACCGTGAGCCAGCCCTTCGAGGAGCTCGGACGCCTGTGCATGGAGGTGCTGCTGGGCGCCTTCGACGGCGAGCCCGGCATGAGGTACTCGATCTCCCCGACGCTCAAGGTGCGCCGCTCCTCCGTGTGAGCCACCCGCCCTGACGGGCGCGGGGGTGCCGTCCGGGGGTGGGGCCCGCTGGTGCACGACCTGGACCCGATCGCGGCCGCCATGATGTGAACGCTCACAATGTAGGTGTCTAGAGATGTATGGACCAGTGAATCTACTGTGCAGTCAAATGGCGACATATTAAACGAAAGTCGTATTCGAGTGGTTTTGACAGCCTGGGTGTGAGCGTTAATACTGCGATCGTTCAGGAGCTCCCACGCGTCCGACTCGCACGCGGCTCCGACCCGTCTCAAGGAGGAGATCCCCTATGTCTCGCATGCTCACCCGTCGCTCCGTCCTCACGGGATCGCTCGCCCTGGCGGGCGCCGCCGCCCTCGCCGCCTGCGGAGGCTCCGGTGCAGGCGGCGGCACCTCGAACGACACGGCCAACCTCGACGCCTCCGAGATCAAGGTCGGCGTCGCCATGCCGACCAAGTCCTCGGAGCGCTGGATCAAGGACGGCGAGAACGTCAAGAAGCAGCTCGAGAAGCTCGGCTACCAGGTCGACCTCCAGTTCGCCGAGGACGACATCCCGACCCAGACCAACCAGATCGACAACATGATCACGCAGGGCGTCAACCTGCTCATCATCGCCCCCATCGACGGCACCGCCCTGTCCAACCAGCTCGACGCCGCCGGCGACGCCAACATCCCCGTCATCTCCTACGACCGGCTCATCCGCGACAACAAGAACGTCTCCTACTACACCTCCTTCGACAACTTCGTCGTCGGCGGCCAGATGGGCACCTCGCTGCTCACCGGCATGGGCATCATCGACGCCGATGGCAAGGACACCGGCGTCACCGGCCCCTTCAACATCGAGCTCTTCGGCGGCTCCCCGGACGACAACAACGCCCCCTTCTTCTTCAACGGCGCCATGGAGAAGCTCCAGCCCTACATCGACAAGGGCGTCCTCAACGTCAAGTCCGGCCAGAAGGACTTCGACACCGTCGCCATCCTGCGCTGGGACGGCGCCACCGCCCAGACGCGCATGGACAACCTCATCACCTCGACCTACACCGACGGCTCGCGCGTCGACGGCGTCCTCAGCCCCTACGACGGCATCTCCATCGGCATCCTCGGCGCCCTCAAGGGCGCCGGGTACGGCACGGCGAGCCTGCCCTACCCGGTGGTCACCGGCCAGGACGCGGAGAAGCCCTCGATCATCTCCATCCTCAACGACGAGCAGTACTCCACGATCTTCAAGGACACCCGCAAGCTGGCCGACGCCGCCGTCCAGATGGCCGTGGCGGTCCTCAAGGGTGAGGAGCCCGAGGTCAACGACACCACGACGTACGACAACGGCGTCAAGGTCGTCCCCTCCTTCCTGCTCTCGGCGGAGATCGTCACCAAGGACAACGTCGAGCCCGTCCTCGTCGACTCCGGCTACTACACCGCCGACGAGCTCAAGTGACCAGCGGGTGGGCCGGCTCCACCGTGGAGCCGGCCCACCGCGTGACAGGAGAGACGATGGAGACAGACACCATCCTTGAGATGCGGGGGATCACCAAGCGCTTCCCCGGGGTCCTCGCCCTCGACGACGTCACCTTCTCGGTGGCTCGCGGGGAGGTCCACGCCATCTGCGGCGAGAACGGCGCCGGCAAGTCCACCCTCATGAAGGTGCTCTCGGGCGTGCACCCCCACGGCACCTACGAGGGCGAGATCTTCTTCGACGGCCAGGAGTGCACCTTCTCGGACATCAAGAGCTCCGAGGCCAAGGGCATCGCGATCATCCACCAGGAGCTCGCGCTCAGCCCCTTCCTGTCGATCGCCGAGAACATCTTCCTGGGCAACGAGTGCGCCCGGCGCGGCATCATCGACTGGCACGAGACCAAGGCCCGCGCCCAGAGGATCATGCGCGAGGTCGGTCTCGACGAGGATGCCACCACCCGCGTCCGGGACATCGGCGTCGGCAAGCAGCAGCTCGTCGAGATCGCCAAGGCGCTGGTCAAGGACGCCACGCTCCTCATCCTCGACGAGCCCACCGCGGCTCTCAACGACGAGGACTCCGCGCACCTGTTGGACCTCATGCGCCGGCTGCGGGACCGGGGGATCACGTGCATCGTCATCTCCCACAAGCTCAACGAGATCCGCGAGATCGCCGACTCCACGACGATCATCCGCGACGGGCGCACCATCACGACCCTCGACATGCACCGTGAGGGGGGCGTCGAGGAGGCCGAGATCATCCGCCACATGGTGGGGCGCAGCCTCGACAACCGCTACCCGGACCACGTCTCGACGGTCGGCGACGAGGCCCTGCGCATCGAGGACTGGACCGTCCACCACCCCAACGACGCCACCCGCAAGGTCGTCGACGGCGCCAGCATCACCCTGCGCCACGGGGAGATCGTGGGGCTGGCCGGGCTCATGGGCGCCGGACGCACCGAGCTCGCCATGAGTGTCTTCGGACGCTCCTACGGGCGCGACATCACCGGGCGGATCTTCAAGGACGGCCAGGAGATCTCCGTGCCGACGGTGGCCGCGGCCATCGAGCACGGGCTCGCCTACGTCTCGGAGGACCGCAAGCGCTACGGCCTCAACCTCATCGGGACGATCAACCACAACGTCGTCGCCGCCGCGCCGGGACGCTTCTCTCAGCGCGGGGTGCTCGACCTGCACCTGGAGCGCCAGGCCAGCGCCGAGGCCTGCCGTGACATGAAGGTCAAGGCCCCCTCGATCGAGTCCCGTGTGGGCGGCCTGTCCGGCGGTAACCAGCAGAAGGTCGTCCTGGGCAAGTGGGTGACCACCCAGCCGGACGTCCTCATCCTCGACGAGCCGACCCGAGGCATCGACGTCGGCGCCAAGTACGAGATCTACACCATCATCAACCAGCTCGCGGACGCCGGAAAGGCCGTGCTCGTCATCTCCTCGGAGCTGCCCGAGCTGCTCGGTATCTGCGATCGCATCTACACCCTCTCGGCCGGCCGCGTCACCGCTGACGTCCCCCGCGAGGAGGCGGACCAGGAGGTCCTCATGCGCTACATGACCCAGGAGAAGGAAAGCTGATGTCCCCCTCGTCCATGACGCTGCGCAGCAGGCTCAGCAGCAACCTGCGCTCGGGCGGCCTCGCCGTCGCCCTCGTCGCCATCATCGCCCTGTTCGCGGTGCTCACCGGCGGGCAGTCGCTGTCACCGCAGAACGTCTCCAACATCATCACGCAGAACGCCTACATCCTCGTGATGGCCATCGGCATGCTCTTCGCCATCCTCATGGCGGACATCGACCTGTCGGTCGGCTCGGTCGTGGCCCTGACGGGCGCCGTCGTCGGAGTCCTCACGGTCAACTGGGGCCTGCCGTGGCCCGTGGGCGTCGCCGCGGGCCTGGGAGTCGGCATCCTCGTCGGCGTCTGGCACGGCTTCTGGATCGCCTTCATCGGCATCCCGGCCTTCATCGTCACCCTGGCGGGCATGCTCATCTTCCGCGGCCTGACGATGATCGTGCTCAACAACCTGCAGATCTCGCCCTTCCCGGACGGCTTCCGCTCCATCTCCTCGGGCTTCCTCAACGGGCTCCTGGGCGGCTACGGCTACGACGTCTTCACCCTCGTGCTCGCCGCGGCGCTGCTCGTCCTGTTCGTCCTGCGCGACCTGCGCGCCCGCAAGCGCTCCATCGCCAATGAGGTGGCGGTGGCGCCGATGGGCCTGTGGATCGTCAAGGTCGTCGGCGTCTGCGGGGCCAGCATGGCCTTCGCCTGGCTGCTGGCCACCTACAAGGGCACCCCCTTCGTGCTGCTCATCCTGGGCGTGCTCATCGTGCTCTACTCCTTCATCTCCAACCGCACGGTCTGGGGCCGTCAGGTCTACGCCATCGGAGGCAACCGGGAGGCGGCCGCGCTGTCGGGCGTCAAGGTCACGTGGGTGCGCTTCCTCGTCTTCGTCAACTGCTCCCTGCTGGCCTCGATCGCGGGCATCATCTTCACCTCGCGCCTCAATGTCGCGGGCCCGAAGGCCGGCAACGGCTTCGAGCTCGACGCCATCGCGGCCTGCTTCATCGGCGGCGCAGCCGTCACCGGTGGTGTGGGCACGGTCATCGGCGCGATGATCGGTGGTCTGGTCATGGCGGTGATGAACAACGGCATGTCCCTCATGGGCGTGGGCATCGACTACCAGCAGGCCATCAAGGGCCTCGTCGTGCTCGGCGCGGTCGCCTTCGACCTCATCAACAAGAAGCGGGCGGGCGCCGCCTGAGCCGCCGACAGCCGCTGCCTGCCGCCGCCTGAGCCGCTGACAGCGCTGTCTGCCGCCGCCTGAGCCGTCTCCAGCCGTGTCAGGTGACGGTCGCGGCCCTCTGCCGACCACTGAGCCCCGGGTGCTCGCGCACCGCCCCGGTCCCACCGACCGGGTGCCTGCGCGAGGGCCCGGGGCGCGGTGCGCGCGGGGTCGGGGCGTGCGCCGGACCGGGGGAGGGCGTGAGGGTGCCCGGTGGCGACGCGAAACGGCGTCGTAGGCGACAGGACCGCGGCACCGGGATTGTTGTGCAGTAATGCAAATGGTAGAGTCGGCCCGGACGCCAGCGGACCCACCCGGGACCGCGCCCCGACGAGAGTGACAACGATGTCTGTCTTTCACGTGTCCCCCTCCGGCTCTGACGTCGCCGCGGGCACCGCGGACTCGCCCTTCCGCACCATCAACCGCGCCGTCGCCGCCGCCCACCCCGGCGACACCGTCCAGATTCATGAGGGCACCTACCGCGAGTGGGTCAAGCCCGTGCGCACCGGGCGCGGCGAGGGTCGTCGCATCGTCTTCGAGGCGGCCCCCGGTGAGGCGCGCCCGGTCATCACCGGCTCCGAGCCGGTCAGCGCCTGGGAGAACGTCGGCGGCACCACCTGGCGGGCGACCGTCCCCAACAGCCTCTTCGGCGACTGGAACCCCTTCGCCATCGAGGTCGAGGGCGACTGGACCGTCTACGCCGACCGCTCCACCCCGCGCAAGCACCTGGGCGAGGTCTACCTCAACGGCATGTCCTTCTACGAGGTCGTCAGCCGCGAGGCCGTCGACGCACCCGAGCGCCGCACCGAGGACTACGACCGCTGGACCGGCGTCGCGGAGACGGTGCGCCGCCCCGACCAGACCCTCTACGTCTGGTACGCCGAGGTCGGCGACACCGAGACCACCGTGTGGGCCAACTTCCAGGGGGCGGACCCGCGCCGCGAGCTGGTGGAGATCAACGTGCGCCGCTCGGTGTTCTACCCCGAGGTCCACCACGTCAACGACATCACCGTCCGGGGCCTGGAGCTGTGCCAGGCCGCCACGCCCTGGGCCCCGCCCACCGCCGACCAGCCCGGGCTCATCGGCCCCAACTGGGCCAGGGGCTGGGTCATCGAGGACTGCGACATCCACGACGCCGCGTGCTCTGCCGTCTCCCTGGGCAAGGAAGGGTCCTCGGGCAACAACTGGGCCACCGAGCGCCTGGACAAGCCCGGGTACCAGTACCAGCTCGAAGCCGTCTACTCCGCCCTGCGCACCGGCTGGTCCAAGGAGCTCATCGGCTCGCACGTCGTGCGCCGCAACCACATCCACGACTGCGGGCAGAACGGCGTCGTCGGGCACCTCGGCTGCGTGTTCTCCACCATCGAGGACAACCACATCCACCACATCGCGACCAAGCACGAGTTCTACGGCTACGAGATCGCCGGCATCAAGCTCCACGCCGCGATCGACACGGTCATCGCCCACAACCTCATCGAGGACTGCACCCTGGGCGTGTGGCTGGACTGGCAGGCCCAGGGCTCCCGGGTGACACGCAACGTCATGCGGGACAACGCCCGCGACCTGTTCATCGAGGTCTCCCACGGCCCCTACCTCGTCGACCACAACGTCCTGGCCTCCGACGTCGCCCTCGAGGGCCACTCCCAGGGCGGCGCCTACGTCTCCAACCTCGTGCTCGGTGTCGTGGCGAACCAGCCCATCATCGAGCGGCCCACGCCCTACCACCTGCCGCACTCGACACAGCCGGCCGGTTACGCGGCGATCCGCGGCGGCGACGACCGCTACATCGGCAACATCTTCCTGTCCACCGTCGGCGAGTCCGCCTTCGTCGACCCGCCCGCGCACCGTCGCATTTCCAACGGCACGGACCTGTTCAACGGCCACCCGCACAGCGTCGAGGCCTACCTGGCCCAGGTCAACGACCCCAGCAAGGGCGACCACGAGCGCTTCGAGGGCGTGGCCCTGCCCGTGCACATCCGTGCCAACGCCTACGGCAACGGTGCCCCGGCCTACGATGAGGAGACCGACGCCGTCCACCTCGGCGAGGCCAGCGTCAGGCTGGAGACCGACGGCGAGGCCGTGTACCTCGTCACCCGCCTGCCCGAGACCTTCGCGGCGGCACGCCTCCGACCCGTGACCGGCGCCGAGCTCGGCCGTGCCTGGTACCCGGACCAGGTCTTCGACAACCCCGACGGCACCGCGCTGGTGGCCGACGTCGACCTGCTCGGCCGGGTCAAGGACCACGAGACGCTCTACCCGGCCGGCCCGCTGGCCGACCTGTCGGCGGGGCAGGCGCGCGTGCGCGTGTGGTGACGCGCCGCCGCCTACCGGCCGCGCGGCGGCGCTGTGGAGGCGCGCTCGACGAGCCGCACCTCCACCAGGTGGGCGCCGGGATCCGGCTTTCCGGTGGCGATGATGCGCATGAGGCGCTCGACGGCGACCCGCCCCATCTCGGCGAAGTCCTGGCGCACGGTCGTCAGCGGCACCGGGAGGTAGGACACCAGGGGGATGTCGTCCACGCCGACGATGCTCAGGTCCTGGGGAACGCGGCGGCCGAGCTCGGCGGCTGCCCGCATGAGCCCCACCGCCATCTCGTCGTTGGCGCAGAACACGGCGGTGCACGACGGGTCCCTCAGGAGCGTGAGGCCGGTCTCGTATCCGGAGGCGGGGGTCCAGTCCCCCTGGGCCTCGGGCACGATGCGCCTGCCCGCGCCCGCCACGGCGGCCCGCCAGCCCTGGCGGCGGCGCTGCGCCGAGTAGGAGGAGACCGGGCCGGCGACGTGGTGGACCGTGGCGTGACCGAGCCCCAGCAGGTGCTCGACGGCGAGACGGGCGGTGCCCTCCTGGTCGGCGTCGACGACGGCGCGCCTGTCGGCGAGCGTGGAGTCGAGGATGACGAGGTTGTCGTACTCGGGCACGACGAAGCCGGGGTCCTCGGGTGAGGCCTCCAGCATGAGGATGGCGCCGTCGACGCTCAGCTCGTCCAGGCGCGCGAAGGCGCTGGCCAGAGACGCCTTGGTGCGCGAGCGCGGCGTGAGCAGCGACGTCGTGTAGCCCCGCTCGGAGACGGCGTCGTTGACGGAGGCGAGCATGTTGTTGTTGCCGGTGGACACGACGTCGAACATGACGACCCCGATGGTGTGGAAGGAACCGCTCTTGAGCGCGCGGGCGGCGGCGTTGGGACGGTAGTCGAGGGCCTTCATCGCCGCCAGGACCCGCTGGCGGGTGGAGTCGGTGACGCTCGGATGGCGGTTGGACACCCGCGAGACCGTCTGGGCCGAGACGCCGGCGGCGGCGGCGACGTCGGCCATGGAGACTCGACGACGTCGAGGGGTGCTCATGATGCGGCGCTCCTGGGCTGGGGGCAGGGACGGATCCCGCGGGACGGTCCCGGGACGCACGGGGCGCCTCGGCATGACGGTGTGACGGTTGACACTACCGCGGGGGTGTCGATAGTTTTGCGTCAACCCCGATGTTTGCGCAACCATTGTTGCTGCGCAGCCGCCGTACCACCTCGCAGCGATGTCGCTGGTTCCCCGGGTACGGCCGCAGATCTCAAGGAGGAGAATCCATGTCCCGACTTCTTACCCGCCGCTCCGCCCTCATCGGCACCCTCGTGGGCGCCGGTGCGCTCGGCCTGGCCGCCTGCGGTGGCTCAGACTCCGGCTCCGGCGGCTCCGGCGACGGCAACACTCTCAAGGTGTGGTGCTGGGACCCGGCCTTCAACATCTACGCGATGAAGGAGGCCGAGAAGGTCTACAAGAAGGACCACCCGGACTTCACCCTTGAGATCACCGAGATCGTCTGGGACGACATCCAGCAGAAGCTCACCACCCTCGCCCAGTCCCAGGACTTCGACCAGCTGCCGGACATCTTCCTCATGCAGAACATGGCCGGCCAGAAGAACATCGAGGCCTACCCGGACATCTTCGGTGACTTCACCGACTCCGGCATCGACTTCTCGGAGTTCCCCGAGTCCGTGGTCAACTACTTCAAGTACGACGGCGTCCAGTACGGCCTGCCCTTCGACGCGGGCACCGCCATCGGCGCCTGGCGCACCGACTTCCTCGAGGAGGCCGGCTACACCGTCGCCGACCTCACCGACATCACCTGGTCGCGCTTCATCGAGATCGGCAAGGACGTCAAGTCCAAGATCGGCAAGCCGATGATCGCCTCCAACGCCGGCCAGTCCGACCTCATCATGATGATGACCCAGTCCGCAGGCTCCTCCCTGTTCAACGACGACGGCTCCGTCCACATCGTCGACAACGAGGTCCTGCTCAAGGCTGTCGAGGTCTACAAGCAGCTCGTGGACGAGGGCGTACTCGTCGAGGTCAACTCCTGGGACGAGTACATCGGCGCCTTCACCGGCGAGCAGGTCGTGGGCGTCATCAACGGCGTGTGGATCTCGGGCTCGATCCAGACCTCCAAGGACCAGTCCGGCAAGTGGGCCGTCACCAACGTGCCCTCCGTCGACGGCGTCGCCGGGGCCACGAACTACACCGCCAACGGCGGCTCCTCCTGGGTCATCTCCTCCAGCGCCAACGCCGAGCTGGCCGCGGACTTCCTCAAGGCCACCTTCGCCGGCTCCACCGAGCTGTACGACACGATCCTGCCCTCCTCGGGCGCCGTCGCCAACTGGCTGCCCGCCGGCAAGTCGGACGTCTACAAGGAGCCCGTTGAGTTCTACGGCGGCCAGGCCGTCTACGCCGACGTCGTCGCCTTCGGCCCCAAGGTGCCCTCAGTCAACACGGGCGTCTACTACTACGAGGGCCGTGACGCCGTGTCCGCCGCGCTGACCCAGATCGTGGGCGGTGCCGACCCCGCCACCGCGCTCAAGGGTGCCTCGGACACCACCGAGTTCGCCATGAGCTGAGTGCCCGCACCGGGTGCGGTCAGGAGCGTCCTCGCCCCTGACCGCACCCGGTCGCAGCCCGTGGGCTCAGCGCCCGTACCACCACGAAGGACGAAACGGATTGTCAATGGCGACAGCAACGACGAGCCCCGCTGCCGGGCTCACAAAGAAGGGGCGGGACAGCGCACCCAGGAGGCAGCCCACGACGTCGGAGAGGCGCCGCAACCTCACCGGCTGGGTCTTCATCATCCCCGCCGCCGGGCTCATCACGATCATGAGCTTCTGGCCCATGCTCCAGGCGCTCCTGCTGTCCATGCAGACGGGCCGGGGCGCGCGCCTGCGCTACGCGGAGCCGCTGTGGCTCAACTACGAGCGCCTGTT
This sequence comes from uncultured Actinomyces sp., assembly GCA_937926195.1. Classification (GTDB taxonomy): domain Bacteria; phylum Actinomycetota; class Actinomycetes; order Actinomycetales; family Actinomycetaceae; genus Actinomyces. Next base: position 34,644 of record CALEXZ010000114.1, read on the forward strand.
CGAGGACGAGATCTTCATCATGACGCTGAAGACGACGTTCATCTACCTCATCATCCAGGTGCCGCTCATGCTCGCCACCGCCCTGGTGCTGTCGGTCCTGCTCAACAACCCGAACCTCAAGTTCAAGGGGATCTTCCGTACAGCGATCTTCCTTCCCTGCGCGGTGTCGCTCGTGTCCTACTCGCTGGTGTTCCGCACGCTGTTCGCCAACGACGGCTTCGTCAACGACATGCTCCAGGGGCTCGGAATCATCGACAGCCCCGTCAACTGGCTCGGGGGGACGACGACGGCCCGCATGGTCATCATCCTGGGCCTGCTGTGGCGCTGGACCGGCTACAACATGGTCTTCTACCTCGCCGGGCTGCAGAACATCGACCCCTCCACCGTCGAGGCGGCCCGCATCGACGGCGCCAACGCCTGGCAGACCTTCTGGCACGTGACCGTCCCCCAGCTCAAGCCGATGATTCTGCTGACGGCCATCATGTCGACCAACGGCACCCTCCAGCTCTTCGACGAGTCCTGGAACCTCACCCGGGGAGGCCCGGCCTACACGTCGATGACGATGTCGCACTACCTGTACGAGCTCTCCTTCCTCAAGAGCCCGAACTTCGGCTACGCCTCGGCCCTGTCCTACGTCATCCTGTTCCTCGTCGCGGTCCTCGCGCTCATCCAGATGAAGGTCGGTGACAAGCGCGATGCGTAAGTCCACACTCCGTCAGGTTCCCGCCTACCTGTTCCTCACCGTCGCGGCGCTGGCCTCGGTCTTCCCGCTGTACTTCATGGTCGTCTCCGCGACGAACACCTCCAACGAGGTCCTCGCCTCCAAGATGACCCCGGGCGGCAACCTGCTCACCAACGTCCAGCGGCTCCTGGAGCTGACCAACCTCTACCCGGCCCTGGGGTACTCCGCGGCCATCGCCGTGCTGACGACCCTGCTCGCCCTGGCCGTGTGCTCCGTGGCCGGCTACGGCTTCGAGGTCTACCACTCGCGCGGCAAGGACACCGTCATGAGCATCCTCCTCCTCGCGATGATGATCCCCTTCGCCGCCACGATGATCCCGCTGTTCCAGCTCTTCGGGAAGGTCGGGCTCGTCAACTCCCTGTGGGCCGTCATCCTGCCGACGATCTCCACGCCCTTCCTCATCCTGCTGTTCCGGCAGGCCTCGCGCTCCTTCCCGCACGAGATCATCGAGGCGGCCCGTCTCGACGGTCTGAGCGAGATCGCCATCTTCGTGCGCATGTACGTGCCCACCATGAAGTCGACCTACGCGGCGGCCGCCGTCGTCACCTTCATGAACGCGTGGAACAACTTCATGTGGCCCAAGATCATCCTCGTCGACGTCAAGTTCCAGACGATGCCGATGCTCGTGTCCAACCTCGCGGGCGGGTACGTCACCGACTACGGCGTCCTCATGCTCGCCGTCCTCATCGCGTCGCTGCCCGCGATGGTGGTCTTCCTCGCCCTGCAGCGCTCCTTCGCCAACGGAATCATGGGATCAGTCAAGTGAACACCGAGCTCAGTCACCTCACCGACCCGACCTGCTTCGCCGACAACCGTCTTCCCGCGCACTCCGACCACCTGTGGTACGCCAACGAGGCGGAGGTCGCCTCCGGCCGCTCCTCCTTCCAGGTGTGCCTCGACGGCGTGTGGAAGCTCCACTACGCCACGAACCCCTCCCAGGCCGTCGAGGGCTTCGAGGACCCCTCCTACGACGTCAGTGAGTGGGACGACATCGCCGTGCCCGCCCACCTCCAGCTCCACGGCTACGACAAGCCCCAGTACGCCAACGTCCAGTACCCCTGGGACGGGCACGAGCAGCTCGAGCCCGGTCAGGTCCCCTCCCGGTACAACCCGACCGCCTCCTACGTGCGCACCTTCACCCTGCCGCAGGTGCTGCCCGAGGGGGAGCGGCTCGTCCTGCGCCTGGAGGGCGCTGAGTCCGCCGTCGTCGTGTGGGTCAACGGCACCTACGTCGGCTACGCCGAGGGCTCCTTCACCCCCAGCGAGTTCGACATCACCGAGCACGTGCACGCCGGCAGCAACCGCCTGGCGCTGCGGGTGTACAAGTGGTGCTCGGGCTCCTGGCTGGAGGACCAGGACTTCTTCCGCTTCTCCGGCCTGTTCCGCTCGGTCTACCTGCGCCGCCTGCCCGCCACCCACCTGGCGGACCTGCGCGTGGGCGTGAGCCTGAGCGAGGACCTGTCAACCGCCGAGCTCACCCTGCGCACCACCCTGGAGGGTGAGGGCGGCGTGCGCGCGGTCCTTGAGGGCGTCGGGCCCCTCGTGACCGGGCAGGACGGTGTCGCCCGCCTGACGGTCACGGACCCGCACCTGTGGAGCGGGGAGGACCCGTACCTGTACGACCTCGTCATCGAGGTGCTCGACGCCGAGGGCACCGTCACCGAGATCGTCCCTCAGCGGGTGGGCATCCGACGCTTCGGCGTCGAGGACGGCGTGCTCAAGATCAACGGGCAGCGTCTCGTCTTCAAGGGCGTCAACCGCCACGAGTTCGGCGAGCAGGGCCGCGTCGTGAGCCGCGAGCGCACCGAGCTCGACCTCATCGCCCTGCGCCGGGCCAACGTCAACGCCATCCGCACGAGCCACTACCCCAACAACAGCTACCTGTACGAGCTGGCGGACGAGTACGGCTTCTACGTCATCGACGAGGCCAACCTGGAGACGCACGGCACCTGGGAGTTCCTCGTGCGCCAGAACCAGGACGCGACGGGCGCCCTGCCCGGTAACCACCCCCAGTGGCGCGAGGCCGTCCTCGACCGTGCCCTCGACATGTACGAGCGGGACAAGAACCACCCCTCGGTCGTCATGTGGTCCTGCGGCAACGAGTCCTACGGCGGCGACAACATCGCCGACATGGCGGCCCTGCTGCGTGAGAGGGACTCGCGCCCCGTCCACTACGAGGGCGTGTTCTGGGACGACCGCCGCCCGGACTCCACCGACGTCGCCTCCCAGATGTACACCCCGGCCGCCGGGGTCGAGGACTTCCTGCGGACCCACCGCGACAAGCCCTTCATCCTGTGCGAGTACGCGCACGCCATGGGCAACTCCTTCGGCGGCGTCGACCTGTACATGGACCTGACCGAGCGCGACCCCCTGTTCCAGGGCGGCTTCATCTGGGACTTCGCCGACCAGGCCATCCGTCTCACCGCCCCCGACGGCACCGAGTACTGGGGCTACGGCGGCGACAACGGCGAGACCCCGCACGACGGCGACTTCTGCGGCAACGGCATCTTCTACGCCGACCACACCGAGTCTCCCAAGATCCAGGAGGTGCGCCACCTCTTCCAGGGCCTGCGCACCGAGGTCACTGCCGAGGCTGTGACGGTCACCAACCGTTTCCTGTTCACACGCTCCAGCGCTTACGACTGCGTCGTCACCCTCGAGCGCGAGGGCGTCCTCGTGGCCGCGCAGGACCTGGAGACCGACGTGGCTCCGGGCCAGAGCGCCACCTACCCGCTGCCCCTGGCGCTGCCCGACGGCACCGGCGGCAGTGCGGGGGAGTACGTCGTGACGGTCTCCTTCCGCCTGCGCCAGGCCACCGCCTGGGCGGGGGCCGGGGAGGAGGTCGCCTGGGACCAGGGCGTCGTCGTCAAGGCCCCGGCCGATGAGCTGACGGCCTTCGCCGTGGCCGGCGACCCGGCCGCCCGCCCCGTCGTCGTGCGCGGCGGCTACAACATCGGGGTGCACGGGGATTCCTTCGAGGTCATGTTCTCCGGGCTCACCGGTGCGCTGACCTCCTACCGCTACGGCCGCACCCGCGACGGCGGCAGCGAGCTGCTGAGCGCGCCCGTGCTGCCCTGCTTCTGGCACGCCCCGACCGCCAACGAGCGCGGCTACGGCGGCCCCTACGAGGAGGGCGCCTGGCAGCTGGCCTCGCGCTACCCCCGTCTGGTCGAGGACCACGACTGGCCCGCCGCGGTTGTCGAGCACGAGGACGGCAGCGTCACCGTGTCCTTCACCTACGCCCTGGCGGGCCTGCCGGGGACCCGCTGCCGCATGGACTACCGCGTGCTGGGTGACGGCACGGTGGAGGTCACCCAGGTGCTCGACCCGGCCGGTGAGGTGCCCTCGCTGCCCGAGCTGTCGGTGATGATCCAGGTGCCGGGCAGCGTCAACCGCCTCACCTTCTACGGCGAGGGCCCCGAGGAGACCTACGTCGACCGCCGCGGCGGTGGGCGCCTGGGCGTGTACTCCAGCGAGGTCGACCAGCAGATGGCCGGCTACCTCAACCCGCAGGAGTCCGGCAGCCACACGGGCGTGCGCTGGGCGCGCGTGACGGACCGCACGGGCCGTGGCCTGCTCGTCAGCGCCCCGGCGGGCGGGGAGATCGAGCTCAGCGCCCTGCCGTGGACGCCCTTCGAGGTGGAGAACGCCCGGCACGAGTTCGAGCTGCCGGTGACGGGCCGCACCGTCATCCGCCCCGCGCTCATGCGCCGCGGGGTTGCCGGCGACGACTCCTGGGGCGCACGCCCCAAGGAGCAGCACGAGCTGCCCACCGGTCGGCTCGAGCACCGTTTTTCCTTTAAGGGCGTGCTCTGAGCCTCCGGTGCGGGAGGGCGACCTCCCGCACCGGCCGCCACCGTCGACCGCCTGCGTCCGAGCGTGCCGTCTGCCACGCCGGACGCGGGCGGCGCGCTGTCAGGCCCGGTTGGCGAAGCGCTCCAGCAGCGTGGCGTCGCCGCCGACGACGAGCACGTCCTCGGGGGACACGCGGGTCTCCGGCGAGGCGTACTCGAAGGGCTCGCCCGGGCTCATGAGACCGAAGACGGTGACGCCGTAGCGCGAGCGGATACGGGCCTCGCCGATGGTGAAGCCGTGCAGCTCCGACGGCGGTCGCATCTTGACGATGGTGAAGCCGCCCTTCTCCATCTCGATGTAGTCGAGCATGCGGCCCGACACCAGGTGCGCGGCACGCTGGCCGGCGTCGAACTCCGGGTAGACGACGTGGTGGGCGCCGATGCGGCGCAGGATGCGCCCGTGGGCGCGGGAGATGGCCTTGGCCCAGATCTGTGGGGTCTGCAGGTCCACAAGGTTGCCGGCGATGAGGACGGAGGCCTCCAGGGAGGAGGCCACCCCCACCACCGCGGTGCCGAACTCCGTGGCCCCCAGCTGCTCGAGGGCCTCCATGTCGGTGGCGTCGGCCTCCACCAGCGGGATCCGGCCCGTCCACTGGCGCACCAGCACCGGGTCCTTCTCGACGGCGAGGACCTCACGGCCCAGGCGGTCGAGGGTCGCGGCGACGGCGGAGCCGAAACGGCCCAGCCCGATGACGAGGGTCGAGTCGGTGCGGTCGACGGCGGCCATAAGCGCTCCTGAGGACGAGGTCGCGGGCCCGCTGGGCTCGCACGTGCTGGCGACAGGGTAACCGTCCGCCCGCCCGGTCGCTCAGAGGGGGCGGGCTGGGGCCTCAGCCGATGAGCGGGCGCTCGGCGGGCATGCGGATGACGCGGCGCCTCTCGCGCAGCGCCAGCGCGGAGGCCAGGGTCATCGTGCCCACGCGCCCGACGAACATGAGGATGATGATCGTGTACTTGCCCGAGTCTGGCAGTATCGAGGTGATGCCCGTGCTCAGCCCCACGGTCGCGAAGGCGGAGACCGTCTCGAAGAGGATCGTGTCCAGGGGCAGGTTCGTGATGTGCAGCAGCAGGAGGGTCGACACGCCCACCGCGGTGGCCCCGATGAAGACGACGGCGACGCTCAGGCGCACGGTGGACAGGGTGATGCGTCGGCCGAAGGCCTCGATGTCCTCGTCACCGCGCGCCTCGGCCATGATCGCCAGCACGAGGACGGCGAAGGTCGAGACCTTGATGCCCCCGGCCGTGGAGGCCGAGCCGCCGCCGATGAACATGAGCAGGTCCTGGAGGAACCAGGTCGTCTCGTGCATGGAGGAGGTGTCGACGGTCGCCAGCCCCGAAGAGCGCGCGTTGACGCCCGACAGCAGTGCGCTGAGGACCCGCCCGTGCGTCGGCAGCCCGCCGAGGGTCACCGAGTTGCGCCACTCGAAGAGACCGATGAGCAGGGAGGACACGAGGGCGAGGGCCGTGTAGGTCGTCAGCGTCAGCTTGGTGTGCAGGGTCCACTGGCGCGGGCGCGTGCGGTGGCGGGTGACGTCGAGGATGACGGGGAAGCCGATGGCGCCCACGGCCGTGCCGACGACGATCGGCAGGCACATCCACCAGTCGCTCGCGTAGGGCGCCAGCCCCTCGGGCATGATGACGAAGCCGGCGTTGTTGAAGATCGACAGCGACATGAACACCGCGTACCACAGGGCGTGGGGCACGTCCTGTCCCAGCGTGAGGAAGCGCGGGAAGAGCACGAGGGCCAGCACCGCCTCCACACCGAGGGCCGTGTAGATGACGGCGCGCAGCAGGGAGGCCACGTCCCCCAGCCGGGACTGGTTCTCGCTCGCCGCCAGCATGCGCTGGGTGAGCCCCACGTGCCGGGAGACGGCGAAGGACAGCAACGAGGCCAGCGTCATGATGCCCAGGCCTCCGACGAAGGCGCCGACGATGATGACCGCCTGCCCGAAGGGCGACCAGGCGGTGGCCGTGTCCACGGTGGTCAGGCCGGTGACGCACACGGCGCTCGTCGCGGTGAAGAGGGCGTCGACGAAGCTGACGGCGGGGCTGTCCTCCGGGGTTGCCAGCGGCAGGCACAGCAGCCCGGTGACGGTGGCGATGATGGCGACGAAGACGATGACGGCGAGCCTGGCGGGGGCGAAGCGGGCGGCGCGCTCGATACGCGAGCGCAGTCCCGTGCGCTCCAGCAGGGCGCGCAGGCGGGCGCCGCGGCTCGCGTCCTCCTCGGGCCCGGGACGCGCAGGACGCGGGCTCGTAGCGGTGGGGGCGCGGTGCTCGGTGCGTGGCGAGCGTGCGCGGGACGGCTTGGGCACGGTGCCATTGTTCCCCGAACAGACCGGTGGTGGCGTCCGCCCCGTCGCCCGCGCCGGTCACTCCCGTTCCTGGTGGGGCCACAGGTGTGAGATGCGAGGAATGAGACTGATGTGGTACCCAATGTCCTGTGCGTCTGCTGAGGCGCAGGTTATAGTGGCGCGGTCCGCCCGGGCGTGCGCCCGACGGCGGACAGGCCGCGGCCCTCGCCGTCGCCGCTCCGCATCCGCACCTCATCAGACGGGACCACACGCATGGCACCGGGTCTTCGCACCACCTCCGGCGCTTCGGGCGCCCCCTCGTTCCTCACCGTGGCCGAGGTCGCCGACATCCTGCGCGTGTCGAAGATGACCGTGTACCGCATGGTCCACTCCGGTGACCTTCCGGCCATGCAGGTCGGTCGTTCCTTCCGCGTCCCCGAGCGCGCCGTCGAGCAGTACCTTGCGGCAGGGCTGGGTGACTGGGGACACGAGGAGACGGAGTCGACGGGCTCCTGAGACCCGCTAGAATCGCCCGGTCACCTGTGTGGACGCGGCGGTCGCCTCCCGTCCACCTCCCTGCTCGCCCGGCGCCCGCGTCGGCCCGCCGCCCCACCGACGGCACCGCGAGCGACCGGCACGCACGACGAACGAGGAGTCCCCATGGGATCTGTCATCAAGAAGCGCCGCAAGCGCATGTCCAAGAAGAAGCACCGCAAGCTCCTTCGCAAGACGCGCCACCAGCGTCGCAACAAGAAGTGACGGGATGTGCCCGGGGCCGTGCGCTCCGGGCACACGCGTGTCCTGCCCGCCCCGCGACCCCGTCGCGTCCCGGTAGGCGCCTGCCGGCCACCTATCCTGGCGCCGCAGCCCGAAGCAGACTGGAGCAGACATGAGCCACGACCTCCCTTCCTCGCCGGCCCTCGCGGTCCCGACCGGCCCCCACAGCGAGGGGGACAGTTGTCTGCTGCCGCTGTCGGCCACGCCCGCGCCCGAGGACTGGCCCGCCCCCGTCACCGCCCTCGCCCGCCCCCTCGACGCCCCGGCGCCGACGACGATGGCCGAGCTCACCACCCTGCGGGTCGGCGGCCCCATCGGCTCCTACGTCGAGGCCCGCAGCGAGGAGGCGCTCGTCGAGGCCGTGCGCGAGGCCGACGACGCCGGGCTCCCGCTGCTCGTCGTCGGAGGCGGCTCCAACATCCTCGCCTCCGACGCCGGCTTCGACGGGCTCGTGCTGCGCGACGCGCGCCAGGAGGTCGCCGTCGTCTCAGACTCCTCCTGCGGAGGAGTGGAGGTCACCGCCACCGCGGGCACCACGTGGGACGACCTCGTGCGCCAGGCCGTCGCCTCGCACTGGGGCGGTTTCGCGCCCCTGTCGGGCATCCCCGGCACGGTGGGCGCCGCACCTGTGCAGAACATCGGCGCCTATGGCGCGGAGGTCGCTGAGCTGCTCGCCTCCGTGCACGCCTGGGACCGCCTGCGCGGCCGACGCGTCCACCTGGCGCTCGCCGACCTCCACCTGGCCTACCGCGACTCCGACCTCAAGCGCTCGCTCACCGACGCCGCCGTCGGCGGGGGACGCACGTGGGGGCCCACCGGACGGTGGGTGGTCCTGTCCGTCACCTTTCACGTGCGCCAGGACTCCCTGTCGGCCCCCATCGCCTACAGCCAGCTCGCCGCCGCCCTGGGGGTCGAGCTCGGGCGGCGGGTGGACGCGCGGGCGGTGCGCGAGGCCGTCCTGGACCTGCGCGCCTCCAAGGGCATGGTCCTGGATGCCGCCGACCACGACACCTGGTCCGCCGGGTCCTTCTTCACCAACCCCGTCCTGACGGCGCAGCAGGCCGAGGCCCTGCCTGCCGACGCCCCGCGCTTCCCGGTGGCCGACCACTCGCGCAAGGTCGCCACCCGTCAGGCCCCCGCCGTCGAGGGCCTGGTCAAGACCTCCGCCGCCTGGCTCATCGACCACGCCGGCTTCTCCAAGGGCCACGGGCTGGCCGGGAACGGGTCCGAGGCGCCCCGGGCCTCGCTGTCCACCAAGCACGTGCTCGCCCTGACCAACCGGGGCGGAGCGACCGGAGCGGACATCGCCGCCCTGCGCGACGAGGTCGTGGGCGGCGTCGAGGCCGCCTTCGGCATCACGCTCGTGCCCGAGCCCGTCGCGGTCGGCTTCTGATCCCCTCGCTCCTGCCTCGCCTCGGGCCCCGGCCCGGTGCGAGGTGAGGCCCGAGCGTGCGCAGCCCGCCCGCACCGGCGGGCGGGCTGCGGCAGGTCCCCCGGCCCGCGTGCCCGCGGCACGGCCCGCTCGTGCAATCGATTGCGTTGAATGCAAACGATTGTGTAGTGTGTGTCATGTCATCGTCGTCGGGGCCACGCGCCTCCGGCCTCGACGCGCCGTTCTGAACCACAACGAGGTGGATCATGACCAAGAGCAGCACCCTGTTCGGGCTGCGCGCCAAGCCACTGGGGCAGATACCGCTCGAGATGCAGCGCAAGCGCTGGATCTGGGAGTTCCTCAAGACCTACGCGGTCCTCGTCATCGGCTACGGGGGCTTCTATCTCCTACGCACCAACTTCAAGTCCGCCCAGCCCTTCCTCGTCGACCAGGTGGGGCTGACCACCACCGAACTCGGTGCCATCGGCTTCGGCTTCTCCCTGACCTACGGCTTCGGCGGCCTCGTCCTCGGCTTCTTCATCGACGGGCGGAACACGAAGAAGGTCGTCTCCGCCCTGCTCATCGGCTCCGGCGTCGTCTCGGTGCTCATCGGCGTCATCCTCGCGCTCGTGCACAACCCCTACGGCTGGATGATCCTGCTGTGGTCCCTCAACGGGCTCGTGCAGGCGCCCGGCGGGCCCTGCTGCAACTCCACGATGAACCGGTGGACGCCCAGGCGGCTGCGCGGACGCTTCATCGGCTGGTGGAACGCCTCCCACAACCTCGGTGCCATGATCGCCGGGGCCCTGGCCCTGTGGGGCGCCAACACGCTCTTCCACGGCTCCGTCGTCGGCATGTTCGTCGTACCGGCCGCCGTCGCCATCCCCATCGGTGTGTGGGGCTACTTCTACGGCAAGGACGACCCCTGCGAGCTGGGGTGGAACACGCCCGAGGAGATCTTCGAGGAGCCCCAGTCCAAGGCCGACGTCGTCACCGAGGACGTCTCCAAGGGCCGCATCCTCATGGACTACGTCGTCAAGAACCCCGCCGTGTGGTTCCTGTGCATCGCGAACGTAGCCGCCTACTGCGTGCGCATCGGCATCGACAACTGGAACGTCCTCTACACCCACGACGTGCTCAAGTTCTCCGACTACGTCGCGGTCAACTCCACCATCGCCCTCGAGCTGGGCGGGCTGGCGGGCTCCCTCCTGTGGGGCTACGCCTCGGACAAGATGGGCGGACGCCGCGCCCTGGCCGCCGCCATCGGCATCGCCCTGGTCATCATCCCCATCTGGATGTACTCCCAGGCCACCACGCCCACGCTCGTCTACGTCTCCCTCTTCCTCATCGGCTTCCTCATCTTCGGCCCGGTGACCCTCATCGGCATCTGCGTCATCGGCTTCGCGCCCAAGACCGCCACCGTCGTCGTCAACGCCGTGCCGCGCGCCTTCGGCTACGTCTTCGGTGACTCGATGGCCAAGGTCCTGCTCGGACGCATCGCCGACCCGACCAAGGACGGCGTCCACGTGCTGGGCCACACCCTGCACGGCTGGGGATCGACCTTCACCGTCCTCATCGTCTCGGCCCTCGTCGGCCTTGCCTGCCTCGTCGTCGTCGCCGTCCTGGAGGAGCGCGTCATCCGCGGCGACCGCGACTTCGCCCAGAAGGAGGAGTCATGACCCGCACCGCCACACCTGCGCCGGAGCCGACGACCCCGGGGCTCAAGGAGCTGCTCGAGCTCGCCGTGCGCGTCGTCGAGGAGGGCGCAGCCATCGCCCGCGACCCGGGCGAGGACCTGCAGGTGACCACCAAGAGCAACCGCAACGACCTCGTCACCGCCGTCGACCGGCGCGTCGAGGAGCGCATCGCCGGCCGCCTGCTGGCCGAGTCCGGCTACCCCCTGCTCGGTGAGGAGGGGCACGACGTCGAGACCTGGAACGGGCGGGTCTGGGTCCTCGACCCCATCGACGGCACGATGAACTACGTCGAGACGCACCGCGACTACGCGATCTCCCTGGCCCTGTGCGAGGACGGGGTCCCCGTGCTCGGCGTCGTCATGGACGTTGTCTCCGCCCGGTGCTACACGGCGCTGCGCGCAGGCGGGGCGTGGTGCAACGGCGAGCCGCTCACCCCGGTGCGGGACGAGCGGGGCTTGAGCGACGCCGTCATCATCACCGACCTCAAGGAGATACGGGCACTGCCCCGGCTCGCACGCTGCCTGGAGGAGTCCCGCGGGCACCGCCGCTACGGCTCCGCCGCGCTGGAGTGCGTGGAGGTGGCCGCGGGCCGGGCCGGGGCCTTCGTGCACATGTGGGTCTCCCCGTGGGACATCGCCGCGGCGAGCCTCATCTGCACCGAGCTCGGGGTGGACTTCACCCGCCTGGACGGCACCCCCCTCGACCTGAGGTGGAAGGGCTCGGTGCTCGTGGCGCCCCGCAGGATCCACCGCGAGCTGCTGCAACGCCTCATGATCGACGCCCAGTAGCCCCTCACGGGCAGTAGCCCCCACGGGCCCGGTTGCGCCGCCTCAGTGCGCAGCCGGGCCCGTGGAGGAGCGGGTCACCAGGGCGGTGTCGACGACGAGGGACTGCGGGGCCTCCGGGGGCGGGGCAGTGGCGATCCTGGCCTCGGCGAGGTCCACCGCCAGCCTGGCGACCTCCTCGGGACGGCGGTCGATGGACGTCAGGTCGAAGGCCGACGAGGCCGCCAGGCGGGAGTTGTCGACGCCGGCGACGGACACGTCGGCGCCCGGCCGCAGGCCTGCGCGCAGCAGGGCGATAATCGCACCCTGGGCGCACTGGTCGTTGTAGCAGGCGACCGCCGTGCGCCTGTCGGAGGCCGCCGGGTGGAGCGGGCCCCCCGCCTCCAGCAGGGGGGCGACGGCGGCCAGCCCGGCGTCGACGTCGGAGCCGCCCCCCACGACGTCGAAGGTGAGCCCCGCAGCCGTTGCCGCACGAGCGAAGGCCGTGCGCCTCGCCGAGGCGGAGGCCCCCGGCACGGAGTCGACATAGACCAGCCTGCGGTGCCCCAGCCCCGCCAGGTGGGCGATGAGCTGGTCCATGCCCCGCGTGTTGTCACTCGTGACGAGGTCGGCGCCGACGACGGCGCGTTCCTGGCCGATGACGACGGTGTCGTCCCCGAGCGCCTCCAGCGCCCCCGCCCCCGTGGCCGGGTCGATGACGATGAGCGTCTGGCACCTGAGCTGGCGGAGGTTGTGCACGGCGTCGGCGGCGCTGCGGAAGGGGCCGACGCTCTCGGTGACCATGCGCAGGCTGCGGGCCTCGGCCTGCGCCAGCAGGTGGTCGCGGTAGACGACGTGCAGCTCCTGGCTCAGGACGCACAGCAGGCCGATGACGCGCGGGCGCGGGGCGCGCAGCAGGCTGCCGATCGGGTCGGCCTGGTAGCCGAGCCTGCGTGAGACCTCGTGGATGTGGCGGCGGGTGCGCTCGCTGATCTGGGGGCTGTCGGCGAGCGCGCGCGAGACCGTGGACACCGAGTAGCCCGTGGCCTCGGCGACGTCCTTGAGCGTGGGCCGGCTCATCGCGCGGAGCCCCCGCTCGGCGTCGGGCCGGGGGTCCCGCTCGGTGTCGGGCCGGAGCCCCCGCTCGGCGTCGGGCCGGGGGCCGCCAGCCAGGCGTCCACCTCGCCCAGCCACCTGGCCTTCGAGGCCGCCGAGGCCAACGAGGCCCGGATCGAGCCCCTGGCCAGCTCGGCCAGCGCCGCGTCGTCCAGCCCCAGGGACCGGGCGATCTCGTACTGCGCGGTCAGGCGCGAGCGGAACAGCAGCGGGTCGTCGGCCCCCAGCGCCACCTGCGCACCGTGCTCCAGCAGCGTGGTCAGGGGCACGTCCCCGGTCTGGCGGTACACGCCCAGGCTCACGTTCGACGCCGGGCACACCTCCAGGCTGATGCCCGCCGCCACCACCTGGTCCAGCAGCGCCGGGTCCTCGCTCGTGCGCACCCCGTGGCCCAGCCGCGTGGGCCCGAGCGCGTTGACGACGTCGCGCACGTGCCGCGGCCCCAGCAGCTCGCCCCCGTGCGGCAGGGAGGCCAGCCCCGCCCGGCGGGCGATGCGGAAGGCCGGCCCCCAGGATGCCGTGTCCCCGGCCCGCTCGTCGTTCGACAGCCCGAAGCCGACGACGGTGCCCGGCTCGTCCCCCGCGTAGCGCACCGCCAGGCGGGCGAGCGTGCGGGCGTCCAGCGGGTGGCGGATACGTGAGGCCGCCACGACGACCGCGACCTCGACCCCCGACAGGATGGTGGCCTGGCGCGCCGCGTCGAGGATGATCTCCAGGGCGGGGGTGAGCCCGCCGACGAAGGGCGCGTAGGAGGTCGGGTCGACCTGGATCTCCAGGCGCCGGGAGCCCTCCTCGGCGTCGTCCAGCGCCGCCTCGAGCACGATGCGGCGCATGACCTCCTCGCTGGTCACCAGGTGACGGGCGGTGTCGTAGGCACGCTGGAAGCGAAACCAGCCGCGGTGATCCGCCGGCACGCGCAGGGGGTCGCCGTCGATGAAGGAGGACGGCAGACGGGTGCGTGAGCCCTGGGCGAGGTCGATGAGCGTGTCCAGGCGCATGGAACCCGTGAAGTGCAGGTGCAGGTGCGCCTTCGGCAGGGAGGCGAGGTCACGCATGGCCGGATTGTCCCACGGCCGCGGTGTGACGCAGTCGGGCACAGGTGAGGCAGACTGTCCCCATGAGCAACGCCCGCCAGGAGCCGGAGGAGGTCGCCCTCCTCACCGGCCCCCGCGCCGCCTCGGTGCTCGCCGCGGCCCTCGCTCCGGCGCAGCAGCAGCTGCTCTCCTGGGAGGTCCACTCCGTCCACCACCGCCCCGGCGCAGGCGTGAGCGTGGGCTACACCGCCGTCGTCGCCTCCCCTGACGGCAGTCGCAGCACCGAGTACCTGTGTGCCACCACCGCCCGGCTCACCAACCCGCACGCCCCCGGCGTCAGCCTCGTCGCGCCCACGGGCGGCGACGGCCCCGCCGTGCACGTGTGGCGCCACCCGGCCGACCCGGAGCTGCCCGCGCTCGCGGTCGCCTGCACCCCCTCGCTGCTGTCGCACCGGCTGGGCTCACCGGTCAAGGCGACGATGGTCGCCTACCGCCCCACCCGGCGCGCCGTCGTGCGGGTGACCTACCGTGACGGCTCGACCTCCTACGCCAAGGTCCTGCGGCCCTCGGTCTCGGGCGCCTTCGCCCAGCGCCACCGCATGCTGCGTGCGGCAGGCGTGCCGGCGCCCGAGGTCCTGCGGGACGACCCCGACGGCCTCGTCCTGCTGTCCACCGGTCAGGGGGTGGCCCTGTCCGGCCTGCTCTCGCGCGGCATGGACACCGCGCAGGCGCGGCGCGTGCTCGACTCGCTCACCGCGCTGCTCGACTCCCTGCCCCTGTCCGCCCTGCGGCTCGAGCGCCACCCGGCCTGGTCCGAGCGCGCCCGCCACTACGCCCACGCCGCCGCCACCGTCCTGCCCGAGCACGCCTCGCGGGCCCGGGCCGTCGCCGACGGGGTCGAGCAGCTCATGGCCGCCTCCGACCCCGGCCCGATCGTGCCCGTGCACGGGGACTTCTACGAGGCCAACGTCCTCATGGAGGGCGAGGGGGTGGCCTCGCTGCTCGACGTCGACTCCCTGGGTCCCGGCTACCGGGTGGACGACCTCGCCTGCCTGCTGGGGCACGTGAGCGTCCTGGACCACCTGGCGCCCGCCGCCTACCCGCACCTGCGCCCGGTCCTGGACACCTGGACGCTGCTGGCCGAGTCCCAGGTGGACCCGGTGGCGCTGCGGGCCCGTTGCGCCGGGGTCGTGCTGTCGCTCGTGGCCGGGGCGCGTCGGGACGACGGCGGTCCCTGGCGCCCGGACGCCGAGGGCCGCCTGGCCCGCGCCGAGCTGTGGCTGGCCCAGGCCCGGGAGATCCAGGCCCGACGCGGGGCTCACTGACGAGTCCCACTGACGGGGGGCGCCGTCAGGAGCTGCTAGCAGGCTCGGCACGGGTTCGCTCGGGGCCGCGCAGGGGCCCACCGACAGGGCGGCGCGGGGCCCACGGCCACGTCCTTTCCACCACCCGGTGCCACGGCCCTTGGTCCTCCAGCGCCCGACAGACGCGACACAGGTGTCCCTATGGGTGAGATGATGATGGCTGATCTGTGGCCCTTTGCCATGCTGGGGGTGATCCGACCCGGGACGACAAGGCACTCTCCCATGCTCATCACCTCCCTCACTCCGACCCTTTCCCCGACCGTGCGCGCCACCGGCGTCGCGGAGGCGCTGACTGCCTTCGACGACATCCTCTGGGGCCCCTGGCTCCTCATCTGGATGCTGCTGGGCGCCGGCATCCTGCTCAGCTGGCGGCTGCGCCTGGTGCAGGTCCGCAAGCTCCTGCCCGCCCTGCGCTTCGCCTTTCTCGACCGTGAGGACGGAGAGCGCAGCACCGCCGACGGCGACCTGTCCCACTACCAGGCGCTGACGACGGCGCTGGCGGCCACGGTCGGCACCGGCAACATCGTCGGTGTCGCCACGGCCATCCACATCGGCGGGCCGGGCGCCCTGTTCTGGATGTGGGTCACCGCCTTCTTCGGTATGGCCTCGAAGTACTCCGAGGCCTTCCTCGCGGTGCGCTTCCGCGAGACCGACGCCACTGGGCACCAGTCCGGCGGCCCCCAGTACTACCTCAAGAAGGCCATCCCCGGTCGGCTCGGCACCGTCCTGTCCGTCTTCTTCGCCTTCGCCACCCTGGGCGCCTGCCTGGGCATCGGCACGATGGTGCAGTCCAACTCCATCGCCGAGCAGCTGTCGAACTCCTTCGACACGGACGCGCCGCTGGTCGGCATCCTGCTGGCCGTCGCCGTCGGAGCGGTCCTGCTGGGCGGTATCGAGGCCATCGGCACGGTCACGGCGGCCTTCGTGCCGCTCATGATCGTCTTCTACGTCGGCGGCTGCCTGTGGATCATCGGCGGACACCTGGCGGCGGTGCCCGACGCCCTGTGGCTCGTCGTGTCCACCGCCTTCACCGGGCACGGGGCCACCGGCGGCTTCCTGGGCTCGACGATGATGGTGGCGCTGCAGTACGGCGCCGCCCGCGGCATCTTCTCCAACGAGTCCGGCATGGGCTCGGCCGCGATCGCCGCGGCCTCCGCCCGCACCCACCACCCCGCCCGCCAGGGCCTGGTCTCCATGACCCAGACCTTCATCGACACGATGATCGTGGTCTCCTGCACGGGACTGGTCATCCTCACCACGGGCACGTGGACGGGCTCGAACCCGGCCACGATGACGGCGGAGGCCTTCAGCACGGGCCTGCCGGGCAGCTGGGGCCACTACATCGTCTCGGTCGCCATGGTCTTCCTGGGGGCCTCGACCATCCTCGGTTGGGCGTACTACGGCGAGCGCTGCGCGGTGCGCCTGGCGGGCGTGCACTCGATCCTGCCCTTCCGCCTGTGCTTCGTCGTCCTGGTTTTCGTGGGCACGGTCACGAGCCTGGGGGTCGTGTGGACCATCGCGGACATCGCCAACGGCCTCATGGCCATCCCCAACCTCATCGGCCTGGTGCTCCTGTCGGGGCTCATCGCCCGCGAGACGCGCGCCTACCTCGCTCAGGACCCCGACCTGCGCCGCCCGGGGGACGAGTTCAGCTCCGTGCCCCAGGAGGAGGACGAGGACCCGGTGGGGGCGCTGACCGACTGACCACCTGCCCCGCCGACCCGGGGACATGACGACGGCGGCCGCCCACCGACGTGGGCGGCCGCCGTCGTGCGCAGCGGGCCGGTGGTGGCTCAGCGGGCCTCGGCGAGCAGCTCCTGCAGGCGCCCGACGCCCTCGGCGATGTTCTCGTCGCTCGTCGCGTAGGACAGGCGCAGGTAGCCGGAGCGGCCGAAGGCCTCGCCGGGGACGACGGCGACCTCGACGTGCTCCAGGACGAGATTGGCCAGGGTCATCGAGGAGTCGATGACCGTGCCGCGCAGGGTCCTGCCCAGCAGGCCCTCGATGCTCGGGTAGGCGTAGAAGGCGCCCTGGGGCATCGGCACGACGAGCCCGTCGACCTGGCGCAGCATGTCGACCATGAGGTGGCGACGCCGGTCGAAGGCCTCACGCATCGTGTACACCGCGGACAGGTCTCCGCGCACGGCCGCGAGCGCGGCCACCTGGGAGACGTTGGCGACGTTCGAGGTCAGGTGCGACTGGAGGTTCGTCGCGGCCTTGGTGACGTCGGCGGGGCCGATCATCCAGCCCACGCGCCAGCCGGTCATCGCATAGGTCTTGGCCACGCCGTTGAGGACGATGGTCTGCTCGGCCAGCTCAGGCACGAGGGCGACGATGTGGGCGCTGGGGGCGCCGTCGTAGAGCAGGTGCTCGTAGATCTCGTCGGTGATGACCCAGATGCCGTGCTCCAGGGCCCACTGGCCGATGGCGGTGAGCTCGGCGGGCGTGTAGACGGCACCGGTCGGGTTGGAGGGGGAGCACACGAGCAGCGCCTTGGTGCGCTCGGTGCGGGCTGCCTCGAGCTGGTCGACCGTGACCTTGTAGTCCTGGTCCGCGCCGGCGAAGACCTCGACGGCGGTGCCGCCCGCCAGCTGGATGCACTCGGGGTAGGTGACCCAGAACGGGGCCGGGAGGATGACCTCGTCACCCGGGTCGACGATCGCGGCGAAGGCCTGGTAGACGGCCTGCTTGCCGCCGTTGGTGATGACGATGTCCTCGGGGCAGACCTCGTAGCCGGAGTCGCGCAGGGTCTTGGCGGCGACGGCCTCGCGCAGGGCGGGCAGGCCCTTGGCCGGGGTGTACTTGTGGTTCGCGGGGTCCTTGGCGGCGGCGACGGCGGCCTCGACGATGTAGTCGGGGGTCGCGAAGTCGGGCTCGCCGGCGCCGAAGCCGATGACGGGGCGGCCGGCGGCCTTGAGAGCCTTGGCCTTGGTGTCGACGACGAGCGTGGCGGAGGGGGCGATGGCGGACAGGCGTGCGGAGACACGGGACCTAGGTGCAGTACTCACGTCCCCATGCTCGCACGTGCGCCGGCAACGCGCCTGACACGTCCCGGTCGCTAGGACGGGGCGGGGCCGTCCTGGCGACCGGGGCCGGGCGCGGGACCGTGGCCGTGGCGGGGGCGGTGCCCGCCACGGCGGGCCGCCTCACACGGGCACCCTCAGCCTCTCGAAGGCGGGCTTGCGGTCCAGCGCCGACGGGATCCAGGCCGTGGCGACCGACAGGACGAGGCAGGCGGCCACGACCGGCAGGAGGGTGCTCAGGGGCAGCGCGTGCACGAGGACGGTCAGGCCCCCGCCGGAGAACACCGCCGACGCGGTTGCCGAGAAGAGGCAGACCGCCAGGCCGAAGAGGATACCGGTGACGGCGTAGATGGTGCCCTCCAGCACGGTCGAGCGCAGCACGGTCGCCCGGCTCGCCCCCAGGACTCCCAGGAGGGCGCCCTCCCGGCGCCGGGCGCCGCCGACCATGGCGATGTTCGCCACCCCGCCCACGCCCGTGACGATGAAGATGGGCACTGCCACGGCCAGGAAGCCGTTGACGCCGCCGGTGGATCCCAGGGCGCGCCCGGCACCGACCGTCGCGTAGACCGCACCCGTCATGCCTACGGCGATGGCGAAGGGGGTGATGGTCGTGAGGCTGAGGGAGGAGCGGTGCACGGCGTTGGCCCGCGCCGCGAACCAGGCCGTGCTGCGGGTGCGCACCAGCCCCGTCCAGGCGACGAGCAGGGGCCGCAGCGTCCAGGCCGGGATGCACAGGGCGGCCAGGGCCAGGGTGAGCCCCATCGCCCCGCCGGTGGTGGCCCGTCCTGCGGGCGTCATGATCTCCTGCAGCGCCGCGAGCTCCTCCGCCTGCTCCGCGGCGGAGACAGCGTCGAGGTCCCCGGCGACCAGGGCCTTCTCGTCCATGAGGTGCAGGACGGGCAGCATGACGGTCGCCAGGATGAGGACGCCCGCCGCCACCCACTGCCACACGTGGGTGCGTGCCTGCGGGGCCGCGGCCTCACGCAGCGCCTGCATCTCACTGGTGGAGGCGGCTCGGCGGGCGGCCCCCAGACCACCCAGCACGCAGAACACGGTCGTGAGCGTGAGGGTGAGCAGCGGGGCCCACCAGGGCAGGAGCACGGGCATGTCCGCGGGGAACAGGTTGAACTCCCGCCACGAGCGCAGGTACCAGCCGGTGGCCACCGGTGAGAGCGCGGTGCCCAGGGCCCCGCCGATGAGCCCGACGAGGGCGACCTGCACGGTGACGATCCGCCGGATACGCGCCGCGGGGATGCCCACGACCTTCCACAGGGCGTGGGAGCGCCGCTGGGCCGTGACGGTGAGCGCGAGGGTCGAGGCCAGGACGACGGCGGTCGCCAGTCCCGAGTAGCCCACGAGGTTGCTGCCGATGATGCTGGAGGCGAGCTCGAGCTCCTGGACGTTGGCCTGTCCCTGTGCCCAGTGGTGGGCGCTGTACCAGGAGGACATGGTGACGCTGATGAAGGTGCCGCCGGTGACGGCGACGAGCAGGGAGAACACCCACGTGCCGGCGTGGTGCCTGAGGTCCTTGAGGACAAGCAGTGTCATGGTGGCTCCTCAGGACCTGGAGGCGTGGACGAGGTCGGCGATCTCACGCGGGTCGCGCGAGGCCGTCCAGCCGGCCAGGTGCCCCTGGCTCATGACGACGACGTTGCCGGCCCGGGCCGCTGCCTCGACGTCGTGGGTCACCATGACGACGGTGACGCCCTCGTCGGCCAGGGCGGCGAGCCAGTCCAGGACCGTGCGGCTGGACTCCAGGTCCAGGGCGCCGGTGGGCTCGTCGGCGAAGACGATCCGCGGACGGCTCATCATGACGCGGGCGATGGCCACGCGCTGGCGCTCCCCGCCCGAGAGCTGGTGGGGCTTGAGGTCGGCACGGTGCTCCAGCCCGACCCGGGCCAGGGCACTGACCGCGTCGGCACGGCGCACCGGCTTGCCGGCCAGGCGCGAGGGCAGCGTGACGTTCTCGACCGCGGTCAGGGAGGCGATGAGGTTGTAGTCCTGGAAGATGAAACCGATCTCGCGTGCCCGGAAGGCGGCCCGCTCGACGGGCGGCAGGTCGGTGACGGGGGTGCCCAGCAGGGTCACCCGGCCGGTGGTGGGCTGGTCGAGCCCGGCCATGCAGTAGAGCATGGTCGACTTGCCTGAGCCCGAGGCTCCGACGACGGCGGTGAAGCTGCCCGCGGCGATGTCGGCGTCCACGCCGTCGAGCGCCCGCACCCAGGTGTCGCCACGGCCGGGGATCTCGAAGACGCGGGTGAGGCCGCGCACCGAGATCGCTGACGGGACGTGACCGGCGTGTCCCGCAGCGGGCGGGAGGTTGTGCTTGGTGGGGATTGGTGTCATGGCCCAAGCGTGTCGCCGGGCGGTGGGCAGGGACCATCCTGCTCCCTGGCGAAGGGGTGTCGGGCTGCCCCCACCCCGCGCCCGGCGTCCTCGGGCCGGGCGCGGGTCGACGGCTCAGGCGTCGGTGCCCGTGGCTTGGAGGATGCGGCGCAGCATGGCGGCGCGCTGCTCCAGGGCGGCCTCGGTGGGCACCTGGCACTTGGCGCCGAGGTAGTGGGCCGCCGGGGCGGGGGACTCCTCGGGGGACAGGGCCGCCAGCGTGCAGTCGCGCACGTCCTCGGCGCTCATGACCGAGCCCGGCTCGTCGGCGTCCAGCGGAAGGTGACCGTCCATCCAGGCCTTGGCGTAGCGGGTGTCCACCGGGCCCGCGCCCGAGAAGGTCACGCCCTCAAGGAGGCCCGCGGCGCGGGCCAGGCGCACGTGCTCCAGGGCGAGGGCGCCGTCGTGGCCCTCCAGGGCGCTGCGGCCCCAGTTGATGCTCATGCGCACGTCGGGGCGGTTGAGCGTGGTGACGACCTCGATCTCGGCCTCGATGGTGAGCATGCGCTTCTCTCCGCGCTCGGGGGAGACGAAGGCGTCGCAGTGCTCGACGAGCAGGGTGGCGCCGCCCCAGTCCCAGTCGGCGAGCTCGGTGAGGGACTCGCCGAAGGCCTCGGCGTCGTGGGCGGTGCCCGGGGCGCCGGAGGGGGCGGAGTGGAGCTCGACGCCGCCGACGACGTCGCGCCCGGCGGCCTCGCGCAGTGCCTCGACGCCGTCGCGCACCTGCCGGGTGAAGGCGAGGGCTGCCCGGCGGCCCTCGGTGTCGGTGGAGGCCAGCCCGAAGGTGCCGGTGGCCCACACCCGCACCATGGTGCCCGGGATCGCGGTGACGACGTTGCGGTCCCAGGCGGGGGCGAGCTGGGCGGCGAGCCAGGGCAGGTCGCCCAGGTCGTCGCGGAAGGGCAGCTCGAGGCCGCGCACCCCGGGCAGGTCGGCCAGGAGACGGTAGTAGGCCTCGGTCTGCTCACGGGTGTCGGGCAGGGAGGCGTAGGCGCCGAGGACGGCGTAGGGGGCGGTGGTCATGGCTCTCCTCGTTGAGACTGCTCGGGGTCGCTGTGGGCGTGGGCGGGGGTGCGGGGCCGGCACGCTCCGCCCACGGTGTCGGACGTCAGACAACCTGATCGTACTCTCGGGTGGGACGTGGTGCAGCCCACGGCGGCGAGATTTCCCGTTCCGCAGTCCATATGGCAGGATGAGACACCGCTGAAGGGCAGTGGCGCAATTGGTAGCGCACCGGTCTCCAAAACCGGCGGTTGTGGGTTCGAGTCCCGCCTGCCCTGCTGAGAACGGCGGATCTGTCGGGAGATCCCGTCGGTTCCGTCCTCTCGCCCGCCACCGGGCGCTGAACGAGACCGACGACCCTGAGGAACCACACGTATGAGCCACGGTAACGCCGTCGCCAAGGGCGCGCATGGCAAGAGGACCGGCCTGTTCGGGCGCGTCCCCCGCTTCCTGCGTGAGGTCGTCGACGAGCTGCGCAAGGTCGTCTGGCCGACGTCGAAGGAGCTGTGGACCTACTTCAGCGTCGTCGTTGTCTTCATCGTCGCGATCATGGCCTTCACTGGCGTGCTTGACCTGGCCTTCGACCGCCTCGTCATGTGGCTGTTCGCCTGACCCGCACCGCACGCCCCCGTACAGAGGAAAGCAGGTAACCGTGTCCGAGGAGATCCTCCCTGAGGAGACCACCGAGACCGTCGCGGCCGTCGCCGACGTCGAGCCCGAGGCCCAGGCGACCCCCGAGGTCGACCCGCTTGAGGACTTCCGCAAGCACATGTCCTCGCTGCCCGGCGAGTGGTACGTCCTGCACACCTACTCCGGCTACGAGC